>JAGCXP010000124.1 GCA_017961345.1 Bacteroidales bacterium | reverse complement strand
GAATGTTCAGGCGGACAGCCTCCTTGACGGCATTGGCTTCCTTCTGGACATCGATGACGAAAAGGGCGGAAGGCAGACGGTTCATATCCTTGATGGAACCGAGGTTCTTCTCAAGTTTGGCCCGCTGACGGTCGATCTGCATACGCTCCCTCTTGGCGAGGGTGTCGTAGGTACCATCTTCTTTCATCTTGTCGATGGTATTCATTTTCTTGACAGCCTTGCGGATGGTCGGGAAGTTGGTAAGCATACCACCGGCCCAGCGCTCTGTCACATACGGCATTCCGACAGCCGCAGCCTGGGCGGCGACGATGTCTTTTGCCTGTTTTTTGGTGGCGACGAACAGCACCTTGCGGCCACTGCGGGCGAGCTGTTTCAGCACGTTCGCCGCTTCGTCGATCTTGACGATGCTCTTATGGAGATCAATGATATGAATACCATTTTTCTCAATAAAGATATACGGAGCCATCTTAGGGTTCCACTTACGGGCGAGGTGGCCGAAGTGGCATCCGTTGTCGAGCAATTCCTGGAAATTAGTCCTTGACATTTTTGTCTTTGTTTTTTGTTTGTTTTAACTCTTCATCAATCGGCAGGTAGCTTGAACTCTGTTGTTTGGAAGATCCTGCCGGTTTTCCGCAATCACGACATTTCCACACAATCGTGACTGTGCAAAATGTAAATCCGACAGCGTACTAACGCTTGCTGAACTGGAAGCGGCGGCGTGCACCCGGCTGGCCCGGTTTCTTCCTTTCGACCTCGCGGCTGTCGCGGGTAAGGAATCCGGCGGACTTGAGAGTGGCACGGTAAGCCTCTTTGTCAACTTCGCAAAGTGCACGTGCGATACCGAGCCGGAGGGCCTCAGCCTGACCTTTGATGCCACCACCATCGATGTTGGCCTTCACGTCAAACTGGCCTTCGGTAGCGGTGACTTCGAACGGCTGGTTGGCGATATAACGGAGGGCTTCAAGGGTGAAGTACTCGTTGATATCACGGCCGTTGACGGTCATGCTGCCTTTACCGGGCGCGATGTAAACACGGGCAACTGCGGATTTACGTCTTCCAAGGGCGTTCACTTGTTTCATTGCTCAATGCTTAGATTTCGTTCAACTTGATAACTTTGGGGTTCTGCGCCTGGTGGGGATGCTCGTTGCCCTGATAGAGGTAGAGGTTGCCGAGCAGCTTGTCACCAAGACGGGATTTGGGGAGCATGCCCTTGACGGCCATTCTCACCAGTTCGGTCGGCTTCTTTGCCAAGATTTCCTTCGGCGTGGTAAAGCGCTGTCCGCCCGGATAACCGGTGTAACGGACATAGACTTTCTCGGTCAGTTTCTTGCCGGTGATTTTCACCTTGTCCGCATTCAGGATGATGACATTGTCACCGCAGTCCTGATTGGGGGTGAAGTAGGGTTTGTCCTTCCCGCGGAGAACGCGGGCAACCCTGGCGGCAAGACGACCCAGCACCACGTCGGTGGCATCAATGACAACCCAGCCTTTGCTCACAGTCTGCGGATTCGCAAAAACTGTTTTGTAACTCTGTGTGTTCACTGTCTTGAGTCTTTAATGGTTAATACTATAAATAAATTTGCGATCCCTTGATACACAAGGGGCGGCAAAGGTAGTAATTTTTTATTGGATGACAAAATTTCTTGTATCTTTGCGGGGTAAAAAATACAGGATGAGAGCCGACAAAATCTTCCTTGCGCCCTATTGGTGGACGCTCAAACTGCGGCACCTGCTCTACGACAGGGGCTGGAAAAAGGCGCAGCGTTCCCCCATACCCACCCTCTGCATCGGCAACCTGGCCGTCGGAGGGACGGGAAAGACGCCGTTTACCGAGCTGCTTCTCAAGCTCTTGCGAAACAGCTTGCCGGGCACTGCCGGCAATGAAACGCAGGACGCATTCTGTGAGGGTTCGGGTGTCACCCCCAACCCGATCGGGGGTCCCGTTGCCGTACTCTCGAAGGGCTACGGCCGCAAGAGCAAGGGCTTCCTCTATGTCGAAACCGACGGCACCCCCGCCCGCTTCGGAGACGAGCCCCTTCAGATCAAGCGCAAGTTCCCGGACGTTCCCGTCGCCGTCTGTTCCGACCGCATCGAAGGCTGCCGGAAGCTGGCCGGGGACGGAGCCTCCCGCATCCTTCTCGACGACGCCTTCCAGTTCCGCGCGCTCAAAGCCGACTGCAACATCGTCCTCGTCGAATACGAACGTCCCCTGAGCCAGGACCGCCTCCTCCCCCTGGGCCGGCTACGCGACCTTTCCTCCCGCATTGCTGCCGCCGACATCGTCATCGCCAGCAAATGCCCCGACGACCTCACAGACGAAGAGCGCCAGGCCTGGATCAAGACCCTCGGCCTGAAGAACGCCTATGACGCTTCTGCCTACGGGGTTGCTTCTGCCTACGAGGTTGCTTCTGCTTGCGATGCTACTTCGCAGTCCGGGGGCCGTCATTCACGACCCGATCGGGAATCCCCCATCCCCGTCTTCTTCACCACGCTCCGCTATGCCGATCCCGAAGCCGTCTTCCCCGAAGGCGACCGCCATTACCTCTATTCCGGCAAAATGATCGTGGTCACCGGCATCGCCAACGACCGCCCGATGCTCGCCCACCTCGGCGAGAAATACCGCCTCGCCAGCCACCTCCGTTTCCCCGACCACCACGACTTCAACTCCGCCGACCTCGCCAGAATCGAAGCCGCAGCCGCCAGTACGCCCGAAGCCCTTCTTCTCACCACCGAGAAGGACGCCCAGCGCCTCCTCCCCCTATGCGAAAAATTAAGCGACGACCTCCGCCGCCGCTTATTCTATCTTCCCATCGAAACCCGCTTCCTCAATCCGGACGACGAGGACGCGTTCCTCAAGGCGCAAAACCGAGTGCTGCTTAAGTCGCTATAAATCAATTTTATACGAAAAATCACCCGCGCAAAAATGCACAGGCGATTTTCAGTATTCACCTCTGTATCAACAGGTTAACAGACACCTGTCACGCACAGTTGATTACTCTTGATTAGCGGAGCTCCGCGAGTTCGTAGATGAGGCGCTCGGTCTTTTCCCAGCCCAGACAGGGGTCTGTAATGGATTTGCCGTAGGTGCATTCGCCCGATTTCTGGGCGCCGTCCTCCAGATAAGACTCGATCATCAGGCCCTTGACCAGGGCGTTCAACCGCTCGCAGTGGCGCATGCTGTGAAGCACTTCCTTGGCGATGCGGCCCTGCTCCAGGTACTGTTTGCCGGAATTGGAGTGGTTGCAGTCCACGATGCAGGCGGGATTGGCGAGCCCGCTCTCCTGATAATGGTCGGCCAGATCGCGCAGGTCTTCGTAGTGGTAGTTGGGATGGCTGGCTCCGTCGTTGTCCACATAGCCGCGCAGAATGGCGTGGGCATACGGGTTGCCGGCGCTCGTCACGTCCCAGTTCCTATAAATAAAGGAGTGGCTGCTCTGAGCCGCCCGAATGGAATTCATCATCACGGAGAGGTCGCCGCCCGTCGGATTTTTCATGCCCACGGGGATATCCAGTCCGCTGGCCACGAGCCGGTGCTGCTGGTTTTCCACGCTCCGCGCCCCCACCGCCACGTAGGAGAGAATGTCGGAGAGGAAGAGGTGATTCTCGGGATAGAGCATCTCGTCCGCACAGGAGAAACCGGTCTCCAGCAGGGCGCGCAGGTGCAGTTTGCGGATGGCAACCAGGCCTTTGAAAAGGTCGGGAGAAGCAATCGGGTCGGGCTGGTGGAGCATGCCCTTGTAACCGGCACCCGTCGTACGGGGTTTGTTGGTGTAGATGCGCGGGACAATCACAATCTTATCCTGCACCTTCTCTTGAAGGGGACGCAGGCGCGAAATATACTCCATCACGGAATCCTCGCGGTCGGCGCTGCAGGGACCGATGACGAGCATCAGTTTGTCGCTGCTGCCGTCCAGGACCGCACGCACCGCCGCATCGTTGGCTTTCTTGTACGCCTCCCCCTGCGGGGTGACGGGATACATCTGTTTGAGTTCCTGCGGGCTGAAAAGCTCGCGGTTATAGGTCATATTCATAAGGAGAGACTTTTATAGGCGCCGATCATCTTGAGTTTGTCGCAGACGGGAGACAACTGACGCAGCAGGTCCTCTCCGTCCGCGGAGTGGACGTCTCCTTCGAGTTCGGCGAAGAAATAATGTTTCCATACCGGGCCGCTCATCGGACGGCTGTGGAGGCTGCTCATGTTGAAACCGTGGGACCCGATGATATTCAGAATCTTGGCCAGGGCACCCGCCTCGTTGCGGACGGTGAAAACGAGAATGAAATGTTCGGCGGAAGGGATGGTTCCGGCGCTCTTGGAAAAGACCGCGAAGCGCGTGGTGTTGACCCCCGAAGCGTTGATACGCCGTTCGAGCACCTCCAGGCCGTACAGCCGGGCCGTTTCCTCGGAAGCGATGGCGCCGAGGGACGAATCGCCCGTCTCGGCCACATATTTGGCCGCCATGGCCGTATTGGCATAATCCTCTTCCTGCAGGCCGTGGTCCTTGATAAACTTGGCGCACTGGGCGAGGGCCTGCGGATGGCTGACCACCTTGCGGATGTCGCCCGTGCGGGCGCCTTTGACGCCCAACAGGTTCTGCGTGACGTCCAGTTCGACCATCATATTGATAAAGAGACTGCCGCTGAAGGAGAGGTCCATCACGCGTCCCACGTCTCCGGCGTAACTGTTTTCGATGGGCAGGATGGCCACGTCGCTTTCCCCGCTCTCACAGGCCCTGTAGGCGTCGGCAAAATCGGGAAAGGCTTCCGCCTCCGCCTGGGGAAAGAGTTTCTGGGCGGCAATGTGGGCAAAAGCCCCGGGAATGCCGCAGTAAGACACTTTCATCCCGTTCATCATCCGGGACTGGTAGGCCTTGGAAATATCCATCACGCTATGAAGAAACAGCACGTAGTATTCCTGAAGTGTCGGGTCGGTGACAGAGGGGAGGTTGCGTGCAATCACGCGCGCCTCCTGGTCGGCGTCGAAAATCGGCAGGCCGTTACGGACTTTATAGGAAAGAATCTGCTCTACGAGCTTCATCCGCCGCTCAAAGAGAGAGGCCATTTCCTTGTCGAGGGTGGCAATCTGCGCCCTCGCTTCTTCCAATGCGTTCATAATAAGCGTTTTGGCTGTGCCGACGCTAAAACAGCGTGGGCGGATTTTCCCCGAGCGTTTCCAGAACCCGGGACAGGATTGCGTCGCGAAGCAGGACGCTCTTGTGCTTGACCTGGAAGCGGGAGCAATAGGCGGAGATAGCCGCCATTTCCCGGTCGTTGAGATAAATGGTCTGACGATGCTTGCGCAGCATTTCCTCCCGATGATTCAGTTTGTACTGCTCGGAAGGGGTCAGCTTTTTGGGGGATTTCTTGGCGCGGGACATAAAGCTGGGTATTACTTGTCCAGCCGGGCCCCCGCCTTGTCGTACAGTTCGTTCTGCAGGACGGAGAACTGGCTGGTCTCGTTAAGCGTAATCTTGCACCCGTAATTTTTCTGCCAACGAGAAAGGATGGAACCGACGTTGAACAGTCCCTTGCCTTTCTTCAGGTATGCGCCGAGAATGGGGCTCAGTTTGAGCACCAGCGGAGCGCCGGGCTTGGCGGCCGCGGCGGCAGAAATCTTTCTCTCTATCGCTTCGTCGATGACGACACTGGAGGAAATCTTGCCCGTACCGTGACAGACGGGGCAGACTTCCGTGGTGTTGATTTCCGTGGCCGGACGCACCCGCTGACGGGTAATCTGCATCAGGCCGAATTTCGTGAGCGGCAGGATGTTGTGGCGGGCACGGTCGCCGGCCATGAGTTCCTGCATCTTCTTGTAAAGGGCATTGCGGTGCTCGCCCGTGGCCATGTCGATAAAGTCCACAATGACGATGCCGCCCATATCCCGCAGGCGCATCTGCCGGGCGATTTCTTCCGCCGCGTAGCAGTTGATGTCGAAGGTGTTCTGCTCCTGCTCCTTGTTCTTGGCCCGCGTGCCGCTGTTCACGTCCACCACGTGGAGGGCTTCCGTGTGTTCGATGACGAGGTAGGCCCCCTGCTTGATGGGGACAATCTTGCCGAACGAACCCTTGATCTGGCGCGTGACTTCGAAATGGTCGAAAATGGGCTTGTTTCCCTCGTAGCGCTTGACGATTTTCTCCATCCCGGGCGCAATCAGCGCGATGTAGGACTTGAGGGCGTCGTATTCGGAAGCGTCGTTGACATAGATGCTGGTGAAAGTCTCGTCGAGCAAGTCCCTCAGCAGCGCGGTCACCTTGCTGCACTCGGTAAAGAGCAGTTTGACGTTCTTGTCCCGGGCAAGTTTCTTCCACGAATTCTCCCATTTTTCCACCAGTGTCTTGAGTTCGTTGTCGAGGATGGACGCGCTCTTGCCTTCGGCGGCCGTACGGATGATGGCGCCGTAGTTCTTCGGCAGAATGTTCTTCACCAGCAGCTCCAGGCGGCGTTTTTCCTGCTTGGAACGGATTTTCTGGGACACGCTGACCTTGTCGGCAAAGGGCAGAAGGACGATGTTCCGCCCCGCCAGGGAAATCTCGCAGGTCAGGCGGGCCCCCTTCGTGGAGATGGGTTCCTTGCTGATCTGGACGATGATGCTCTGGCCGACGGAGAGTACGTTTTCGATACGCCCCTCCTTCTCGAGCGGCTTTTCGAACTTGATGTGGGAATAGATTCCGCCGCAGTCGCTATTGCGGTTGGTCCGTTTGGCGAATTCGTCAAAAGCATAAAAATTGACACCGAGATCGAGATAATGCACGAAAGCATCCTTCCCGTCCCCGATGTCTACAAAGGCCGCGTTCAAGGCGGGCAGCAACTTTTTTACCCTGCCCAGAAAGACATCCCCGACCGAACAGGTCTTGCGGTCGCAGGCTTCCTCGCTGAATTCGACAAGGCGATGCTCTTCCATCAGGGCAACCGAAACCTTGTCCTTTGCAACATCAACGATTAAATCTTTCTCTCCTTCCATTTAGCAGCCGGTACGAACACAGAAGAGAACTACTTTCTCTTCTTGTGCCGGTTCTTACGCAGGCGTTTCTTGCGCTTGTGCGTCGCCATCTTGTGGCGTTTGTGCTTTTTCCCGTTAGGCATAATATAATAATGTTAAATTATTTCTTGACGGCCGCCATGAAGGTCTTCGCAGGTTTGAAGGCCGGAATGTCGTGGGCGGGGATGACGATGGTGGTGTTCTTGGTGATGTTGCGGGCAGCCTTCTGCGCACGTTTCTTGATAATAAAACTGCCGAAGCCGCGGAGGTACACCGGCTCACCATTGATAAGGGAACCCTTCACGACATCCATGAAGGACTCGATCACGGCCAGGGCTTCCACTTTTTCAACGCCCGTCGCCTTGGCGACTTCGTTGACGATATCTGCTTTTGTCATAAGATGATAAATGTTAAAAACTTAATTGTGTAAAAACGCGCAAAATTAGGTGTTTTTTTTCAAATTTCAAAAAGTATCTGATTTTTTCTTGGAACGCTGGCACAATGATTGACGAATAAGTATTAAATTTGTAAATCTGTCAATTTGGCAGAATAGCTGAAGTATTCTATGATCAAAGACCTGTTTTCCCCCTTTTCGGCGGAGGTGAATATCATTCCCCTCCAGCAGGAAGGCCTGAATCCCGATTTCGACGCCGACAAACTGCCGGACACCATACCTATCCTCGCCCTGCGCAACGCCGCGCTCTTCCCGGGCTGCATTTATCCGGTCACCATCGGACGTGACAAGTCCCTGGCCCTGATCCGGGACGCGGAGAAGCACAAACTCTACTTCGCGGCTATCCCGCAGACGGACAACTCCGTGGACGAGCCCCAGCTCCAGGACCTGTCGATGTACGGCAGCCTCGCGCGTGTGCTGAAGACCATCACGATGCCGGACGAGACGGTCACGGCCATCCTCCAGAGCATCGGCCGCGTGGAACTGACCGGTCTGGTAGGCGACGAACCCTACCTGCACGGCCGCGTCCGGATGGCTCCTGACAAATTGGCGGACAACGCCGATCCCCAGGTACAGGCCATGGCGGAGAGCATCAAGGAAAAAGTATCGCTAGCCTTCCGACAGGGGCCCTTCGGCGGCAAGGACAGCATTGCCTCCCTCAAGAGCATCGAGGACTACAACTTCCTCGTGAACTTCATCGCCACGACGGTGGAACTCGAAAACAACATGGAGAAAATCCAGCTGCTCGAGACCGACGATATGAAAACCCGTGGCCTGAACCTGCTGCGTATCCTGGAGAAACAGGCGAATTTCGTGCGCATCAAGCAGGAAATCAACGCCAAGGTCAAGGATGAAATCGACCAGCAGCAGCGGGAGTACTACCTCAACAACCAGCTCAAGACCATTCAGGAAGAGCTGGGCATGGATGAGAAGGAGGATATCGACAAACTGAAGGAGCGCGCCGCGGCCAAGAAGTGGCCCGAGAGCGTGAAGGAGACCTTCGACAAGGAACTCGCCAAACTCGAGCGCTACAACCCCAACTCCCCCGACTACAGCATTCAGTTCAACTATATCGACTTCATGCTCACCCTGCCCTGGGGCGAGATGAGCGAGGACAACCTGGACCTCAAGCACGCGAAAAAGGTGCTGGACGAGGACCACTACGGCCTGGACAAAATCAAAGACCGCATCATCGAATACCTCGCCGTGCTGAAACTTAAAGGAGACCTGAAGTCCCCCATTCTCTGCCTCTACGGCCCTCCGGGCGTGGGTAAGACCAGTCTCGGCAAGAGCATTGCGCGGGCCCTGGGCCGCAAGTACATCCGCATCGCCCTCGGCGGCACCCACGATGAGAGCGAAATCCGCGGTCACCGCAAGACCTACATCGGCGCCCTCCCCGGACGCATCCTGAACGGAATCGCCAAGGCGGGTACCTCGAACCCTGTCATCGTGCTGGACGAGATTGACAAGATCGGCAGCGACTACAAGGGCGACCCTTCCGCCGCCCTGCTGGAAGCCCTCGATCCCGAACAGAACACGGCCTTCCACGACAACTACCTGGATATCGACTACGACCTTTCCCACGTGCTTTTCATCACCACGGCCAACGGCACCTCGACCATCCAGCCCGCCCTGCGCGACCGCATGGAGATGGTGAACGTGACCGGCTACCTCGCCGAAGAGAAGATGGAAATCGCCAAGAAATACCTGATTCCCAAGCAGATTTCGGAGAACGGCCTGAAGAGCGACCAACTGCAGTTCGACAAAGCGGCCGTACGCACCATCATCGACGAGTACACCCACGAGTCGGGCGTCCGCGGCCTGGAGAAACAGATCGCGAAGGTCGCCCGCGTGACCGCCAAGAAAATCGCCACCGAACAGGAGCGGCCCGACATCATCAAAAAGGAAATGCTCAAGGAATACCTCGGCCTGCCGGTTAGTTTCCACGACAAAGTACGCGGCAACGAAGGCGTGGGCGTGGTGACCGGCCTCGCCTGGACGGAAATGGGCGGCGAAGTGCTCTTCGTGGAAAGCAGCATCAGCGGCGGCAAAGGTGAACTCTCGCTGACCGGCAACCTCGGCGACGTGATGAAAGAGTCCGCGACCATCGGTTACAAGTACATCAAGGCCCACCCCGAAGCGGCCGGCATGGATAGCGAGACCTTCGCCAAGAAAGACATTCACATCCACGTACCCGAAGGCGCCACGCCGAAAGACGGTCCCTCCGCCGGTATCACGATGGTTACCTCCATGGTTTCCGCCCTGCGCGAGCGCGCCATCAAGAGCGGCCTGGCCATGACGGGAGAAATGACCCTGAGGGGCAAGGTGCTCCCCGTGGGCGGCATCAAGGAAAAAATCCTCGCCGCCAAGCGTTCCGGCGTTCACACCATCGTCATCAGCGAAGACAACCGCAAGGATATCGGCGAGATTCCCGAGATATACATCAAGGGGCTGACCTTCCACTATGTGAAGACCATCGCCGACGTGCTGGACTTCGTGTTTGAGAAATAGAACCGGCCCCTCCGGAAATATAAGGCGAAGTTGCGATGGACGTAGCAATAGAAGAAAGTTGGAAGAAAGCCCTCTCAGGCGAGTTTGACAAGCCCTATTTCCAGGCCCTGTCCGACGCCCTGCATGCGCGCAAACAGGCGGGGGCCGTGATTTATCCCCGCGGGAGCAACATCTTCCGCGCCTTCGCCCTCACCCCCTTCGACAGCGTCAAAGCCGTCATCCTCGGTCAGGACCCCTACCACAATCCCGGACAGGCGACAGGGCTCTCCTTCTCCGTGCCCGACAATGTTCCCGCCCCGCCCTCGTTGAAAAATATCTTCAAGGAAATCGAGAGCGACCTGGGCGTGAAAATGTCCGGCGCCCACGACCTCGAAAAGTGGGCCCGCCAGGGCGTGCTGATGCTCAACGCCATCCTGACGGTCGAAGCGGGCGCCCCCGCCTCGCACAGCCGCCTGGGCTGGCAGGAGTTTACCGACGCGGTCATCCGTACCCTTTCCGAGCAGCGGGAGGGCATCATATTCCTGCTCTGGGGCAATTTCGCCCGCAGCAAAAAAGCGCTCATCGACACCTCCCGCCATTATGTGCTCGAAGCCGCCCATCCGTCCCCGCTCGCCGGGGGCGCGTTTTTCGGCTGCCGGCATTTTTCCAAAACCAACCAACTGCTCACCTCAATGGGCAAACAACCCATAGACTGGACCATATGAACAGAACAGCCCTCTTCCCCGGCTCTTTCGACCCTTTTACCGCCGGCCACCTCAACATCCTGAAAAGGGCCCTGACGATGTTCGACACCGTCGTGGTCGCCGTCGGCCTCAACCAGGACAAAAAGGGATTTTTCGACAATGAAAAGCGGCTGGACATCATCCGCCAGGCAACCGCTTCGCTCGGCAATCGCGTGCAGGTGCTCGAATACGACTGCCTGACCATCGAAATCTGCCGGCGCCTGGGCATCCGCCACATCGTCCGGGGCGTACGCAACTTCATGGACTTCGACACGGAAAAGGCCATTGCGGACGCCAACCGCCACATCGCCCCCGACATCGAGACCATCCTCATCCCGACCAGTCAGGAGTACGCCCACATCTCCTCCTCCGCCGTGCGCGACATCATCCGTCACCACGCCGACGCCTCCGACTTTTTACCCGAAGGCGTGATGCTATGAAAGGTGTGGTAGCCCACGACCGTCGCGGGAAAGCCGGCGGCCTGCGGAAGGCGTATTCCCGCAGCGCACCCTGCGGGCTTTCGGTACTGACACGGCTTGCAGCCGCATGGCTCATTTCCTTCATACTCCTCCCCTTTAACGCCAAGGCCGCCGAGCCCCTCGATTCGCTCGGACGCCTGCTGAATGCTTATACGAAAACGCTCGAAGGCTACAGCGCCGAATTCAAGGCGCGCGAATGCGACGGCCTGATTGCCTTTTGCAGCGATTCGCTCACACGCACTTTTACCGCACAGACGCTCTACCGGCACTATGCGGAGTCTCCCTTGATGAATGACGAAGCCGTCGCCGTGCATCTCTACGATGTGTGGTTTGGAGGCAATGCGGCAGGCGAAGCGCTCTCCGCCCCGACGGACGGTGCCCCCTTCAAATTGCAGTTTGACACAACGGAACAGGCGGAGCAGGCACGGCTCTTTGCCGATCTCAACCGCCGGACCCTCGTGGGTATGACGCCCCCCGCTCTGACGCTTTCCGACGAGGAAGGCAACCATATCGTCATTCCCGACGCCCCGCGCGCGTACATTCTCTTTTTCTATTCCACCGAGTGCGCCACCTGCAAACTCTACACAAAGCAGCTGGAAAGCGTCATCAAGCACGCTCCGGAGCCGCTCGACCTCTACTTTATCTACACTGGAAGAGACCGCGAGGCCTGGGACAAATGGCGGATGGAAAGGCTTCGCTGGAATCTGAGCGAGATGAACGCGACAGGCGGGCCGGACGGCCCCCGCCCGCTCGAGTATTTCACCACGCCGCCCCGCATCCGGATGTTCCACCTCTGGGACCCGTACCACGACAGCGATTTTCCCGCCTCCTATGGCGTGGTTTCCACCCCCCGGCTGTTTTTCGTCGATGAAAACAATCGGATTGCCGGCCGTCGGCTCGACCCGGAAAGCCTGCAAACCCTGCTGCAAAAGCGCGACCTCTCGCGCAACTATGCCTACGGCGGCGAGGAGAGCCTCGCCCTGTTTGAAGGGCTCCTGCCCGAAGGCGGGATGGATGAATCATCCGTAGAAGAGGTGCTCGCCTCCGTGAAGCAGGCCGGAGAAGAACGGGGCGATCCCGACCTCTACCGGCACCTTACGGGAGACCTCCTCTATTATCTGAGCAGCCGGAATTCCGAAGAAGGCATCGCCGCCTGCGACCGCCTGATCCGCGACCACATCCTCTCCGACGAGATTGCCTGGACGGGCGCGACGGATACCCTCTCCGTCCTGCAACTCGCACGTTTTCTCCAAGATTTGCACAGCAAAGCCGCCATCGGTTCGAAAGTCCCCGACGTCAAGGCGTATGTCCTGCAACTTAAACCGGACAGCGTTATAGAGGCCAGCGACCTCACCGCTCCGGCTGCCACCCCCAGCGCTTCCGTCACTCCGGTTTCCGGCTCCAGCGCATCCGTCACTCCCGAACAGACCGGGAGTCCCTCCGACGACCTCAGCGCTCCCGTTGCCGACGCCCGTCACTCCCGGCCCAAGGAATCCCTCACCCGCCTCGACCGCCTCAAAAAAGGCTGCTGCCTCCACCCCCGCGAGACCATCCTCCTCTTCTACGACCCCTCCTGCGCCGACTGCAAGCAGCAAATCGCCCGCGCCCGTGCGCTGGCCGCCGAAAAAGACGCCCCCCTTATCTACCTGATCAACGTCGAGGACAACCTCTCCCGCCTTTCCGAAACAGAAAAAGACGCCCTGATGGACGCCTTCGACCTTTCCTCTCTCCCCTATCTCATCCAGCTCGACAAGAAGGGCTTCGTTACCCGCCGTTATTTCAAGTTAGATGACAAATAATTTAAGTGGAGCATAATTCATTAATAATTAGATAGATACATAAAATCACCTGCGCATTTTTGCACAGGCGATTTTGTATATCTTATTGTCTTTTAAGCAGTTACCGCCCACCCACGCAGCGATGAACTTGAAGGAGCAACAAAACCCGCCGCTATTTCAAATTGGGCGGGAAATAAAGCACTATCGGGAGACGGTGCGAAGACTAATGCGGGCGGAGGCGCCGAGAAGCTTTCTGAGCGCCGACTGAACCTGGTCGCAGAGTGCGTCAGAGCCTTCCACCTTCGTCTCGGGCGCGACTTTCAGAACCGCATCCACGAAAATGTCCGGACCGCTTCGGCGGGTCTTGAGGGAAACAAGCTCGAAGGCGGCCGTCTGCGCCCCCACCTCCAGCAGCACGCGGCGGATCTCCTCCTCCGTTTCCTGGGGCAGCGCCGCATCCAGCAATTCCTGCAGGGCGGGGATCAGCACCTTGACGGAAAGCACGAGCACAGCCACGCTGATGATACAGGCGGCGAGCGGATCGAGAATGACCCATTTGTCACCCAGCACGATGGCCAGCCCGACCGCCAGGAGCGCCCCAAGCGTCGAAACGGCATCCACCAGATTGTGCCACGACTTGGCAACCAGCGTCGATGAAGCGTATTTATGCCCCATCAGCGAGGTGTAGAAATACACGCACAGCTGAATCGCCATCGAAGCGACGGCCATCCAGAGGGCGATGGGCGAAGGCTTGTCCGTCAGTTCTCCCGAAAGAATGCCCTCGATGGCTTCGATTCCATCCACCAGCAGGTCCACCGCCACGAAGAACAGAACCCCGCCGATGACGGCGGAAGCCAGCGATTCGAATTTTCCACGGCCATAGGCGAACTTGCGGCACTCTCCCCGTGCGGAAAAGCTCAGCAGGATCAGCACCACCGCATCGCTCGCCAGGTCCGACAGGGAATGGATTCCCGAAGAGACCAGCGCCGCGCTGCGGCCCAGCCACCCCGCCACAATCTTTCCCACCGTAATGAACAGATTGGCAATCAGCCCAACCCAAATTACTTTCGTCAACACCCGGCCCCTTTTTCCGGCCGGCACTTCGATCATCTTGTGTTCGTGCAAATGCATATCATTCCTACTTATGCGCGCGCGTCTCATAATTAAGACAGCACCAAATGAGCCGCGAAGTTACAGCGAAGTCCATAGAAAAACAAATTTATTAGACCACTACCTCAGATTATTGAACCTGATGAGGGGCTTAAAGAAGTTGAACTGGTTAGCGAGTTTATTTAGGTTCTGTAACGTGACTCTTAAATTTCCTGCGTTTTTGGCATAGGTTCGCTTAATTAATTATTCTAGGAAATAACTAGTATGTAGACGTATGGGAATCCTATTTATTCTGCGCTTTTCATATGGTTCATGCGTGTCCACTAAAAATAGGGAAACATATTTTTGATTATAAAAACCTCTTTTTACATATCATAATTTATATATAATGCTGAAAATCAACAAACTTCATACCCTAACTCAGCCGAATACATCTTGCCGCATAAATAGCTGATTTTTCAATGCGACATCACATCTTCGAACTATTGTTTAGTGGGCACTAAGACTTTCCTTGCCGTAAACAATTTCTTAACAAACGTTCACGCCTGTCTCTTCAACGTCCTTGTTGGAAAATAAAAACGCGGCGAATTGAGGAAAGAATAGCTTCCGAGTATTTGCTATGGTTAGGATTCTCGTACAATAAATTGAAAATAATTCATTTTATTGCTATCTTTAACCCCAGAAAAAGCAAAACCCACAAATACTTAATGTACAACAAGGACTTGAATCGTATCAAGGTCGTGTTGGTTGAGCATAAGCGTACAAACAAGTGGTTGGCCGAGCAGTTGGGCAAAGACCCCGCTACCGTCAGCAAATGGTGTACGAATACGTCTCAACCATCCATTGATATGTTTTTCCGGATAGCAGAGCTTCTGGAAGTGGATTATACCGACCTCATCATCAAACCGAAGGAGTAAACAATGACAGACCAGGAACTCAAACAACTGAAAGATAACCTGTGGCATTCGGCTGATATGCTTCGCGCCAGCGCCCATCTTGCCCCCAATAAATACGGACAACCCATCCTCGGCCTTATTTTCTTGCGTTATGCCGATGTTCTTTTCAAGCAGCATAAGAAGGAAATTGATGCGGAATACGCCAAGTTCAAAGGCACTCGTATGGAGAAATCCTATAAGGATATTTCCATTGAGAAATGTGGATTCTACCTTCCCGAGTGTGCTTTTTTCGACTTCATCAATAATTCTCCTGACACAGCAGAGAAGGCCGTTCTGGTGAAGAAAGCGATGGAGGCCATTGAGAAGGAAAATCCCAAAATGGATGGCGTCCTTCCCAAGGAGGTTTACGGCCAGCTGGTTCCGGAAGAAGAGCCTGAACTGCTCAGCAAGATTATCCGCGTATTCAAGGATATACCGGAAGACATAAGCATCGACCTTTTCGGCCAGATCTACGAGTATTTCCTCGGAGAATTCGCCCTTAGTGAAGGCCAGGGAGGAGGAGCCTTCTATACGCCAGCATCAGTTGTTCAATACATGGTGGAAGTTCTACAGCCTGTAACAGGGGACAAGAAATTCCTTGATCCCGCTTGTGGATCAGGTGGTATGTTTGTCCAGGCTGCCCGCTATATGCACCGCCACAACGCCTCTAACAGCGACATGATGCGTTTCCGTTGTTATGGCGTAGAGAAAGACCCGGACACCGTAAAACTTGCGAAAATGAATCTCCTCTTGAACAATGTCCGTGGAGATATTATCGAAGCAAACTCATTTTATTCAGACCCTCACGATGCCTTCGAAAACTTTGACTATGTGATGGCAAATCCTCCATTCAACGTGGATGAGGTTGTTGTGGACAAAGTCATTGGTGACAAACGTTTCAATACCTATGGCGTTCCGCGCAACAAAACCAAAGGAGGTAAGAAGGACTCTGATAAAAAGGAAACCGTTCCTAATGCCAACTACCTTTGGATAGGCCTCTTTGCTACTTCTTTGAATGAACATGGCAAAGCCGCGCTTGTGATGGCTAATTCTGCTAGTGATGCAGGGGCATCCGAACTTGAGATTCGTAAGAAGATGATTGAGGATGGTATTATCTCTCAGATGGTCACCCTCCCAAGCAATATGTTCTCTACGGTCACTCTTCCTGCCACATTGTGGTTTTTCAACAAAGAGAGGAAAAACAAAAATGAGATCCTATTTATTGATGCCAGGAATATTTTCACTCAAGTTGACCGCACTCACAGAAAGTTTAGTGAAGAACAAATCAAGAATCTTGGCATTATAACCCGTCTGTATGAAGGCGACACAAATGCCTTCTGGGCACTCATCAATGAGTATAAAGCAGCGGGAAAGACAGCGGATGTAGATTGGCTTCTTGAAAGATTCCCTGAGGGCAAGTATCAGGATGTTATAGGTCTCTGCAAAGTAGCAAGGCTCGATGGCGAAGATGGTGTAAGAGACCAAGACTACTCACTCAATTCTGGACGTTATGTTGGCGTCGCTATTGAAGATGATGGTATGACTGAGGAGGAGTTCAAGCGAGAGACGACTTCTTTTAAAGAACAATTGCTTTCATTGTCAAAGGCAGCTTCTGGCTTAGAAAAAACCATATGTGATAACCTTCAGAAATTAGTTTAATTCAAATGGAGACTATCATAAAGAGAATATCCGAGCTTGGTGAAGTTGTTGGAGGAGGAACTCCTTCGACTGCCATTGATGAGTACTGGAATGGGGATATCCCATGGATTTCTCCTAAAGATCTTACTGGCTATACTGCAGTTTATATTGCTAATGGAGAAAGCTTCATCACAAGCAAGGGGCTCAATAAGTCTGGCACTCGATTGTTGCCAAAAAACACGGTACTATTTTCCTCTAGAGCTCCTATTGGTTATATAGCATTAGCTGCTAATCCCATATGCACCAATCAAGGATTTAAGAGTATTGTGTGCAATGAAGACATAGTTAATCCGCTTTTTCTGTATTATTACTTAAAGGCAAATCTTTCTTACATTAGACTCTTTGGAACAGGTGCGACGTTCCCTGAAATATCAGGCTCTGCAATGAGGAAGATTAAGTTGCAAGTTTTCAAAGATGTAAGATATCAGAAAAGAGTCGCGGATATACTGTTTCAATTCGATGCACTAATTGAAAACAACAATACACGCATAGGGTTAATGGAGAAGATGGCCAGAGGCCTGTATAAAGAATGGTTTGTTCGTTTCCGCTATCCTGGCCACGAAAAAGACAGTTTAGTTGCATCAAAGCTGGGAAAGACTCCATCTTCTTTTGACCTTGCACAGATGAATGAGGTCTTTGATTATTACATCGGCGGCGGTTGGGGAAATGACATCCCTTCTGAGGATTACCCTGTAGAAGCTAGTGTTATTCGAGGAGCCGACTTCCCTGGTGTATGGAGATATGACGTTTCCTCCTGTCCTGTTCGTTATCATAAAGCGAGTAATTATAAATCAAGAAAGCTTGAGGATGGTGATATTGTTATGGAGATTTCAGGAGGTACTGCAGAGCAACCCGTTGGCCGCACCGTATTAGTTACACAAGATATGATTGACCGTTTCAAAGATGGTACGGTTATTTGCGCGAGCTTCTGTAAACTAATCCGGCTTAAGAAGAAAAAGATATCTCCTTATTACTTCTATTTCTGGATGCATTACCTTTATGACACACGCATAATTGACAGATTCCAGCTCCAGTCAACAGGAATTATCAACTTCAAATTCGAGTCTTTCCTTCGCAAAGGGCTAGTCATGTTGCCCCCGAAAACAGTGATGGATGCGTTCGATAACGAAGTGGCACCCATATTCAAAGAAATGAATGTTCTAGCGCAGCAGAATGATCTTCTTATTAAGCAACGAGATCTCTTGTTACCACGCCTTATGAGTGGCAAGCTAGAAGTAAACATATAGATAAACATCTCACATAATAGCACTATGGCAACGACTAAAATTACCGATCTCTTCAATGACAGGTACTTTGAAATACCCAGGTACCAACGAGGTTATGCATGGGAAAAACAGCACATACGTGAATTGTTTGATGATATAAAAGAAGCAATCGACTCAAATTCATCTCACTATATAGGAACTGTCGTTCTTTCCAAGTGCGCCACAGATCCTAAGAAGTTTTTTGTAGTAGATGGCCAACAGCGCCTAACAACGATAACCTTGCTCATCGCTCAGCTCTTACAGAACATTAAAGATAGCGATACGAGGATATATCAGAAAATGCATTACATCAAAAAAGGTTCTCAATACAGCCTTAAACCTTTGGAGAGGGACGTGCAGCTTTTCCAGCAGCTGTTGGATGGTGATATGTCAGCAACACCTCAAAATAAAAGTCAGCGCTTTATGCTAGAGGCGGTCGAGGAAATGAAATTCCAGATTGCCAACATTCAAGATCCCGAACAGTTCCTTGATGCTATTGGGAATCTTGAGATTATGGAGTTTATTGAGAACTCGGAAGGTGATGCCATTAGAATATTCCAAACTGTAAATGACAGAGGTAAGTCTTTGTCCAATATGGAGAAGATAAAAAGCTTGCTTATATACTTCTCCAATAAGTATTTGGATAAAAAATACGATGACTCCATCAACGCCGTATTCAGTGATATTTTTGAATTGTACGACTCAATTAAATACAACGGAGGAGATAGGATAGGGATTAATTTGATTAAACGTCAGAACTTCACAGAGGATAATATCCTTAGCTATCATTATGTGACATATTTCTCCGACAACTATGAACCGTCAGCAGAATATGTGCTTAAGACCATCAAGCAAAGACTGACAGAAATAAGAAAAGGAAGCGATTTCAAGGATGCGATGGCCAGCTTTATCAATCAGTATATTGAAAGCCTCAAGTCGTTCTTTACTAATCTCAATGAAATCATCTCTAGAGTCGGCACAGAGACGAAGTATTACAAATTATTTGTCATCCTTAATCTCTCTGCTACACTTTATCCTCTTATTGTCAAGCTTCAGGAAAAGGGAGTGCTGGAGAAGGATTTGGTTGGGCCTAGGTTCTTAGGCAAAAAGTTCTTTGATTTGGTGGAATTAATAGATGTCCGTGTTTATAAGACAAGAGGAACCGACCCGAAAGCTGACATAGTCAAATTTGTGAGCTCCATCAACGGTCGTTCTGATATTGAAATACAGAACTGGCTGCTATGGTTTAACACCAGATGGATGAGTAAGGAACAATTCAATGCCAGCTTGAGTGTGAACATCTATCCAAATGCGGCGTTACCTTACATATTCGTGGACTACTGCGAAACTATTCGTGAGAACGAGTATACTTTAGAGGATCTCCAGAAGATTGTATCCACAATCCCTACTATCGAACACGTTCTATCCCAAACGCCTGATTTCAAGCCTGAAAGTTTAGGTTTTGAAGACATGGAAGAGTTTGTCTCGTATGAGCATCGCTTGGGGAATCTGTCTATTTTGGAGAAGACTCTCAACTCGACCGTTCAAAAGAAAGTCCCTCTGTTAAAGGTAGGGCTTGGATATGACAAGAGCTGTTTTGAGATGACAAAGAAGTTGGCTAGTTATATAACATCCAAGCAGACATTCGCAAAACAAGATGTTATTGATAGGACGGACGAACTCAAGGAGTACTGCGTCAAACGTTGGTGGGCCGATGTTCCTGAAGGACAGCCTGCAGATGTTATTACTGATGAAAATGAGACGGAGAGTGTATAGCTGTGTGAGTATTGGGGAGCGCTCACTATAACTAATAACCTGAATTTTTTATGAAGGCATTTATCAGCGAAGACGACATAGAACAGTCCCTAATCCAGCGCCTGGTTGGTTTGGGTTGGAACCGGATAGAATGCGACCCGTCTGTTGAGAAACAGGACGAGGTGGCTTCTACAGGCCGAGCCAGTTCTTCTGAATGCATCCTTCCGGAGGTCTTCCGCTCCAATCTGCAGCGGCTGAATCCTCAGATATCCCTGGATGTTATCGACATGGTTGTTGAAGAGTTCAGAAAGGACTTTTCCGGGACCGATATTGTGGATACCAATTACAAGTTCTACAACCAAATCCGTAACGGCATCAAAATCGACATCATCCGCGATGGGAAGCCCACGTTCGAGATCCTGCGCCTGATTGACTATGAGAATCCGCTGAATAATAACTTCACGGCTGTCAACCAGATGTGGATTAAGGGCCATTTCCGCTACCGCCGTCCTGATGTCCTGCTCTTTGTGAACGGTCTACCGCTGGTCTTCATTGAGTTGAAGAATTCTACTGTTAAGGTTGAAGAAGCCTATAATAAGAACCTGGTCAGCTATAGACAGGATATTCCCAACATCTTTGCGCTGAACCAAATCTGTGTACTTTCCAATGGCCTCACCACCAAGATGGGCGCCTGGAATGCTGGATATGAGTTCTTTTTTGAGTGGCTCCGCGTCAATGATGAGAAAGAGCATGTTGACAGGAAGAAAATCGCCGAAGAGGGCTCCTCAATCCTGAACCTCATTGACGGTCTTTTCCGGAAAGAGAGGCTTATAGACTACATTGAGAACTTCGTCTTCTTTGACAACAAGCGCACTAAGATTATCGCCAAGAATCACCAGTACCTTGGCGTGAACAACCTGATGGAGAATGTCTATAAGCGTGAGGATCTGAGGGGAAAACTGGGCGTATTCTGGCATACTCAAGGCTCTGGTAAGTCGTACTCCATGGTGATGTTCGTGAGAAAGGTTCGCCGGAAAGTCAACGGCAACTTCACCTTCCTGGTCATTACTGACCGAGACGACCTGGATACGCAGATCCACAAGACCTTTGTCCGTACGGAAGTAATCGGGCCGAAGGAAGAGTGCCAACCCAAGAATTCGGCCCAGCTGCGTGAATTCCTCTCCAGCAATAAGCCGATGGTCTTCACGCTGATCCATAAGTTCGGCTATGATAAGACGCTCAGGTACCCGATTCTCTCTGAACGCGATGATATCTTTGTTTTGGTGGATGAAGCGCACCGCACGCAGTATAAGCAACTGGCGGAGAATATGCATACAGGCATCCCCAATGCCAATTATATCGCGTTTACAGGCACGCCGCTGCTTGGCAGCAAGCGCCTTACGAACCAATGGTTTGGGGATTATGTTTCTGAGTACAACTTCGGCCAGGCCATCGAGGATGGCTCTACAGTGCCGCTGTTCTACTCCCGCCGTGTTCCTGAGGTCGGGCTGGATAACGACTGGCTCGATACTGACGTTGACCAGATAGTGGAAGATGAGGACCTGAATGAGCGCGAACAGGAGCTTCTGGAGAATTCCTCTTCTCGAATCATTGAGGTTATCAAACGAGATGGCCGCCTGGAGAAGATCGCCCAGGATATCGCACATCATTTTCCTCGGCGTGGTTTCCTGGGGAAGGGTATGGTGGTGAGCGTCGACAAGTTTACTGCTGTCCGGATGTATGACAAAGTCCAGCATTATTGGCAGGAGGAGAAGAAGGCCCTCATTAAGGAGCGAAATAATGAGAAGGACGAGGAGAAGAGGAAAGAACTGACGGCCCGGCTCAACTATATGGATAGCGTTGAAATGGCTGTCATTGTGAGTGAAGAGGCAGATGAGGTGGAGAAGTTCAAGGCACAGAATCTCAATATTGAGCCCCACAGGAAAAAGATGAATGAGATCACTCCTGAGGGTAAAGATATTGAGGACCGCTTTAAGGACCCGAATGACAATTTACGTCTCGTCTTCGTCTGCGCTATGTGGCTCACCGGCTTCGACGTTCCGTCATTGTCGACCTTGTACCTGGACAAACCGATGAAGAATCATACGCTGATGCAGGCGATTGCCCGTGCCAACCGTGTGTTCCCTGGTAAATCCTGCGGTATCATCGTTGACTATGTGAATGTCTTCAAATACATGAAGCAAGCGCTCTCTGAATATGCTTCAGGAAGCAATGGCGAAGATTTCCCGGCCAAGGATATTGATCAGCTGATTGCCAACCTTGACAAATGCATAGAGGAGATTGATCAGTTCCTGCTTTCCATCGGAATCAGCCTTGACAAGATTATCGAAGAGACCGATACCCTTAACCAGATTGAGATGTACCGGGAGGCTTACAACAGGATACTAGAGATGGACGAGTGGAAGGACCGCTTTAAGGTACTCACGAACCTCTTGGAGAATCTGTACGAAGCTTCTAAACCTGAAATCTTCGAGAAGGGCTGGTACAACGAGAAGTTTGCCCCCATCAAGTATCTGATGGGCTTATTCTACAATCAGATAGATGATGAGAAGCTGGCCAGGGCAAAAGCCAAGATGTCGGAAGTCCTTGACAGGAGCGTGGCTGCAGCAGATGCTGAGGACCAGAGCGAATATGTCATCCACGAAGGAAAGGTCATTGACTTGAGCAAACTGGATGTAGAGGAACTGCGCAAAACGCTCAATGCGACGCCGTATAAGCCACTGGAAATAGAAGATCTGCGGGCATTCATTGAGAAGGCCTTGGAGCAGATGATCAATAAGAACTGTACCCGTATCAAGTTTTCTGAGCGCTATAAGAGCATCATCGACCGTTACAATGCCGGTGGAAGTGAAACGGAAGACTACTACGAGAAGTTGCTTGAGCTCATTGAGGCTCTTAAAAAAGAGCAGAGCCGTTCTACCGAGATGGATCTGGAAGAGGAGGAACTGGAGATTTACGACCTGCTAATAAAGGACCGTAAGCTTACTCAGGCAGAAGAGCAAAAGGTTAAGCTGGCTGCCAAGAACCTGTATAAGAAGCTCACGGAGGAGAAGCAGAACGTGATGGTTGTTGACTGGTACAAGGATGAGCAACCGAAACAAAAAGTGCTGGCCATTATCCAGGTCTGCCTCAATAACGACCTTCCGGAATCCTATGACCGTGAAGTGTTTAGTTCCAAGACTAATCTCTTGATGAATCACTTTATTGATATGGCCGTCCAGGGATATGGATGGTTGGCTGCCTAGACGGAAACTATTTGTCTACAAAAGGTCAAAGGTCAAAACTCAGCTAATCCGTATTTATTAATCAGCCAATGCTCGATTTCATTCTTGTTGCTCAAGGATAGCAGTTCATTCTCTTCAGTAAGAGAGAATACAGGGATGCCAAAATGCTTGATATCTACTCCACTGAGCGAATAGTATCCGGAAGCATACGGTTTTGCATTGGCAGCGACGTATCGCCAAAACAATTTACTTTCAATGACCCTTTTTAAGATTTCCAATCTACGGATATCTGAATTGACGAATGCCAGCCCATTATACAGCATTAAATCGGGATCGTCTACTATAAAACACCTGATTGGTTTATTCGAGAATTTTGGAAAAAACAGTTTATACCGTGGAAGAACCAGAGACTGTGTTCGCCCAAAAGCATACCATTGTGGGTAAGAGCTTGTATCCCCTTTGTCTCGCAACAAAAGAACATCTCTTCTTGATTCCAGATATCTTAGAGTGCAGGGATAATCTTGCCACATTATTTCAGGAGGAATCACACTAACTGTTCCACTAACAACTAGATAGGGATAAATAATCAGTTCATACGAGGCCTCTATTTTACCATCTACAGTGAGTCTGTTAGGGTTAAATACTCTTCGGCAAATCTCCTTCTCTATCGGGAACTGTGTGCCGTTTTTTTCAAGATAGTAATATCTGTCGTCTTCCCGAGTCGGTTGAAATATATAGGTATCATTACTCAACGTGGCAATCCCATGTCGCGATGGGCAATAATCCTTAATCTTAACACCTGTTGATTCTATAGCAAAAGTTATGTCGAGATCATTCAATGCCCATCCCTTATCATCATCCAATACATTATAAGAAACACTCGTGAAACAAACGCCATTTGCGAGACTTCCTTGCTCGTCAACAGCATAATGAATTACAGCGTCCTGACCCGCCTTATCATAGTAAAACAAACAAGTATAGGTATTTCTAGACTCAAATACTTGATACCCTCTAAAATCTAAAACTGTGAGTTCACAATTCTTCCGTCGAAAATACTTTCTAAGAGACCTTCCGTTAATAGAACGCAAAAAAGTATTCATAGTAATATACCCAAGTCTTCCTGTTGCATTCAACATTTCGATAGCAATTTGGAAGAAAGGAATATACAAATCTGGATGTCCAGAACCACACACCTCATACCCCTTCATTTTAGAGCGTGTGTCTTCTGGCAAATTTCGCGAGCAAACATATGGCGGATTACCAACAATGACATCAAAGCCATTATATGTCTCATCCCAATTGTCGCTTGAAAAATCAAGCGTGTCACTACATAGCAGGTTGAAACAGAAATCTGCATCTTCCCCATCCTTCAAAGCCAAAAGGCTTAGCAGAATTTTAGTTCTCTCAATAGAGTATTCCTGTACATCAATACCAAATATGTTTTCCTGGAAGATCTCGGCATATGACTTCCCGGTCTTAAAATGAATAAAATGCGCAGCATCCATTAAGAAACCGCCACAACCACACGCGATATCAGAGATGCGAAGTCGACCGAGCTCATCGACACTTTTGTCGCCTATACATCTTTTCAGGATTGTTTCCCTAATTCTAACAGGGGTGTAAATGGCTCCTGTCACCACTCTATCAGCCGGAGATATTACAAATTCAAATAGTTTAACGAGTGTTTCAAGAATAATCTTTTCTCCGTATTCCGCTTTGATACGCTCACTAACATCCTGCAGCAGTCCAAAATCTTCATCTCCATCATTGATAATATATCCAGAGAGGAACTGAGAGCGCACGACTACCAGAGAATTACTCCGAATAAACGCAGATACGAACAGCCTGTTGACTGTTCGTTCATCTGACGGCACATGTCGTCTTACGTATGACAGCAATTGTGGCGCCATTTACACTACGTTATAGAACGATTTCAGGACTTCTAATAACTGGTCACAGAGTTGAAATAGTGAATCTTTAAGCTCATCAGGAAGCAAACCTTGTTTATGGAGGGCCCGTAATTGATTGTAATTCACCTCCAATCTCTCAACGTTCCAAAGGATTTCGTGTTGTTTCTTCCATAATTTTAGGTTATTATACATCCAGATGCCGATTTCAGTCAATGGATGTATTCTCCCATCTTCTAAGCGCTCAAACTGCGCTTCATAATCCTTTAAGCAAGGGTCTATCCAACCTTCCTTACCATTATTGGGTAAAGCTTTATCATTCGTCGGCCACTTTGCCCTTTTCGCATTATTGCACGATTTGCAAGCATATACCAGATTTGCGTAATCTGTTATCTTGTCGCTATCTACAGTTTGAGGTACAAAATGGTCAATCTCAAAACTGGCAGCTCTGGGGGCATCCCTATCGTCACAATAGCCACACCTATGATTGAAATCCGATGCCAACTGATCACGATAGGCATGATAGTCCTTCTGATGGGCAACATCAGACTTGCGAGTAGGTGTTTTCTCTCTCAGTTTCATTCCCGCCTTATTTGCTTAGTGATTTCAGGATCTCTTCCGAACGCTTTACTACTGTTTTAAGATCCCTTATTGCTGATGTCTGCATCATGTCTGGCGACAAGGGATTTGCCGCCGGGTCTATTTTGCTCATTTCCACATGCAAGTCAAGCAATTCCTGCTCCTCATCTTCGGTTAACCCGACATTACTGTCTTGCTTTGCCTCTAAGACTTTGGCTCTCTCTTCTTTCTCTCTCACAATTCTATGATAGGACTCAACAGAACCAGCAATTTGATTCTTAAGCAAATCAATTGTCTTATCATTATCTAATCCATCCTTATCATTCACCAGAAATGTATTATTGACTTTTTTAATAGCCTCGTCAACATATGACGTCATCAAAAAGACTGGAAAATAGCGTTTGTGCTCATTGATGGCATCCAGCACTTCGTCTCCGTTGTATTTGACAGTTCCCTTTTCGGACAACTTATAATCAACAGCTAATACTTGAATCCCCTGATTATCAATTTCTTTTAATAATAGATCTAGGGTAAAAACCTTAGCAAAGTCATCAAGCATAATGACTTCGAAATCATTTTTAAAGACACGGTTAAAAGTATTCCTATTACTCTTATCCTCGTCTAAATAACCTAATCTTATCATATTAATACATTTTTAATCTAACGGTCAGACCAAATCCCTCTGCATGAGGCACTATGACAGAAATAGAGCTACCCTCATATTCGGCCAATGTCGCCTTTGTAATGTACAACCCAAGACCAGTTCCTATTTGGTTGCCATCCTTGTCATATTTAGATGATTCAAAAGCATTAAAGATGTCATTGGGGTGTGCTTTATATTCCTCAGCGAGTCCAATCCCAGTATCTTCAAAAAGAATCACGATATCTCCATTCTCAACAGATCCACTGATTGTTATTATGCGGTTTTCTGTTTTCTTACTCTCCTTTATAGCATAAATTGCATTTGAAATGAGATTATTGAAGATGGTATCAAGGTCTATTGTAAACGCCTTTACACTCATCTCTGGTGTAAAACCTGTAATAGACATCTCGATGTTCAATTCATTTAGGACGGTATGCCAAGTGGAATAAAAACGAGAGAAATACTCATCCATCCTGAGAACCTTCCTAGTCCGCTTATCCCTATTAATCGAATTAATAGAGAAATTCAACCAACTTCTAATATTTTGATCTTGGTCACGCAAGTCATTAATTAGACAATATGGATTATCATACTCGCTCAATCCCAATTTAGCGACATCGTCTTCGCTCATAATATTCTCCACTGCACAGCGCAAATCCTTGGAACGAGTTTTCGAAAAAATAGCGATATTCCTCAATTCGTGGGCGAACGATGTTATCACAAGACCTGTACTAGCAAGATTTCGAAGCAATCGGATTTCATTCTCCCTCTCTTCTGCTTCTTGTTTCAAGACAATGTAGCCAGTGCGAATCTTGTTAAACGAGTCCTCGTCAACCTTCTCGTCTTTAACGGCAGCATCCGCTTCCGCTTTTGCCGTCCCTTTAGGGTGCTGCGTCTCATACAGCTGCGAAAGGTTATACATCACTGTATTACGGTCCGCCTCCATTAATCCAATGATTCCCAAAAGGACATCCTTAAACAGTTCAACAACCACATTCTCTTGAAGACCTTCTCGTCCGGACTTATCCTGTAAATGCACATTGTCCAAACGAGAAATCTCGACAGCACCAACAATCTGGTTCTGTCGAATATGATAGCCGCCTTTACGTTGTCCGGCACCTATTGGATTAGCCGCATAGCGGTCTCCTAGATGGAGCCAATCATCACCATTCTCACCATAAGGTCGTACACGGAACTTGTCACGATAGACTTTTACCCCAACGTTTCTTTTAAGCCATTGTCTTCTAGCAGTTGGAGAAAATATACGGTATGGATACTTTGTTTCATCGTTTTCTCCTCGCCCATCCGACGTTGTACTTTTTACAAAAAAGAAATTGAAACGGAACGCACCTAGTTCTTTCTGATGATTAGCCAGGCGCTGTGGGTTGTCAACTTTTAGCTTCGATAAAGGTAGAGTGCGCTCATAGCCTCCGGCCTCAAATTCTGATAGTCGATAAGGGAAGTCCCTCATATCCTCTCTTCGGAACAGACCGATATAGTCATTCTTCAGACGTTCCACGTCAAGTTCATTACGTAGAACCTTAACAGACAAGTTGTCTTTACCGTCAAATCGGGCAGAAACCGAATAGTCAAAATCATCGTAATCAGAGACCTCTATGTGCCCATAACCATCCTTCCCTTGCACATACTGGAATATCTCAAATACAGGAATGTTAAAAGGAGGAACAAGATCCTGCAAAGAAGAAAATAGATGCGTCAGTTGAGCTTCATTCCACTCATCATTTAGGTCCGTTACCTTCAATAACGTTCCCGTTTCAAATTTTGGGAAAGATAGACCAAACCGTTTTTCCAAATCAGAAAGGAATTGATGACCTTCTACAAGAGAAATAGTGTCAATGTCGGCTGTTATCTCTGAAACGCTCGTTTGCGGCTTGTCAAAATCAGACCAATTAACTTTCCAGTCGTATCCTCGGCCCTCTTTCGTAAATGTTAACATTTCCGCCGTCTTCCCAAGTCTGTTTAAAGCAAAACGTCCGATCCCCTTGGCTCCAGACTTGACTCTTCCGCTCTCAGTTTTGTCGTTATAAAGCTTATCGTCTGTTCCTATTCGCATCCAGCAAGTCTCAATTATCTTATCGTTCATCCCTGTACCCCAATCTAGGATGTATAGAGATCGTTTCGCAGACTCGCCTTCTCCAAACAGAATATAACAGTATTGGGAATCGGCATCATATGCATTCTTCACAAGTTCCACGATGGCACCTTCGGGATTTGAGAAATTCTCAGACCCTATGAGTATCGCGGTACGAGCCGAAACAGAAAAAGGTATCTTCATACGATGTAACTCATCAACAACACTGTTTCAAAATATGAGCTCATTGGTGAACTCGCCCCATAACTTTCAAAGTTAAAATTTTTATCTCAATCAAAAGGCAATAAGCTGCAATTTAAATACTTAAATAAATTATACGCCACAAAAAACAAGCAGCATGAGATATCAAATACAAATATACACATTTTCAATGACATAATGATAAGAACCATACAAAGTATACAACAAGAAAGATTATTTTTATATTGAGTTTCTAAAGAAATAGCCCCAAAATAGCCGGTCAAAGCCTGTTCGCCACGCCAAAGCTCCGCCCACTCGCTTTGGTTCCGTCCTCCAACACCCCCCGCCCCTTCGAACTCACCTTTGACAATTCTCTTTCCGCCTCGTCTGGTCGTCCCAGTCAGATACTCACAGTCTTTCCGCGCCGTGTTTTTCGCATCTGCATCGGGAATTACACATTAAACCAACGAGACACTCACGGGATATTTAGGCGGTCTGATGCGAAAGAGTGGGCTTAAATGCGCCGGATATGGATGGCCCGCTGATAAGTTGATTATTCTGCGATCCCTTTAACACAAGCCACCTGTTTTCTCGGAATCACGATGTTCAATTAGATCTATCTGAATCAAAACGGCAATATGCCTGTCAATTGAAAAAATCCGTGTTTTGTAAGTGATGATGTTTCCCATGGAATCCCGGAATTCTATGAAACAATTTGATTTATTGTTTGGATAAATGAACTCTCCGACTTTTGACCACCTTTTATATTTCCCCGTTTAGTTCATCACTTAACGCCCCATTTAATTCATCCGTAAGATAAAGACGAGGCTGATTAAACCGGATGGTAAATCACACGAAGCCATATTCTAGTACCTGTTTTCTGACTTCTAACCTATCGAGGATGCCACGTTCCCAATCTTCTTTCTCTCTTCCATTGAACAAGAACCTGGCTAGCTTCTCGTTGATTGGAAGAGATTGTTAACGCATTTTCTATCAAATTTCGGATACCTATTTATTGTAAAAGAGCCGGGCAAATTATATCTTTGTAGCGGGAATGCCTTTTAGAAGCGGTTTCGCACAACGGCTTCCCCACGACAAACGATGGTCATCAAAGAATTACAAAGCCTGAACACGGAACAGATTGCGGATCTGTTGAACCTGATGGGACAGCTCAGCCGCAGCACGGAGGTGACGCCGCAGATGCTGCAGCAGGCGGCCGCGTGTCCGGACACCCATCTTTTTGCGGCGATGGAAGGCGGGCGGATCATCGGAACGGCCAGCCTGGTCATCCTGCACCAACCCACCGGGACGAAGGGACGGATTGAAGACGTGGTGGTCTCGGAAGCATTCCGCGGGCAGCATATCGGGCGCAAACTCGTGGAACACCTGATTGATTTTGCCCGCAAAGAGTTCGCGCCCATCCAACTCCAACTGACCTCCCGTCCGTCCCGCGAAGCCGCCAACCGGCTCTATCTCTCGCTCGGGTTCGAGCCCTATGAAACAAATGTGTATAAACTATCGTTGTAACCTCCTTTCCGTGCGTTCAATCGCGTATTTTGAAGAAAAGTTTTGGAAATGCTCACTTTACTAATCATATACCTGCAGGCCGCGCTCGGCCCCTGGATGGAACTCCCGGCCGCCCGCGGGCAGGACAGCACCCTCCTTTTCCGGACGCATTATGCCGTGGTCAGCACAAATAAAACAACTCACACGGGTATTTCAAACCTTTCGGACGGCGTGAATGCGGTCGTTGACACGTTGGTCCGCAACTACAGTTTCCTCTATGACCCGGCGACGTACGCCTCCTGCTGGGTGGCCTATCCGCTGTGCCGGGAGCATATCGCCACGGGGCGGGAAGAGAGCTGGGGCTACGACCCTTCCCTGCCAGATTCCCTCCAGACAGGGGTTTTCAAAAACTACTCGACCACCCGTTTCCCTACCGAATATTATAAGTCCAACTACTACGCCCGCGGTCATCAGATCCCCAATGCGGACCGGGGTGCCAGCGCGCAGATGCAGGCGCAGACCTACTACGCGACCAACATGACACCGCAGCTGCAGAACGGCTTCAACGGCATGATTTGGGCCAAACTCGAAAAGGGGATCCGCGAGGCGGCCCTCTCCTGCAGCGATACCCTGTATGTCGTGACCGGTGCAAGTTTTCATCTGGCGAACGACAGTCTGCAGACAGATGCACCTCCAAAACAGCGAACCGTTGGCGAAAGCCGGGCGGATTTCCCCGGCAAGGAAAACGGCCGCCCCACCGTTCTCAACCGCAACGACGGCAAACGTCTTCCCGTACCCTCCTGGTACTGGAAGGCCGTGCTGAAGGTCCGGCGCGATTCCCTCGGGGTGCCCGTAGCCGCGAAAAGCGTCGCCTTCCTGCTGCCGCACCGCGACCTCAAGCGCAACCATTATCCCGAATTTGTCATCAGCGTGGACTCGCTCGAGGCGTTGACCGGCTTCGATTTCTTCCCCCAACTGCCCGACTCGCTCGAAGTGCAGTGCGAGCGGCAGGACGACTGGAAAGCATTTTTGCGCAGCGACTGCGTTGCATCCGAAACCGCGCAGAAAGTGACGACGAAGGGCAAAAACAACGGAGCCCACAAAAAGTAAGGAAAAGAAAATTGAAGATGGAATACAGCAAGAACACGGCTAAGTTTATCCGCAGCCTCAAAGACAAAAAGATGCGCGAGGAAAGCGGGCTGTTCGTCGTGGAAGGGGAGAAAATGGTGGAGGAAGCCCTGCGCTCCGGCTGGGAGGTCGAAGCCGTGTTTGCCACGGCCCAAGCAGCCGCCAACCTTACGAAAGGCGTGCTCGCGGAGGTGTCATCGGGCGCATCCCTACTCCAAACCGTCAGCCCCGCCGAGATGGAGAAAATCAGCCTGCTCAGCTCTCCCTCCCCCGCCCTGGCCCTTGTTCGCAAGCCCCGGATCCCCGAAGACCTTTCCGCCCTGGTCGGCAGCCGTCCGCTCGCGCTGGGTCTCGACGGAGTGCGCGACCCCGGCAATCTCGGCACCATTCTGCGCCTTTCCGACTGGTTCGGCATTGATGTCGTCTTCGCTTCCGACGAACTTTGCCGCTACCCCACCAGCGACGTCTATAACCCCAAGGTAGTCCAGGCCACGATGGGCGCCATCTTCCGCAAAAAGGTGATTTACACCGACCTGAAGAAGGTCGCCTCCGCGTTCGTGTCGGAAGGCCTGCCCGTTTACGGCACCTTCCTTGACGGAGAAGAGATCTACAGCCAGCCCCTGAAAGGCGAAGGCCTCATCGTGATGGGCAATGAATCCGAGGGCATCAGCCCCGAACTGGCCGCCCTCGTGTCCCACCGTCTTTTCATCCCTCCTTATCCCGCCGGTGCACAAACCAGCGAGTCGCTCAACGTCGCCACCGCCACCGCCATCACCCTCTCCGAGTTCCGCCGACGCGTGCTGTAGCATCTCCCAAAGCGGATTTTCGCCCTTTTTCTGCTCTGCCACGTGCTGGCCATCGCGGAGCAAGCCGCTCTTTCGAGCCCTACGCAGCGCGCGGCAGGGTCTTCAACAGGTGTAGGCTAACTTATTGATATAGAGGAAGATGCTAGAAATCACCCGTGCATTTTTGCGCAGGCCATTTTTCGTAATACGTTGATTAACAGAGATTTACAAATCACCAATGAGCGAACTTTTCGGTAGGATTGAAGAGCGTTTCGATGGGAGGGAAAGGGTGATGCGGGGGACTCGCTCGCATCCGTTCGCTCGGACCCTCCCGCGTCTGCTGCTATTCGAAAAAAGAGAAGTGTACGTTGCCGTACTTGCGCTCCTTGACAAAACGCGGATGGTCGCGGAAGGAGTAGTCTGCGGGGTGCTCCAGAATGAAATAGCCGCCAGGGTATAGCAGCCCCGCCTCGGTGACTTCGCCGCCAGCCGCCTCACCTGCAGCAGCGCTCCCGACGGTCCACCGTGTGGCAAAAATCTTGTCGGGAATGTCTGCGAGACCTTCCAGGGCATAGGGAGGATCGGCGAACACGAGGTCGAAGGATTTGCGGCAGAGCGGGAGAAAATCGAAGACGTTGTGGTGGACCACCGTCACGACCCCTCCCAACCCCAGGGCGGCGGCCTGAGCGCGGATGAAGCGCGCATTGTCGGCATTCATTTCCACGCAATGCACCCCGGCCGCACCGCGGGAGGCGAATTCGAAGGAAATGACACCGGTGCCGCCGAACAGGTCTAGCACCTGCAGGTCGGCAAATTCGTATTCGTTGTCGAGAATGTTGAAGAGGCCTTCGCGCGCGAAATCCGTCGTGGGACGGGCCTTGTAACCTTCGGGCGGGGAGATGCTCCGTCCTTTGAGAGAACCGCCGATGATTCTCATGCGAGCGGGGCTGAAACGACGGCGCCGCCGAGCGCCTTGACCTCTTTCACATATTGATACAGCGCCATTTCCTCCTCGGCGGAAAGGGCCGTACGGAAGAAAAGCGTGGCCGTTTCCGGATTAATCTGGAAACTTTTCAAGGCCCGGAAAATAAAGTATTGGGCCGTGGTGAATTCCATCGCGTCGAAATGGTTGCAGAGCAGGAGGTTCTTGCCTTGGAAGATGACAAGGTAGAGCGTGTCTTCCGCATAGGAGGCGACAATCTTGTTGTAGGGCTCCAGTTTCAGGCCCTCTTCCAGCATAAAATGCAGCTCGGGGCGCACCTCCACCTCTCCGCCGTTCTTTTCGAGCATTCCCTTGACGACGGGGACCAGACGCCCCTTTTCCCGGGCCCAGATTTCCACGGCACCGACCGCCTCATTGAGGGACCAGAGCACTTCGTCCTCTTCGTCCAGCGAGACGGCATCCGAAAGGAAGTACCGAGCCTGTTCCTCGCTGAAGCAGGAGGAAGGGACGAGCGTAAACTTCCGGTTCATCGTGGAGAGACTGGCCTTATCGTGCGGCTGTTGCAACGCATCGCAGCCGTACACAAACTCTGCGCCCAGCCACGGGGAGCGGGCGCAGGAGTCTGTCGAATAGGAAAACCCGTTCAGGCCAACCTGAACGGAGATGTCGCAGGGTTTATTCCCAGTTACCGGCATTGTTGTTCGGGGCTGTGACGCTACCCACTTTCAGGCCGGGATAACGGTCGGTGTCGGTACGCTCTTCGCAGAGGTTGACAATCAGCTGGTGGTTCATCCCCTTGAGGAGTTTCTCCTGATAGTAGTATTTCTCAGGCTCACCGGGGCCGGAAGGGAGCATCACCTTCAAAGCGTAAGGAATGCAGGCCTCGAAGAGGGGAACTTTTACGCCGGAGACCGTCTTGATTTCAGCGGCGTAGAGGATGGTGTCCTTTTTGTCGGTGAAGGGAATGTACTTGATTTCGCCCACACGGAATCCTTCGCGTTTGCAAAGGGTGTCCTTGACGGGAATCTTGGTGGTCGTGGTCAGCACGAGGGTGAAAGCCTCATCCTTCGGGGTGCCGTCTTCGTTGTAATACATCTCGAAGAGTTCCGCATCGGTCACTTCCTTTTTACCCTTTTTGAGTTTCTTCTTGACATTCTCGGTGTTCAGCACGGCCAGAGAGTCGTCCTTGGAACCGATCTGCTTGATAATCTCGACATAACCGTCGTTGTAGAACCAAATCAGGGAGTCGGCGGTGGCGGCATAGTGGCCATAGGTGCTCTTGAATCCGACCTGGAGGGTGCGGATGTCTTTGAGAATCTGGATGGCAACTTGTTCGCGGGCGGCTTTCTCTTCGTTGAACTTGACGGGTCGCCGGATGCTGTCAATGCAGAAATAAGCCAGCAGGAGGATGCACACCGGCAGTACGGCGTAGGTCAGGATTTTGGAGTAAATGGGTTTCATTCTGGTGTTATTTATTCCGTTTATCACGCAAAGATAAGAATTTGATGGGGCAAATGCAATACTTTTTGTAAATTTGCAGCGAATGAACGCGATAAAGGACATCAACGAGACGAATATCGCCGCCCTGCGGACGCTGCTGGGCCGGGGGGAGCGCTTTGTCGTCACCTCGCACAACAGCCCGGACGGGGATGCGCTCGGCAGCACGGCCGCCCTGTGCCACTACCTTGTTTCCAAGGGGAAAGAGGCGACGCTGGTGCTGCCCGACGATGTCCCCGACACCCTCGCGTTCCTCTTCCGCCGCGACGATCCCTTCCGGGTGATTTCGCTGGAAAGCGAGAAGGATGCGGCGCTGCAGGCCGTTTCCCGGGCCGACACCCTGATCTGCCTGGACTTCAATACGCTTTCCCGCACCAAACTCGGAACGGCCATCCAGGCGCAGACCTGCCCCAAAATCCTGATTGACCATCACCTGAAACCTCAGCGGGAAGCCTTCACGGTCTGCATCAGCGAGACGGAGATTTCCTCCGCCTGCGAGCTCCTTTATCATGTGCTGCTGGCCCTTGAAGGCAAGGTCGGGCAACCTGCCTGCGCCCACGTTCTTCCGTCCCGAACCGCCTACGCGCTGATGACAGGGATGACGACGGACACCAACAATTTCGCCAATTCCGTTTTTCCTTCCACCCTCCGGATGGCCTCCGAACTGATTGCCGTCGGGGTGGACCGTGATGAGATCGTGAGCCAGATTTACCAGCATTACCGGGAGAACCGCCTCCGGGCCCTTGGATATGTCCTGTCCGAAAAACTCACCCTCACCCCGGAAGGCGTCGCCTATGTCATCCTCTCCGAGGAGGAGCAGAACCGTTTCGGCCTGAAGGAAGGAGAGACCGAATCCTTCGTCAATCAGCCGCTGGCCATCGAACAGGTCCATTTCAGCCTCTTCCTGAAAGAACTTCCGGACCGTTTCCGGGTTTCCATCCGTTCGAAAAAAGGGTTTTCCGCCAACCGCTGGGCGGCGGAATGTTTTCACGGCGGCGGTCACGAAAACGCCTCCGGTGGAGCGCTTTACAAGCCGAACGCCCCGGCAGACCTGCTGAAGGGGAACGCTCCGGACGTACACGACGTCCGCAGCGCCGAGATCTATGTCAAACAGGCCATCCAGACTTTCTTCAAAGCATGAAACGCCTGATTTTCATATCGCTCTGCCTGCTTTCCGTCCTCTCCTGCCTGAAAGAAAACCGGGAGATGATCTATGCCAACCAGGAAACGAGGATTGCCTCCTTCCTGCAGTCGAAGGTATCCGACACGACCTGGTTTGTCAACAACGAAGGCGCCTACCGCCTCACGTTGAAGGCAGGCACGGGAGAAGCCCTGCAGAGCAAGGGTACGGTATCTTTCTATTATGGCGGTTATGTCTTCAACGGCTCCGTCAGTACGGGCAACCTCTTTGTGACCAACCATAAGGAAACGGCAGCGACGGCCTCCTGGGACACCTCCGATGAAAGCCGCTTCGTCATCTTGACCCGCAGCCTGCCCGATGCGAATTTTGTCGAAGGACTTGCCAAAGGACTGGTCGGGGTCCAGAGCGGAGAACACGCCTACATCGTCTTTTCCGGAAAATATGGCTTCGGAAGCCGGATTTACGGTTCGGTACCGCCCAATTCAGCGTTGATTTATGAAATATGGGTAGAGGGAGTAAACAATTGATTATGAAGAAAATTTTCTATACGATGGCCGCTCTGGCCCTGTTGGGGGCCTGCGCAAAATCCGTGGTCGAGTCGGATCCCCAGAAAGCCAAACGCTCGTTTGACTCCTGGGCGCAGGTTCGCTGCCCGAACGCCCACAACGAAGCGAATCAGCCCGTAAACTGGAACGACGGATCGGTAAACGATTACTTCGGCGTTTATCTCGATCCTTCTTATGAAGTGGAAGGAAACGGAATGTCCGTTCTCGACTCCAACTATGTTTACGTCCGCTTCACGGTCCGGACCGCCTTGGGTTATATTACCGGTTCCTCCGAAAAGGACACGATGCAAAAAGTCGGGCGCTACAAAGCGCAGAATTACATCGGCCCCGTCGTCTGGAAGAAGAGTTCCGATGCGGGCATTCTCGGCGGTGTACGAAACGGCCTCAACGGGATGAAAGAAGGAGGGAAACGCCGAATCTTCATCCCCCCCTGGCTGATGACCACCACCTATCGCGCCACGAACCAGGAGTATTTCAATGCGGGGTCAACCGGCGTCATCACCCACCAGTACGAGATGGAAGTGCTCGACGCCATCTCTTCCATCGACAGGTGGTGCATCGACTCCATGGTCCGCTATGTCGCTGCCCATCCGACCTATCCCTACCGAAAGAGCGATGACGATGTTCCTGCCGAACTGGCCCGTTTTGTCCGCGCCCGTCCCGAATCCGCCGATACGACCGCGCTGGGTTGGTGGTATCAGCGGCTGGTTCAGCCCTCGCAATTGAAGCGGCTGCCCAACGACACGACCATTTACATCCGTTTCGTGGGACGTCTCAACAACGGAAAAGTTTTCGACACCAACGTCCTTGACACCGCACGCAAATACGGGCTCTACTCCTCCTCCAGCACGTATTCTCCGATGCAGATCAAGATGGCGGAGAAACACTATGACATCAAGTTCATCTCTCCGAGCGACGGTTCGGAAAATTCGCTGATCACCGGCTTTACCTACACCCTGCGGAACATGCATCCCGGGGAGGGCGGCGTGGCCCTGGTCCATCAGGGCATGGGGTATGCGTCCACGGTGACCGAGCAGATTCCCGCGTACACGCCCCTTGTCTTTGAACTGCAACTGGTGCCCAAGCCCGAATAGAACCCATGGAAGAGAATCTGGCGGCCTATGCTCCGACGGAGTTGGAGACGGAGAATATTCCTACCCTGCTCCGCAGATATGCCGTCCCCGCCATCATCGCAATGACGGCCTCTTCCCTCTACAACCTGGTTGACAGCATTTTCATCGGTCAGGGCGTGGGAGCGCTCGCCATCTCCGGCCTGGCCGTCACCTTCCCGCTGATGAACCTTTCGGCCGCCCTCGGGACGCTGGTCGGCATCGGCGGCGCCACCATGGTGTCGGTCTTCCTGGGCATGAAAAAATACAAAGCGGCAAACAAAGTGCTCGGCAATACGTTCACGCTGAACGTGATGACGGGCCTCATTTTCATGCTGGCCGCCCTCTACTGGCTGGAGCCCATCCTGCGCTTTTTCGGTGCGAGCGATGCAACGCTTCCCTATGCCGCCCAGTACATGACCATCATCCTTTGGGGCAACATCATTACGCACCTGTACTTTGGCCTGAACGGCATCATGCGCGCCGGCGGCCATCCGCGCAATGCAATGTACCTGACGTTGTTTACCGTTGTCATCAACAGTCTGCTCGACCCGCTTTTCATCTTCGTGCTGCACTGGGGCATCGCCGGAGCGGCCTGGGCCACCGTCATTTCGCAGACCCTGGCCTTTCTGGTCATCATGTTCGAATTCAGCAACCCCAATCGGGTGCTGCACTTCAAACTCAAATCGTTCATTCCTAACTGGCACATTGCCTGGGACAGCCTGTCTATCGGCATGTCTCCCTTTCTGATGAATGCGGCCGCCTGCCTGGTGACGATGGTCATCAACCGCCAGTTGCTGCTGTATTCCGGCGACCTGGGCGTAGGTTCCTTCGGGATTTGCAACCGGGTGACTTTCGTCTTTGTCATGGTCTGTCTCGGCCTTACCCAGGGCATGCAACCCATCGCGGGATACAACTACGGAGCCCGGCTCTACACGCGCGTGCGGGCCGTGTACAACCGCACCGTCTGGCTGGCCACCATCGTGGTCAGCGTCTGCTCTATCCTCTGCGTCTTCTTTCCCCGGGCCGTCGTAAGCCTCTTTACCCACGATGAGGCACTCATTTGTCTTGCCGCCCACAACCTTTCCATCATGAACTGCCTGATGTTCATCGTGGGCTATCATATGATTACCACCAACCTCTTCCAGTGTCTGGGCATGGTCCGTCAGTCCATTTTCCTTTCCCTGGTGAGGCAACTGATCTATCTCGTTCCGCTGCTGTACATCCTGCCCCGCTTTTTGGGTGCAGACGGCGTGTGGTGGAGCATGCCCGTCTCCGACGTGCTGAGCTGCCTGACCGCCCTCGTGATGCGGGCGTCGCTGCTGAAAAAGTTTGACAGGTTGCAGGACGGAGACGATTCTGCCATACTCGGGAGCAAACTGTGATGACGCTTTCAAGAAAAAAAATCCTGCTGTACGCAAGCGCGCTCGGAGCGTTTGTCCTGCTGCTCGTCTTGCTGAAGCGTCCTTCCGCTCCCGACATCCCGAAAGGGGCCTGCCGCCTCAACGCCTATGTGACCAACGAGTCCTCCTTTTGCCCGCAAATGGACAAGAACATGAAGGCATTTATGCGGCGATGGGGCCTGCAGGGAACGCAAGTGGCCGTGATGCGCAACGATTCCCTGCTCTTTGCCAAAGGCTATGGCAAAGCCGATGAGAATGTGGAGATGGAGCCCTACATGACCATGCGCATCGCCTCCGTTTCCAAACTGGTGACGGCCGCCGCCATCCTGAAACTCTGCGAGGAGGGAAAGATTTCTTTGGACGACAAGGTGTTGGGGGACGAGGGGATTCTCAATAACCCGGAGTGGACGGAAGCCATCCGCGACAAAAGGCACTTCCGTATCACGGTGGAACATCTGCTAAGGCATCAGGGCGGCTTTACCCTTCGCCTGGGCGACCCGATGTTCAACGCGCTGGAATTCGCCCAAATGAACGGACTTACCCAACCCCCGACGGTCGATCAGATGTGCCGGATCGTCCTGCGGCGCCGACTGAGTTTTCTTCCGGGAACGGGGCACAGTTATTCCAATTTCGGCTATCTGCTCCTTTCGCTGATTATTGAAAAACGCAGCGGAATGAGCTATGAAGACTATGTCCGCGAAAACCTGCTGTATCCTGCCGGCTGCTACGATTTCCACATCGCGGGCAATTTCTACAAACAACGGCGGCCTTCCGAGGTGCGGTACTATATGCACGGCAATACGGAACAGGTGGAGTGCTATGATCTCAGCGGGAAAATGGTGGACCGCTGCTACGGAGGCAACAACATTACATTTTTGAGCGGCGCGGGTGCCTGGTGCTGCAGCGTGGTCGAACTCGCCCGCTTCGTGGCCTCGATTGACGGACGGCCGGGCGTTCCCGATGTCCTTTCCGCCGAAAGCGTGCACAAGATGACGGAATATTTCGACAAAAAGACTTTCTCGCTGGGCTGGAACGACACCAATCCCGAAGTGGGTTGGACACGCAGCGGCAGTTTTTCCGGAACGGCGGCCTTCGTCAAGTATTTCCCCGACGGAGCGTGCTGGTTTTTCATCACCAACACGAGCACCTACCGCGGTCACAGTTTCAGCCGCCGGATCGCCGCCTTCTTCTCCGACTGTCGGCGGGAAGTGCGGAAATATCTTCCGAAGCAGGATTTGTTCGTACCGGCGGCGGAGTAATGTAATTCTGTCACGCGCATGCACCCGCACAGCCCAACCTTCGCACCCGCACAGCACACATCCAGCACCCGCACAGCACCTCATCGGGCAAAATTCGGCCGTTTTTTTGACCAATGGAGTTCTTTAGCACCTAATCGGCCAAAAATTTGGCGATTTTTTGACCAATGAGGTGCTAGTGAATCTTATGACCATAATCTTTGGAGCCAATCAACTGTAAAACCGTACGCTCCGGCATATACAGGATTTCCGACAGCAGTGCAGATGAGAAACCGTATTGCCGATATAGGGAAACGGTCAATTTGCTCTTTTCATCCGACGTCAAATTTCCGATTCTTTTCCCCGGATACTGGCGATGAAGGGTTTCATAGAGAATGTCATTTACTTCCGGTTTTGAAAATAGAATCTCTTCATCCAATTCTTTTGAAACGTAAATAAAGGACTCATAATCTTTCACCAATCTCGTCATATAGGTTTTAGGAGAACCGAATAACGCATCTGCCTTTTCAATGTCAATATAGTTTCGCGGCAAGACTCCAAGCTCCGGATGAATTTCCCAATGACCGGGCAGGGGATGTTTTGACCCAAGGATGCAACGGACCTCACATTCGTTCATGCAATCAATCCTTGTTCCCCGGATAGATCTTGCCAAACGGCTGAATACCAGGTATTCGGATGTCCACGGATAACATCCCGGATTGCAGAACCCTTTTTCATATGCATTGCGCGCCAAATAGATATAATGTGTTCGAAGCGAATTTCTGTCTTCAATAGGAATCAGTTTCATTCCATACGAGTCCGGAAGCGGCGCATTTCCGTCCCTCGACAGGCGATAGGATATCCGTCGTCGAATAAACTGAAAGATATTCAAACAGGTCTGCCCCGTGGCGCTCAGCAAGATATGTATATGGTTGGGCATCAACACAAAAGAAAGAATTTGAGCGTCATACTTATCTGCCACCAAGGCGATGGTTGACATCCCCATTTTAAACTGACTGACATCATTGAACAGTTTACCCTCCTGCCAACCGTCCGTGCAAAGATGATAAATACCTTTTGGCAATGCTCTGAATGCCGTGTTTTCTTTTTGTATACGATTCATGCGGCAAAGTTCGCAAGGATTATCCGTTTACGATGAATTTGATTTATAAATTGCATAAAATCGCCAATACGCTTGCTTCAAATGGCGTTTTTTATACAAAAAACTTTTTCAAAAAGTGTATAAAAAGGTTGTTCGAAGGGGGATACTTTCGAAAATTTCGGCAAAGAACCTAATCGGCCGGAAATCTGGCGTTTTTTTGACCAATCAGAATCTTTAGCACCTTGTCGGTCAAAAAATCGGCGTTTTTTTGACCAATGGAGTGCTAAGACAGTTGTCCCAAAAACAGTTCGCGCTCCTGAGTTGTAAAACCGCGTTTGGCGGCGTACGCATCAAGGGCGGCTGCAGAGAAATGACGAAGTTCGGGATAGTGGGCGGCGGGAGCGGCGATGACGAGGCCGCAGATGCTTTCGAGAGGGAGCATGGCACAGGACTCGGTGAGGGTGATACCGAGACTTCCACCGCGCGTGTCAGCAGGGACGCCATTCCGCGTGTCAGCGGAAAAGCCTTCCTCCAAAATCCGGAGAATATCACGTTTGAGACTATGGTCGGGACAGCAGGTATAGCCGATGCCGGGGAGAATTACTTTGCAGGATGCCGCAAGCTGTCTGTCCGAAGGTTGCATGGATGCCAGTTGGGGCTCGTTCAGCACTTGTTCCAAACGCCGTTGCAACCAGGTGGAGGCGGCTTCCGCGAGAGCGGCTTTCAGTCCGTGGGACAGCAGCGGGTCGACTTCACCCGCGTCGGCAGTCCCCGCAACACGCAATGCATCGTCCTCGCTCGTCCGTTCGTGAACGCTAATGGCGAAAAGCCCAAGGGGCGCCTTCCGTCCGCTCGCGTTCGAGGGGAAGAAATCCGCCAGCGAAGCCGTCTTTCCCGCCGCGCGCAGACGTTCGTCACACAGCATCGGGAAGACAAACGCATCCGTTACCAAATCATCCCCCTGTGCAAAGCAGGGGAAAAAACGGGCGCAGATACGCACTTCATAAGCCGATGAGGACAACAAGCCTTCCGCACGAGAGCGATATTCTTTCAATAACGCCTCATAAGCGGGTTCCGCAACCACGCGCTCCCCGCTGCGCTTCCCATTCGGCACCTCCGATGCATTCCCATCGGCCGCCTTCGCGAGCGATGGATTTTTCAACCCGCACGCCGCATCGAACAACCGCCAGTCTATCAGCGGACGAAGTTCTTCGGGCGAAAGGGTTCGAAGCGAAATGTCCTTAAAAGCGGCCGGGGCGGGGAAGTTTTTGCTGGCGGAATCCGCCAAAACCTCGGTCGCCGCATGAGCTGACACCTGCTTGGCAGCCACCTGCGTCCCCGCTCCATCCGGAACTCCGCCAGATGCCGGCCCGGCAGTCGGTTTCTCCGTTTTTTTTGCCGCGCCCTGAGCGTGAAGCGCACGCATTCGTTCCTGGGCCTGCTGTTCTTCTGCACGGAACCCTTCGGGGTCGGCCAGGTACTTCTTGGCCAGCACGGCGGTCATCGATGCATCGGCGCCATAGTGGACGTTGGGATAAATCGGAGACAGTTTCACCGCCGTATGGACGGCACTGGTCGCTGCGCCGCCGACAAAAAGCGGGATTTTGAATCCCTGCTGAGCCATCATCCGGCAGAGTTCTTCCATTCTGTACAACGAGGGCGTAATCAGGCCGCTGACGCCGATGATGTCGGCATCGACCTCCTTCGCCTTGGCCAGGATCTCCGTACAGGGCACCATTACGCCCATGTCGGTCACCTCGAAACCTCCGCATTGGAGCACGATGGAGGTAATGTTCTTGCCGATATCGTGGACATCGCCCTGAATGGTGGCAATGACAAAACGGGGCTTGCGAGGGGCGGCGTAAGTTTGATTGGTCTCACCTTCAGAAGCATCAGGCTTGCCAGCCGACAAGCCGTCGCCTGCCGCACCGGCCAACCCGCCATCAGCCTTGCCGGCCGTAGCGTTTTCTCCGTCCATATACGGTTCGAGCGCCTGCACGGCCTGTCGCATGACCTTGGCGGATTTGACCACCTGCGGGAGAAACATCTTACCTTCGGCAAACCGTTCCCCCACCTCGGCCATGGCGGCCATCAGGGGGCCTTCGATGACGGCTACGGCCGTTCCCATTTCGGAGAGCACGGCGAGCGCATCCTCCCCCACGGTCGCACCGTCACCCTTCAACAGGGCGGAACGAAGACGCTCCTGCGGGGTCAAGGCGGACACCGGGACATTTGCCGACGGGTTCGCCGGACCGGTCGATACACCGCTTGCCGCGGCAGATGCATCCGAGGCCTGCTCCAACAGGGCGGAGGCCTGGTCGGTCAGCCGGGCTGTCGCCTCATCGTCACGGTTGAAAATCACATCCTCAATCGCGTGTAACAACTTCGGCTCAATGTCGTCGTAAGGAATGAGCATCTGCGGATTGACGATGGCCATGTCGAGACCGGCGCGGATGGCGTGATAGAGGAAGACGCTGTGCATCGCCTCACGGACGGCATTGTTGCCACGGAACGCAAAGGACAGATTGGAGATGCCGCCGCTGGTCAGCGCCCCGGGCAGGTTCTCCTTGATCCAATGCACGGCATCGATGAAATCCACGGCAAAGCGCGCATGCTCCGGGATACCGGTGCCGATGGAAAGCACATTACAATCAAAAATAATATCGTGGGGAGCCATTCCGACCTGTTCCGTCAGAAGACGATAGGCACGCCCGGCTATTTCTTTCTTGCGCGCAAAGGTCACCGCCTGGCCGATTTCGTCGAAACACATGACAACGGCGGCGGCACCATAACTTTTGATGAGCCGGGCGCGTCGCAGGAACTCTTCCTCACCGTCCTTGAGGGAAATGGAGTTGACGATGCTTTTTCCGGGGGTATTCTCCAAACCCTCGACGAGGGTATCCCAATGGGAGGAGTCAATCATCACGGCTGCCGTGGAGACGGCGGGATCGGAAGACACATAGCGAAGGAAGGTACGCATACAGGCCTTCGAATCCAACATCGCGTCATCCATATTGACATCGATGATGTTGGCGCCGCCCGCCACCTGAGCCGCAGCCACGCTCAAGGCTTCTTCATATGCGCCGGAAGCAATCAGCCGGGCGAATTTGCGCGAGCCGGTCACATTGGAACGTTCGCCGATGTTCGTAAAGTTGCGGGAGGCATCGATTTCATACGCTTCCAGGCCGCTGACGGTCAGATGCCGGCTGACCGCCTCGCTGCGCGCCAATGGCGCCTGTTCGCGAGGCGTGATTGCAATCGCATTAACATGGAAAGCGCGAGGCTTTATATCGGATAATGTTCGATCAAGTTCCGCGATATGCGAAGGGGTGGTGCCACAGCAGCCGCCGGCAATATTGATACAGCCGGAGAGGGCTAGGGAACGGACCACAGCGGCCATTTCCTCGGGGGTGTCGTTATAACGCCCCATTTCATCGGGAATGCCGGCGTTAGGGTAAAAGAGGACGGGAAGGTCGGAAAAACGGGCGACCTCTTCCACGAGCGGAGCCATCTGGGCTGCACCAAGGGCACAGTTCAGGCCGAAGGCAACCAGGTTCGGGCAGTGGCGGACACTGTGGAAAAAGGCCTCGAGGGTCTGGCCCGTCAGCATACGGCCGCTACGGTCGCTCACCGTGGCGGAAATCAGCACGGGAAGCGGGCACTCGAGTTCTTCAAGGGCTTTGATGACCGCCTTCGCATTCAGGGCGTCGAAACAGGTTTCCAGTTGAATGAGGTCCACCCCGCCTTCCACGAGGGCGGCAATCTGGGCCTTCATCGCCTCCTTGAACGTCGTGAAATCCACTTCGCGGAAAGCCGGATCGTTGGCATCGGAAGACATCGTGAGGCTGACGCCGGTGGGACCGATGCCGCCGGAAACATAGACCGGACGGTCGAGCCCCTCCGCCTTGCGAAGCGCCGTCTGCTCGTCCGCAACCTTGCGGGCAATACGGGCGGCGGCGAGGGCCATCATGGGGGCCTCCGCCGCTCGGCCGTGACGTGCCTGTACGAGCGCGTTGCAGCCGAAAGAGTTGGTCGTAAGGATATCTGCACCCGCCAGGGCGTAGCGCCGGTGAATTTCCGCTATCAGCTCCGGATGCGAGAGGTTCAGCGCGTCGGTGTTCTCGAAATCATCATCTCCCCCCTTTGCCGTTACGCCGGAAAGACCTTCCGCCATCGCGCTCCGGTCGTCATGCGAGCCGTGGCAGTGTCCGCAGCCGCAACCCTTCCACCCTTCGCCCAAAAGTTGCTGGACCATCGTCCCCATGCCTCCGTCGAGGATGAGGATACGGCGCGAGAGGGCCGATACGAACGGGGCTGTGGTTCTTTGCGACATCAGCGGAAAACGCCTCTTTTAGAAACACTCGCGCAGGATACGCACGATGTTGTCGGACTTGCCCATCGTATAGAAATGGACGGCAGGAACACCGTTTTTCAGCAGATCGGCACATTGGGCGGCACACCACTCGGCGCCAATTTCATAACAGGCAGCCTTGTCATCGGCATGGGCGACGACCCGGGCGGCAAGGGCCTTCGGAATGTCCAGCGAGAAGGACTCGGGCAGCATTTCCACCTGACGGGCCGTGGAAAGGGGTTTCAGGCCGGGCAGGACCGGCACATGAATGCCCGCCGACACGCATTTGTCGCGGAAGGCGTAGAACACCGCATTGTCGAAGAACATCTGCGTCACGACATAATCCGCCCCCTCGTCCACCTTGCGTTTGAGATTTTCGATATCCATTTCCAGGTTGGGCGCTTCGAAATGCTTTTCGGGATACGCGCCGACGCCAATACAGAAAGAGGCACCCTGGGCCTTTTCAAAACGGCGGATGTCCGCCACCAATTCGCTGGCATAGCGGTATCCCCCGGGCTCCGGGGTAAAGCGTTTCTCGCCCGTAAGGCAATCGCCGCGCAAGGCCAACACGTTCTCGATACCCATGAAGGCAAGATCGTATAGCTGGCTATCCATCATCTCGCGCGTCATACCGGCTCCAATCAGGTGAGGCACCACCTCGACCTGGGGGAAACGGGCCTGAATCGCCGCGCACACCGCCGTCTCGCTCACCCTTCTGCGCACGCTGTGACGCGACCAACTGCCGTCCGCTTCGGGGCGGAATTCTATCTCGTCGCGATGACAGGTAACGTTGATAAAAGGCGGATGAAAGGCCATCAGGGGCTGGATGGAAGAGAGAAGCTCTTCCTTGCTGATGCCTTTGAGAGGGGGTACAATCTCTATTGAGGGGAAAGGCTGGCCGCTACGCGCAAGTATTTCGGATATCTTCATAGATTCTCTGGACGATGTTCGTTTATCTCCCGTGAACCGCAAAGGTAAGAAAAAGCGGCCAACAAACGGCGGCTTAATAAGAAAAAATCCTTACCTTTGCGACGGAACAAAATTGAAACGACATGGGCTTCAAAGCGAAATTATGCGGAAAATGCCTCCGCCTGCTCGGTTGGACGGCCGTCGAGCCCCCCGTGGAGGAAGATCGTTGCATCATCCTGGGTGTACCTCACACCTCCATCTGGGACTTTTTGATTTCCTACCTCTATTATACCTCCGTCGGAGGCCATGCCAAATGTATGGTAAAGAAAGATATGTTCTTCCCTCCCCTGGGCTGGCTTATCCGCGCGATGGGCGGCATCCCGGTGGACCGTACGAGTCCCACCCGGCTGGTCCGCAGCATCATCAAGGAAATGGAAAAGGGCGGCAAGTTCCACCTGGCCCTTGCACCTGAAGGCACCCGCAAACCCATCGCCCACTGGAAAACCGGCTTCCATCTGATTGCCCGTCAGACCGGCATTCCCGTGTACCTGGGCTACTTTGACTGGGGAACCAAACGTGTGGGAAGAGGACAGAGGGTCGAACTGACCGACGATGCCCGCGCCGACATGGAGCGTATCCAGAAGATGTATGAGGAGATGCACCTGACCGGCAAGCACCCCGAGAATTACATCACGCACTAGAAGCTCGCATTTAAACCCTAAACCGCTTCTGATGAAACATGATTTTCAAACGCTTGCGGAGGTCTTTTCCTACGCAACGAGCAAATACGCCAAACGTCCCGCTTACGGCATTGTAGGCGAAAAGGGCGGCCGCTACAATTATGCCGAATTCAAAGACTGCTGCCGGAGGATTTCCCGTCTGCTTTCGAATTTCGGCATCAACCCCAACGACAAAGTTGCGATTTTCTCTCAGAATATGCCCAACTGGGCCATCGCCTTCTTTTCCGTCACCGCCTTCGGCCGCATCGCCGTCCCGATGCTGACGGAACTGAGCGAAAATGAAATCCGCAACATCCTCACCCACTCCGAAACCAAGGCGATGTTCGTCTCCCGCCGGCTCTTTCCGAAAATTCCGAAGGATCTGCTCGACAAGATGCACATTGTCATCGCCACCGACGATTTGAGCATCCTCCAGGCTGAAGACAGCGCCTACACCTGCGACGGACGCATCAAAGCCCCGCAACCGGACGACCTCGCCTGCCTGATCTACACCTCGGGCACCACCGGCTCCGCCAAGGGAGTGATGCTGACACACCGCAACTTCTGCGCAAACATCCTCGCCGCCTGGAAGGCCCAGCCCGTGTTCCGCCACGACGTGTTCCTGTCCATCCTTCCGCTGGCCCACACCTACGAAATGAGCATCGGCATGCTCTATGCCTTCGCCACCGGCGCGATGACCTGGTATATGAACCGGCCGCCCACAGCCTCCGTACTGCTGCCGGCCCTGAAGTCGCTCCGCCCGACGGTCATGTTGTCCGTCCCGCTCGTTATCGAGAAAATCTACCGCAACAGCATCGTTCCGACGATTGAAAAGAGCCGCTTCCTCCGCAGTCTCAAAAAGAGTTTCCCCCGCCTGCTTTACTGGCTCGTGGGCATGAAACTCAAGGGCACTTTCGGAGGACGCATCAAATTCTTCGGTATCGGCGGCGCCAAACTCGACGCGGAAGTGGAAGATTTCCTCGGGAAGGCCGCATTCCCCTACGCCATCGGCTACGGCATGACGGAAGTGGCACCGCTGATCTGCAACGCCAGCCCCTACAAGACGCACCTCGGCACCACCGGCATCCATGCCCACGGCGTACAGATCCGTCTTGAAAACATCAATCCTGCGACCGGAGAAGGGGAAATCGTCGTCAAGGGCGACGCCGTGATGATGGGATACTACAAAGATTACCGCCGCACCCGCGAAGTGCTCTCCGACGACGGCTGGTTCCACACCGGCGACCTCGCCACCCTCGACAAGAAGGGGCGCTACTCCATCAAAGGACGGCTCGGCAGCGTGATTATCGGTCCTTCCGGCGAAAACATCTACCCCGAAGAAATCGAGAGCGTCATCAATAACTTCCGCGATGTCAACGAATCCCTCGTCGTCGAGAAAGACGGCCATCTGATTGCCCTCGTCCACTTCAACGACGATGTCCTTGACTGGAACTACGACAACCAGGACAAATTCCTCGAAGACCTCGAAAAACGCAAGGCGGAAATCCTCGACTTCGTCAACTCCAAGGTCAACCGCAACAGCCGCATCAAGGAAGTTCAGATCGAGCAGGAGCCCTTCATCAAGACCGCTACCCTCAAGATTCGCCGCTTCCTCTACAAAGACGGCAAATCTCCCGACAAAAAGTAAAAAGAGAGTGGTCCCTGCAGGGCTTGAACCTGCGACCCACGGATTATGAGTCCGCTGCTCTGACCAACTGAGCTAAGGGACCAAATAAGGGGTTCGCCAATGAATGGCCAACCCCTTGTATCGGATCAGCCGCTTAACGGGCGGCAGACAAGTCAATGTCAGACCTTGATCTCGACGTTGACGCCGGAAGGAAGTTCAAGCTTCATCAGCGCATCCACCGTCTTCGGGGTGGAGTCGTAGATGTCCAGCAGACGGCAGTAAGCATCGAGTTCAAACTGCTCGCGAGCCTTCTTGTTGACGAAGGTGGAGCGGTTGACCGTGAAAATCTTCTTGTCGGTGGGAAGGGGAATGGGACCATTCACACGGGCACCGGTAGAAGCAACCGTCTCGACGATCTTCTTGGCTGACTTGTCAACCAGCATGTGATCGAAAGATTTGAGTTTAATTCTTATAATCTGGTTCATAATCATCAGTATTTAATTATTCATCGTCATCCGACATCTTGAATCCGCTCTTTTCGATAATCTCCTTGGCCAGGGCGGCAGGTACTTCCGCATAGTGGTCGAAGGACATCGTGCTGGTGGCACGTCCGGAGGAAATGGTCCTCAGGATGGTCACATAGCCGAACTGCTCGGAAAGGGGAACAAACGCCTTGATAATGCGGGCGCCCGTGGTGGAATCCATGGCGTTAATCTGGCCGCGACGGCGGTTCAGATCACCCACGATGTCACCCATATAGTCTTCGGGCGTCACGACTTCAAGGTTCATAATCGGCTCGAGGAGAACCGGTTTGGCCTTCGGGCAAGCGTGGCGGAAAGCCATACGGCCGGCGACTTCGAAGGAGAGCTGGTCGGAGTCCACAGGGTGGAAGGAACCATCCTTGAGGGTCACCTTGAGGCTCTGGACCTCGTAACCGGCGAGCACGCCGTTGGCCATCGCGGACTTGAAGCCCTTCTCGACGGAAGGAATGAACTCCTTGGGAACGTTGCCGCCCTTCACCTCGTCGATGAACTGAAGGCCGGTCACGCCCTCGTCGGCAGGACCGATTTCCACGATGATATCCGCAAACTTACCGCGGCCACCCGTCTGTTTCTTGAAGACTTCGCGATGCTGGACGGTACCGGTGATGGCTTCCTTGTAGTTGACCTGAGGCGCACCTTGGTTGATATCCACGCCGAATTCACGACGGAGACGGTCCACGATGATGTCCAGGTGAAGCTCACCCATACCGCTGATGACGGTCTGGCCGGTCTCGTGGTCGCTCTTGACGGTGAAGGTAGGATCCTCTTCCGCCAGTTTGGCGAGCGCGATGCCGAGTTTGTCAAGATCCTTCTGGGTCTTGGGCTCGACGGCGAGTCCGATCACCGGATCGGGGAACTCCATGGATTCGAGGGTAACAGGCGCGTTCTCTACGCAGATGGTATCACCCGTACGCAGGTCCTTGAATCCGACGGCGGCGCAGATATCGCCGGCCTCGACGAATTCGATGGGGTTCTGCTTGTTGGAGTGCATCTGATAGAGGCGGGCCACCCTCTCCTTCTTGTCGGAACGGGTGTTCAGCACATAGGAACCGGCATCCAGGCGTCCGGAGTAGGCGCGCAGGAACGCGAGACGGCCCACGAAGGGATCGGTCGCAATCTTGAACACCAGGGCGCAGAAAGGTTCCTTGGCGTCCGGGTTGCGCTTCACCTCATTGCCGGAACGGGGATCGGTACCGATCACGGCACCTTTGTCCAGCGGAGAAGGCAGGTAGCGCATCACGGCGTCGAGCAGGAACTGAACGCCTTTGTTCTTGAAGGAGGAACCGCAGCAGGCGGGAACAATCGACATGTCGATGGTCGCCTTGCGCAGTGCGGCGATGATTTCGTCTTCCGAAATGGAGTCGGGATCGTCGAAGAACTTCTCCATCAGGGCCTCGTCGTATTCGGCGGCGGCTTCGATCAGCTGTCCGCGCCACTCGGCCACTTCGGCGGCCATTTCGGCGGGAACGTCCTTTACCTGATAGTTGACGAGCTCATCGGTGTTGTCGTAATAGATCGCTTTCTGAGCAATCAGGTCCACGATACCGGCGAACTTGTCTTCGCTGCCGATCGGCAGGCAGATGGGCACCGCACGGGCACCGAGTTTTTCTTTGATTTCCGAGACAACCGCGAGGAAGTCAGCACCCACGCGGTCCATTTTGTTGACGTACGCGATTTTGGGAACACCGTACTTGTCGGCCTGACGCCAGACCGTCTCACTCTGCGGCTGCACCTTACCGACGGCGCAGAACGTAGCGACCGTCCCGTCGAGCACGCGCAGCGAGCGTTCCACCTCCACGGTGAAGTCCACGTGTCCCGGAGTGTCGATGAGGTTGATCTGGTAGGTCTGGCCCTGATAGTGCCAGAAAGCGGTCGTGGCAGCGGAGGTGATGGTGATACCCCTCTCCTGCTCCTGAACCATCCAGTCCATCGTCGCGGCACCTTCGTGCACCTCGCCGATCTTGTGGGTCTTACCGGTGTAGTAAAGAATACGCTCGGAAGTGGTGGTCTTGCCGGCATCGATGTGGGCCATGATGCCGATGTTCCTTGTATATTTAAGGTCTCTTGCCATCTTACGTACTCAGATTAGAAACGGAAGTGGGCAAAAGCCTTGTTGGCTTCGGCCATTCTGTGCATATCCTCTTTGCGTTTGAACGCGGCGCCTTCACTGTTGTAGGCGGCGATGATTTCAGCACAGAGCTTTTCTGCCATGGAGTGGCCGGAACGCTTGCGGGCGAAGACAATCATGTTCTTCATGGACAGCGAGATCTTCCTTTCGGGGCGCACCTCCATAGGCACCTGGAAGTTGGCGCCGCCGATACGGCGGGACTTCACCTCAACCTGCGGGGTGATGTTCTCGAGCGCTTTCCTCCAAATATCAAGAGGAGCCTTGTCAGAATCTTTCATCTTCTCGCCTACCATGTCAATGGCATCGTAAAAAATAGAATACGCGATACTCTTCTTTCCCTGCAGCATAAGGTTGTTCACGAAACGGGTCACGTTGACATCGTGAAACTTGGGATCAGGAAGTAGAATCCTCTTCTTAGGCTTCGATTTTCTCATTTTTAAAAAACGTTAAGGTAATAAAATAAGGTTACTTCTTAGATTTCTTGGGACGTTTGGCACCGTAAAGGGAGCGGGACTGGGTCCTGCCCTCAACGCCTGCCGTATCCAAAGCTCCTCTAAGGATGTGGTAACGCACACCCGGGAGATCCTTCACACGACCGCCACGAACCAGCACGATGCTGTGTTCCTGAAGGTTGTGGCCTTCTCCGGGGATGTACGCATTGACCTCTTTCGAATTGGTGAGGCGCACACGGGCCACCTTACGCATCGCCGAGTTAGGTTTCTTCGGCGTGGTGGTGTACACACGGACGCAAACACCCCTTCTCTGAGGGCAAGAATCCAGCGCGCGGGATTTGCTTTTTACTTCAATTTCCTCGCGGCCTTTGCGAACAAGTTGTTGAATTGTAGGCATAAATAATTGTAAATAAATAATTTATGTTTCTTTTCCCCATTTTTGGGGTTGCAAATATACGGATTTTCTCCTTAATACGCAACATTTCCGCTTCTGTCGGATAGCAGAAGCTTTCCGCGCAGGCCATCAGTTCACCCAGGGAAGGGCGGCCAGGTGGCGGTGAACCACCTCGGAAATCCGGCGGCAGTTCTCTTCGTTGTTGGCGGCAATCATCATGGACGGGACATACAACGGGGGATTCTTTCCGTCAAATCCGCAGAGGACCCCGCCCGCCTCCGAGAGCACCAGGGCCGCCGCGGCATAATCCCAGGGCATCAGGCGCATCTCAAAGTACAGGTCGGCGAATCCGGCGGCCATCAGGCAAAGCTCCACGGCGGCGGAACCGGTACGGCGCACATCGTTGCATTCCATATAGATGTCGTAAATGATGTCGCTGCACGAACGCGCCCACTCCTTGTGGTAGGTGCTCATGGCGGTAAAAAGAATCCCGTCCTCATAGGAGCGGACGGACACGTGGATGGGCTTTCCGTTGCAGAAGGCACCCCTGCCGCGTACCGCCGAATAGCACTCCCCTCTCCAGGGGCTGTACACCACGCCCATATAAGGCTGCCCGCCCCGGATCAATCCCACGCTGACGGCGCAGTTCTCGTTCCCGCGGGCATAGTTGGCCGTTCCGTCGATGGGATCGACGATCCAGACGTATTCGTGTCCGCCGATGTCATTGAGGTCGTCCTCCTCGCAGAGGAATCCACAGCCGGGAAGAAGCTCGGAAAGGCGCGCGATCAGCCGCTCCTGGACGGCTACGTCCGAGGTGGTCACCAGATTCTCCCGCGTTCCCTTATCGCGCACTTCAAAGCCGGAGCGCGTCATCAAAGACGAAGCGTCACGGACGACCGCGATAATTTGTTCAATGTCAATTTCCATCTTCTGCTCTTTCCCTTAAAAAGGTTCAAGCCGCAAAATTAGCAATTTTCCCGTTCATACAAAAGGGCCACCAGCAGTTAGCAATCTACCGCTCGGAACCGTGCCTCCTCGGCCATCCGGCCGTAGGCGGGGCTTCGCCCAAGATTTAAAAATTGATGCTCGCCGCATACGCCGTGAGCCGGACGGCTGGGCCACTAGGCCCTGGCCGTCCTTTTGTTGCACGTTTATTCTGTGACGGGACGGACCGATTGCCCGTCGCAACGGTTGCTGCCGCGCCTGCTGACATTGTCGGAACCGAAGTCCACGTACCACGCGTCGTACGGGTAGTCCGTATTGAGGGAAGAGGACCAGTAGTAGCCGTCGGTTCCCGCATCGTACAGACTCGTGCCACCCCGGTAGCCCGCGGCGGGAAGGAAGATGCTCTTGTCTGTGAAGCCTGTCTTATTACTGGTTACAATTCGACCGGCCTTACCGGTTCCTTTGTAATTGCTGGTCCATGTCCAAGTGCAATTGGTCCTTAATTCCGTCCACTCCGCATCCGTGGGAATGCGCCAACTGCCGCCGAGTTTCTTTGACGCCACATCGTCCTCGGGTTCCAAGACGATCTTATTGTCAACCGTACCGCAATAACTGTCTGTATTATATTTCGTCAGGGACGAAGAACTGGTTCCCCACTTGTAGGTGGACCAACTATAGTCCGACTTCGTCTGTGTTTCTCCCCAGGCGTAGTAATCGCCGTAGTCCTCGGGATTGCTCGCTCCGAGGTTGGTTGTGCCCCAGTAAACACTGAGCCCAAGATCAACGGCGCCGGAGGGGCAAAGACCCTCCTCGGTCGTAAAAGTCTTGACCTCGCCATAGAAGGTCTGGCCGTCCAGTTTGACATAGGCCTTGTACCAGTACTGAGTCTTACGGGAAAGCCCTTCCAGAGAAGCAGAGAACGCCTTGTCGAGGATGTCCGCACAGAGGATGTCCTCTTCCAGCGCCGACTCGGAGGTTCCCCAGAGGAAACCGAAGCTGATATTCTGATAAAGAATGTCCGTCAAATCAAGCTTGGCGTTCAGCGTAGCCCGGTCCGCTTCGATTTCGCTTGCCTCCAGCGTTTCCACCAGCGAGGTCTTTCCACCAGAGGAACCACCGGAAGGATCGGATTCTTCACGGGTACAGGAGAATAACAGCCCAAGGAGCGTAAGGGCGAAGAGAAACCGTTTCATAAAAATACACAATAAAGGCGTGCAGACGAAACGGGCCGCACGCCGAAAAACAAAGCTAATTTATTGTAAACTAATTGGTTACCCCCCCACACAAAAGGGATAACGACGGGAAAATATGACTGCGTTGGGTCATCCGGGAGGCATTCATACCCCAAATATCAACAATTTTTCCCGAAATTGCAAATAAAGGATGGCCGGAGGGCATACCTTCCCAGCACACGGCAGAGCGGAAAGGGGCTGTTTATCAGCCCTTGGAGAAAAACTTGTACTGGAACAGGATCAGGTAGAAGGCTCCGACGGTGACGCAGCTGTCGGCAAAGTTGAATACGGGCTCGAAGAAACGCAAGGGGGTGCCGCCGATCCAGGGCACCCATTCGGGCCAGATCGTATCGATCAAAGGGAAATAGAACATATCCACCACTTTCCCGAAAAGCAGGGGGGCATAGGGTTCGCCGCCCAGCGTGGCGACCTCCCAGGGGTAGGATGCGGAAAAAATCTGTCCGTAGAGGACGCTGTCCACGATGTTGCCGAACGCGCCGGCGGTAATGAGCGTAAGACCGACGAGCACGCCCTTGGGCGTGTCGCCCTTCTGCACCAGTTTGCGGATCCACGCGCAGAGCAGGCCGAAGAGGGCGAGGCGGAAGACGGTCAGCAGGAGTTTGCCCACCCAGCCGCCGAACTTCATGCCGAAGGCCATGCCCTCATTTTCGACAAAAAGGATGCGGAACCAGTCCCCGAACACATTGAAACCCCCACCAAGCGGCAGATTCGTCTTGACGAGGATTTTGGTGACCTGGTCGATCACGACCAGCAAAACGCCGAGAGCCAGCAGCAGCCAGCCCTCGGAGATGCGTTTGCGACCTGTAGGGAGGGTGTTCACGCGGGAATGCGCCGGAAGGCTAGTTTTTGCCCTGCTTGGCAAGCATTTCCTTCGCCTCGATGGTCAGCGTGGCGTGGGGAACCAGGCGCAGGCGCTCCTTCGGAATCAGCTTGCCGGTCACGCGGCAGACGCCGTAGGTCTTGTTCTCGATACGCACGAGCGCGGCTTCAAGGTTCTGGATAAACTTCCACTGACGCTGGGCCAGCTGGCCGTTTTCTTCCTTGGAAAGACTGGTCGCTCCCTCTTCCAACGCATTGAAAGAGTGAGAGGTGTCCGTAATGTCGTTGTTGTCCGCTTTGCGGAGTTCTGCATATTCGGCCTTGGCCTTGGCCAGCATATCGAGGATGATGGTCTTGAACTCCTGCAGCTCTTCGTCGCTGTAGCGGGTCTGGGTCGTGTTTGTGTTTTCTGCCATAGTGGTTATCGGATTTTAGGCGGCGGATTTCTCCACCATGATTTTAATACATGTATCACCCCATTCGATTTCGGCAGCGCCGGCGGGGGCGTCATTCAGACGGCCGAGGCTGAGCGAGACGGAAAGGGTCTGGGAACAAACGTAGTCGCGGTAATGCGAGAGGGAGGCGGCGATGTCGTCGTACACGTCGGCATCGGCATAGATGGCCGTCGTGATACGGTCGGTGACCGCAAAATCCTTCTCCTTGCGGAGGTTCTGGATCGGGCGGATCAGTTCGCGGGCGGTCCCCTCTTCGATCAGTTCGGGGGTGAGGGTGATGTCCAGGGCGATGGTCAGCTGTCCTTCGGAAGCGACGAGCCAGCCGGGCATATCCTCGGAATGAATTTCGTAGTCCTCGGGCGTGAGGATAACGGTACCCCCGGGAAGTTCGAGGGAGTATTCTCCCTGCGCACGCTCGATGGCGGCGATGGTATCCTGGTCGAGGGTACCGAACGCGGCGGCAATTTCCTTCATCCGGGCGCCGTAGCGTTTGCCAAGACTGCGGAAATTGGGTTTGATCTTCTTGGTGATGATGCCCCGGGTATCCGCGATAAATTCCAGATCCTTGACGTTTACCTCGGTTAAGATCACGTCGCGGACGGCCTCCAACTGCGCTTTCAGGGAGTCGCTGAGCACGGGCACCATCAGGCGGGGAAGGGGTTTCTTGACATTGATGCCGACCTTCTTTCGCAGGGCGAGCACCATCGAGCAGGCCGTCTGGGCGAGGCCCATCCGTTCTTCGAGGGCCTTGTCGATCAGGGCCTCGTCGTAGGAAGGCATCAACTCGTAGTGCACATTCTTGGCGCCGGGCACGAGGTCGCACCACAGGCGGTCGGAGAAGAAGGGCGCAATCGGGGCGGAAAGCAGGGCGACCGTCTTCAGCACCTCCCAGAGGGTCTGGTAGGCGGAGAGTTTGTCCTGCGAAAGACCGGAAGTCCACAGGCGCTTCTTATTGAGGCGGACATACCAGTTGCTCAGGTCGTCGCAGACGAAATCCTGCACCAGACGGCCCGCGTCAGTCACGTTGTAGTCTTCATAGCAGGCCTCGACCGCCTTCACGAGCGAGTTGAGACGGCTGATAATCCAGCGGTCAAACTCAGGTCGCTGCGCCGCTGCAACGGCAGGGGCTGATGGATCGAAACCGTCGATATTGGCATAGACGGCGAAGAGGGAGTAGGTATTGTAGAGGGTGCCGAAGAACTTGCGGCGCACGTCGCCGACCCCCGCTTCGTCGAACTTGAGGTTGTCCCAGGGCTGGGCGTTCGTGAGCATATACCAGCGCAGGGCGTCCGCGCCGTAGGTATCGAGGGCCTTGAAGGGATCCACCGCATTGCCCAGGCGCTTACTCATCTTGTTCCCGTCCTTGTCGAGCACGAGGCCGTTGGAAATCACGGTCCGGAAAGCCGGGGTACCGGAAACCATCGTATGGATGGCATGCAGGGTATAGAACCAGCCGCGGGTCTGATCCACGCCTTCGGCGATGAAATCGGCCGTGCAGCCGAATTTCTTGCTGCCGAGATTGCGCAGGCCTTCCTGGGCGTAGGGCATGGCGCCGGAGTCAAACCACACGTCGATGAGGTCGCTCTCGCGCACCATTTTCTTTCCGCTGTCGGAAACGAGGAAGATACGGTCCACGTAAGGGCGGTGCAAATCGACCCGGTCGTAGTTTTCCTTCGACATATCGTCGGGATTGAATCCCTGCTCGCGCAAGGGGTTGGATGCCATCATTCCTGCTTCGACCGCCTTGTCGATTTCCGCATAGAGTTCGCGGAGCGAGCCGATGCATTTTTCTTCCTTCCCATCCTCGCTGCGCCAAATCGGGAGCGGAGTTCCCCAATAGCGGCTGCGGGAGAGGTTCCAGTCCTGGATGTTCTCCAGCCACTTGCCGAAACGGCCGGTGCCCGTCGACTCGGGCCTCCAGTTGATCCGCTCGTTGAGGGCCATCATCTGCTCGCGGACGGCCGTGGCCTTGATGAACCAGGAGTCCAGCGGGTAGTAGAGGACAGGCTTGTCGGTACGCCAGCAGTGGGGATAGGTATGGGTATGCTTTTCAATCTTGAACGCCTTGCCCAAGCCTTTGAGCCACACGCAGATATCAATATCCAGGGTAGGTGCATCGGGAGCGAGGGATGCGTCGTAGGCATTCTTGACAAAACGGCCGGCCCACTCCTTGTAAGCGTCGCTGACGCGCTCTTTGACATAAGCGGGGTCGAGGTCTTCGAGGCGGAAGAAACGTCCCTGCAGGTCCACCTGGGCCTGGGGGTCGCCGTTTTTATCTTTCACCAGCAGGGCGGGCACGCCGGCGGCACGGGCCACCTTGGCGTCGTCCGCTCCGAAAGTCGGGGCGATGTGCACGATGCCGGTACCGTCTTCCGTGGTCACATAGTCGCCGGGGATGACGCGGAAAGCGCCTTCGTCGGGACGGAACCAGGGAATGAGCTGCTCATAGCGGATGCCGACCAGTTCGGAACCCTTATACTCGTTTTCAAGCACCTCGACGGGCATCTTTGCATTGAAAAGGGAGGGCACGAGGGCCTGAGCGGCCACATAGGTACAGGGTTCGCCGGTATAGGGATTGGCCGAACGGACCAATACATAGTCGATATTGGGGCCCACGCACAGAGCGGTATTGGAGGGCAGGGTCCAGGGTGTGGTGGTCCAGGCGAGGAAACAGACGCGGTCCGCACCCGCGGCCCGGAACAGGAACTCGGACTTTTCGTCACGAATGATGTCGAACTGGACCGTGACGGTCGTATCCTTGACATCGCGGTAGCAACCGGGCTGGTTGAGTTCGTGGGAGCTCAAGCCCGTACCCGCTGCGGGAGAATAGGGCTGTACGGATTTGCCTTTGTAGAGGAAGCCCTTGCCGTAAATATCCTTGAGCAGGTACCAGAGCGTCTCGATATAGCGGTTGTCATAGGTGATGTACGGGTCGTCCATATCCACCCAGTAACCGATGCGCTCGGTCAGGTTCACCCACTCGCGGGTATATTTCATCACCTCCTTGCGGCAGGCGGCGTTGTATTCTTCGACGGAAATGCTCTTTCCGATATCTTCTTTGGTAATGCCGAGCATCTTCTCGACACCGAGTTCGACGGGCAGTCCGTGGGTATCCCAGCCGGCACGGCGGGAAACCTTGTGGCCGGTCATCGTCTTGTAGCGGCAGATGGAGTCCTTGATACTGCGGGCCATGACATGATGAATGCCCGGCATACCGTTGGCGGAAGGGGGGCCTTCGAAAAACACGAACTCCTTTTCCCCATCCCGCAGCCGGAGCGAGTTCTCAAACGCCTGCTCCTTCTTCCACTTGTCCAGCACATCACGGCTGACAGCGACCAAATCCAACTGCTTATACTCGTTAAACTTCATACTTTTTTGCTATCTTTGCGCTCACGAAAGCCGCCGGAGCGGCCCGCAAAAATTAAATTGTGCAAATATACGAATTTATTCGGATATGAACGCGCTGGACATCGTCGTTTTACTGATTCTTATCATCGGAGCCGTCGCCGGCCTCCGGAAGGGGTTCTTTTCCCAGGCCTTCGCCATTCTCGCCATCCTGCTGAGCGCGTGGATTTCCTTCACCTGCGCGGGGGCGATCAGCGAATGGATTGCCTCCTGGGTACACGCTGAAGGGGTCTGGCTGAAAATCATTACCTTCCTAGTAATTTTCATCGGGGTCGGCATCCTTTGCCGGCTGGTAAGCAAAGTCTTCGACCGACTGTTCAAAGTTGCGATGCTGGGCTGGCTCAACCGCCTGATGGGCGCCGTGCTTTCCGTCTGCAAATACCTGATTATCCTGGGCCTTATCGCCATCCTCTTCAACACCGTCAACAAGGAGTTCAAGTGGGTGGACGAAGCGACGCTCTCCCAGTCGAAATCGTATGTCGTCATCCGGGACGGCGCCTATAAGCTGTTCCCCTATTTCAAGGAACTGCTCTCCGGAAGCGCCGCCTCCCAAAAGTAAGTTTGAAATGCTTGCCGATTGCATATGGAACGGATCCTGCTGATTGAAACTTCCGCCGCCCTTTGCAGCGTCGCCCTCGCCGAAGACGGAGCGTGCGTCGCCTATAAGGAATGCACCACGCCGCGCAGCCACGCCGCAATGACCACCGTCCTGATTGACGAGCTGCTGCGCGAGGGCGGCCTCCGCATCCAGGACTGCACCGCCGTCTGCGTCAGCAAGGGGCCCGGTTCCTACACCGGCCTGCGCGTAGGCGTGAGCACCGCCAAGGGGCTCTGCTTCGGCGCCGGTCGTCCCCTGCTTTCCGTCGGCACGCTCGATATCCTTGTACAGCAGGCGGTTGAGTCGGAGAATGCAGGCAGTGAGGCAAATGGCCAGCCCGCCGCAAGTAGCGCGGCAAGCGGCGCAAGCATCGAGACCGCCGTGCGCTGGGATGCCATCATCCCCGTCATTGACGCCCGCCGTGACGAAGTATACACCGCCGTCTATCGGCCTGCAGTCGCCTCTCCCTCCGCCAGCGCTTCCATCGCCTCCCCCACTGGCAAGCCCTACAGCCCCCTCGCCCCCGACAGCCCCGCCTACGAGGCTGTCTCCCCCGTCCGCTCCCTGATTGTCGGACAGGACGATTTCGGCTATGATTTCAGCGGAAAATCAATCCTCTTCATCGGCGACGCCGCCGACAAGTGCCAGCGGCTGCTCTCGGACTCCGGCACCAGTCATCCTACGCCCGGCTCCTCCCCCGCAGACGCCACCCTACCCCTCGCAACCTCCCCGCTCAATCTCTCTCGCTGCCGTTTCCTCCAAACGCAGCCCAAAGCCTCCGCCATGGCCGTCCCCGCCTTCCGCGCCCTCGCCGCCGGCACTTTCGAAGACGTCGCCTACTTCGAACCCTTCTACCTCAAGGATTTCGTCGCCACCACGCCCAAGAAGTTGTTCTGAGCGCCAGCATGCCGCCCCCCAGCACACGCGCACGTTGAAAAAGGGCTAAATACAGCGTGGAGCTATGCTCCAGCACCGGGTCGGGCAAAAAATGGGCGAATTCTCGGCCGACGAGATGCTCCAGCACTTTCTTCGCAGGACATCACACCATCATTTTACACCCCCTTTTCATAATCTTACTCCATTACACCCTAATTCCCGAAAGTGAACTGTGGAGTTGACAGTTTCTTTCGGGATTTGCTGATTTGTGTCAAATTGGTTATACCACAATCATGTATTTGAGTGTATTGAAATTTCATAGATTTTCTACATTCAAAATAGTGTAAAATGCGCATAATCAATCTCTTGACAGTTCAAAAATAAGCGCTCATCTTTGCGTCAGATTAATCTGCGTAACACGCACAACCGGTTGTGTTTTCATTAACTTAATTTCGGTTGAACTATGTTTATCGAAGACACGACACCCATCGCAGCGCTCACCATTGCAGACCTTAAGAAACTGCTCAAAGACTCCCTCCGCGAGCAAAAGATTGAAGCCATTCCGCCTGTCACCACACCCGGGAAGCGCTACGTCTATGGACTCAAAGGAATCCAGGACCTCTTCGGCGTGTGCCACCTTACCGCCCAACGCTACAAGGATGGCTTCCTCGCCCCCGCCTGCATCCAGAACGGGAGGAAGATCAGATCATTGTTGATGCCGAAATGGCCATGGATCTTTTTAAGAACTATCAGTATGAGAACGCTCGATGAAATCGACCCCATCGCTGCCATTACGGCCGAGATAGAGAAGTTCCAGAAGATGCCGGATAGAATCGGCATCATGTCCGTCCAGAGTGCCAACCAGTGGGTCGATGACGCCTTGCAGGAACCCGACCCCAAGACATACTTCTACGACCTTCTGGTCGAAGGGGAATGCACCGTCCTTTTTGCCTCCTCCAACGCCGGTAAATCCGTCCTGGCCACCCAGATGGCCGAGGCTGTCGCCAGAGAGAACACAGTCCTTTATCTGGACTGTGAACTCTCGGCCAAGCAGTTCCAAATGCGATACGTAGAGGGGAAGGTCTCTCCAATTATCCACCGCTTCCCTGATTCCCTCCTGAGGGCCGAAATCCGTCCGGACGACATCGTGGACACCAACCTGGAGGATGCCATCCTTGACAGTGTTGCCGCTGCCGCAGAATACCGCGGCATCCGCCACATCTTCGTGGACAACATCACCTTCCTCCTCAACGATTCCGAGAAAGGCGAAGCTGCCGGCGCATTCATGAAGAAGATACTCGCCCTCAAGCGGAAATACGGCCTCACCATGGTCATCGTCGGCCATTCACCGAAACGACAGCCCCGTACGCCAATGGTCCAGAACGACCTTGCCGGATCGGCCAAACTGATGAACTTTTTTGATGCCGGCATCGCCATCGGCCGAAGCGCCAAGAGTTCGGAACTCCGCTATGTCAAGCAGGTCAAAGTCCGCACTGGATTGAACAAGTACGACGGCGAGAAGGTTCTTCTCTTCAAGCTGAAGCAGGAACAAGGCTACACTCAGTTCATTTATGAGGACACAGTAAGTGAAGCCGATCACCTTCGCCAGAAGAACGCCCTCACCGAAGCCGAAGACCTCCAGGAACTCATCGACCTTCAGGCCCAGAACAAAACTGTGCGGGAGATTGCCGCAGAAACCGGCTTTGCCCCTACCACCGTCCACCGCAAGATTAAGAAGGCTCTGGAGCTCGGTTACAAACCCTCCTGTTCTGTTCCGTTCCACAGTGGAGCGGAACAGTTAAATAATTGAAAAATATTTAGCCGTGAACGATATTTTTTGTATCTTCGCGGCTGGATATTTTTATTACTTATGAAATCACTCATTATTGCAAGGGAAAGAGAGCAGGCCACGCTCAAAAGGTTGTTAGAAG
>JAGCXP010000123.1 GCA_017961345.1 Bacteroidales bacterium | reverse complement strand
CATTAGAACATCCAAGTAAAGAATACGATCTTGGGCTGTTCCGGGTCGGTGCTGTCAATGCAAACGAACTGGTCGTCGGCGGTGCATTGAATCAGGATTGAAGTAAGGCCATCGCGATCTAGTGCCGGCATGCAAAGTGAAACGCAGTCGCCGCTTCGTTTGTCAATACCGGTCCAATACAGATTGCCTTTGTAGTAGTAACTGATGGTAATCTGGCTGCGAGTTTCATAAAAATCGGGGATCGTGACAGATGCATTTCCTTCAAGGTCCTGATAATATATGATGCCTCGTTTGAGCTTTTCTTTGAAGCTCTCAACATCCAGATTATGACGGCCGAAATCTACGGAGAAGCAGGGCTGTGGCTCTTTGCCGGACGTGATTGAATAGACGGTTTGACTGTAATTCGGGACATAGCGGATTTGATTGCCCATGCGCCAGAACACATTCCGACCATTGATTCTCATATTATGACCCTCATCGTAAGGGAGATAACGTTCTGTAATCCGGAACTGCTTGTCCGTGCGCAAGAGGCAGAATTTGTCCTCATCGGGTGCTTGTTCGTAGCTATTGTTGAACCAGTAACCGTCGCCTTCCGGAATAAAGATGCTGTACCAGGGTTTATAGTCGCCCTCGCCTTCAGTTGTCCCCAGGTAACTCCCATCCAGGGCGAAATGCAGCATCTGGTTTTTACTTGCGTTCATCAAGTCAATCCGTTTGTTGTCCGGATCATAGGATATGTTTCCAAGGGAGGAGTATTCTCCGGGGCCTTGGCCCTGCCGGCTGATGTCGCAGAGGTAATTGCCCTGACGGTCCAATAGATATACCCGGGCTTGTGCTACGTCTTGAATTATAAAGCCTTGCTCAAGGACTGTCGCTTTCAAGACGGCATCCAGCAACAGGCTGGTATCAATCGGGACGACACTTTGCTTCTTGATGATCTGATCTGCTGATGTGTAGGGAAGCGCACGGTCTGCGTCAACCTTATAAACGGGGATCTCAGAGGTTTTGTGGCAGGATACCAAAGAGATAATGGCAAGAATGGAGAGAAAAGATAGTTTATGCATAAGAATATTTTGCTATTCAAATATATGCATTTATTTCTTACTTTTGTGTATTAACGAATTAATTATCTATAGAATGCATCGGTTTTTATCTTTGGTGGTCCTTCTGATGGCCTGTATGCCTATGTTTGCGCAGCGGGAGTTCACCCTGCCCGTTTCTGCGGACGGGGAAGCGACGTTGACGGCTTTTCTGCCCGCCCAGCCTTCCGGGCGAGCGATCGTGGCCATCCCCGGCGGCGGTTACCGCAGTACCAGCATCGGCAACAACGCCCAGTGGGCACCCCTGTACAACGAACTCGGCATTTCTTACTTCATATTGAAATACCGCATGCCCCAGGGAAACCCTTCCGTGACCATTTCGGACGGTGAGACGGCCCTGCGCATCGTGCGGGACAGCGCGGCCCGCTGGGGCATCAATCCCCGGGATGTCGGCGTGATGGGAACCTCGGCCGGCGGCCACCTGGCCACCTGGCTGGCCACCAGCGCGGAAGAAGGGCTCCGTCCGGCTTTCCAGATCCTCTTCTATCCCGTTATCACCTTCGGCGAGGGCTGCCACCAGGGTTCGCGGGACAATTTCCTGGGCGCGGAGGCGGGCGATCCGGACAAGGTCGCCCGGTACTCCACCCAGAACCGCGTCAGCGCCGCGACCCCGCCGGCCATCATTTTCGCCAACAGCGACGACCGCGGCGTTCCGCCCGAATTCAATTCGGTCCCGTACTACGTCGCCATGGTCCTCAACGGCTGCAACGCCAGCCTCCACCTCTATCCCGAAGGCGGCCACGGCTGGACTTTCGCCCGTCCCTACCGCTACCACGACCAGGTCGTCGATGAACTCACCGCCTGGCTGGATGCCTTGAAATAGCCGACGGCTTGCCCCGCCGGTGCCGTTCGCCTTTTCTCGAGGGAACTATATACCTGTTGTCCAAAAACGGACTAATTAAAAGCCCTAGGTGTGAAAGCCTACGGCTTCGTTTATAGCGGACTCACATACTGTGAAATCTTCTCGGCGTTCTCGCTTGCTATGGCGTTGATGATGTCTTCCGAAGCCCTCATACAATCTTCAATGGCTTGCTTGTAACTATCGGGATTGACATCCAAACCCTATGTGGAGAATAATGTTATCTGAGCATCCATTTTGTTCGAAATCCGCTTATCCTCGTGATACAAGGTTGATTGTTCTTTCTTCCAGGCTTCCATTTTGGCGATTTCAACAACACCTCCCGTTGAACACGGTCAATAGATTCACATAGGCCTTTAGTTATCACCACATTCGAGAGCGTACCATCAGGCATAATATCAAAATCGGCAATTACCCATCCTGTTGCATCAGGTTGGTCCTCTGGATAATAGATATTTGCATCAACCCACTTATGGAAGGAGAACAAAGTTGTGTCATTCTGAAAAACAGGTGTTACATCAACATCATCATAGTTCCAAGTTACCCTGTCTAAAGAATCTTTACAGATTATTGAACTTAGAACTTCCACCGTTGATGACTGCCGTGTGTT
>JAGCXP010000122.1 GCA_017961345.1 Bacteroidales bacterium | reverse complement strand
TTCTTTCATGACCAAACGTAGTGGATCTGTTGCACAGATCGGGAGGCTCGCCGGTTTTTCCAAGGTAGAATCCATCTCTAAGGCTGTTAAATCCTACTGTAGAGCCCTTCACCCTTGCAGACGCTGACGAATTTGCGTATTTTTGTGTTGAGATGAAGGCTCTTGGACGCATCGCATATTGGCTGGTTGCCCTTTCGCTTCTCACGGCCATCCTGACCAGCCTGGACTACACGCTGGCCCAGGCCGTGCTGATCAGCCTCGTTTTTTGCCCGTGTGCTTTGGCCCTGGAATACCTGATGCCCAAGGCCAGGAAAACGAAAGATAAGGTGTTCCTGTCGATGGCGGTGATGGTGTCGGTCATCCTTCTGATTCTTGTCTTGCATTTCCTCGTATGGCGGACGCTTTCTCCGGAAGGCTTTTCTCTCCCGTCAAAGGACGTCTCGCCGATGCTTATCAACCCTGCATTCCTGGGCTTGATCCTGACAGGCCTGTCCATCGGAGACTACTTCTGGGCCCGGTGGCTGGCCCGGCGCTTCCGGGTTCAGGGCCGTACGGTTACTTTCTTCTCCGAGCGGAAAGAGGTGACTGTCAAGGTCGGGGATATCGCTTATATCGAGTCCAACAATACCGAAGTCCAGGTGATCATGCTGACGGGGGAGACGTTCCGGAACAAGACCGGCATCAGCCAGTGGGAGAATCTGCTGGGAGACGGGTTCCTCCGGATCCATCGGTCGTACCTGGTCAATGTGGAGGCCTCCGCGTTGGTCTCACCCGATACGGTCTCGGTCGGCGGCGTCGAGTTGCCGGTGTCGCGGAAGTACAAGGACTTGGTTGGCATGTTCTTGAAATAGGGGGCGAGACTTCGTCTCTATTTGTCGGTCGTCACACCCTTATGAAAGCGAGCTTTCAACGGGCGCGCCGCCCAACAAATAACGCCGCACATCGTGCGGCGCCCCTGATTTGCTTTGCATTGCGCGGTGAGAGAGGGATTCGAACCCCCGGTACGTTGCCGTACACCTGTTTTCGAGGCAGGCTCCTTCAACCACTCGGACATCTCACCGGGTTAATCGGACGACAAAGATAATGCTTTTTGTTGATTCAGCAATATTGGCGGTTCTAAAATGAAAATTCGGGGGCAAAACAGAGCGTTTTTGCCCCCGAATACGGAAATTTTGATATTTTGGGGCACAGAAGGTCGTTTTTGCCCCCGTTTTTCGAGTCAACTTCTTTTAGGGAAGAACAACTGGCAATTTTTCCTCGAGTTTCCTGTAAAAGATCTCCGATGCTAGTGATTAGTTTTTCGTGCCCTGAATGATTGACAGAAATATCGTCCATAATTAGTATTTTCATGTTCAACCATAAATAGAGCACTTCCATGTCAATAAAGGAAAAATCATTACCTTTGTCATGTCGGTAACCCGGCTTACATATTAGCGAAAGTGTTTTTCGCCAACCTTGGTTGAGAATCTGGACAATTCCCAAAATGTGACAAGGGCTTGGATGCAAAGCACTCCTGCGCTCACTTGATGTTGGTTCGCGTACGCGAATTCCATATCAGTCGAGTGTGGAGTACGATTGCCTTCTTCTTGTCACACGTTTGTCCAGAACGCTCAGCCAGAAGAGAGTGAAAACGGCTCCACACTTTTGTGTATTATTGCCGATCTGGAGCTGACGGCAGATAATTGTTTAAGACTATGGATGAATTAATCCCCGTATTCAACGAAATAGTTTTTCTTATGCCAAAGGAGTTTGATGCGCACGATTTTATCCTACAACTGATAAAAAAAGCTCCGATATCTTATTTCTCGATTCTGCGTGCTACAGGCAACAATGTTGCGCTTGCGAATGCGCAAATCTCCAATCATCTGAAAAACAATGCCAATCTATATTCAATAGAATTCTATGGGAAGACCCAAAGTCATGATATATTTCAGGAAATTAGTGAATGTGCTAAATTTATAAAGACAATATAGATATGAAAATTAATTTCAAGCATCTTCTTTTTATTATTTGTACGACAATCTTATCCTGTGCTTTAGCGGAAGATTTGGGCGCTCAGAATGTGGAGATGACGCTTTACGAACAAAAGCGGAATCAGCTCTGTACCGATGCCATGGAAAAAATCATGAACACCATGTCTGAATATGACAGAACTCTTTTTGCGCTCGGTTTGATGATACAGCTGGAGGACGCTCATGAAGAAGGCGACATATTCCAAGAGTTGGCAATCAGTGAAAATGTTCTCTATAAATTGTGTGGCATTGCTGATGGACTACAAACAGAAGCGAACCTTATGGTCAAAGGCTTTGACATAAATAAAGTTTATGTGGGCAATGCGCTGAAAGAGTGGAGTGCTATTGGTCAATGGTATAAACAGGAGCGCCTTATACTTGACAAGACCAGAACGGCTGAAGATGTTCGAAGAGAAAAAGAGAGAGTGGAAGCGGCCCGTGTATTGATCGGCATTTCCGGAGTCAGACAACGCGTCAAAAAAGATTTTTTGAAGTGGGCGAAGAAGGACGAATTTGAGAAAACCGAGGCATATAATGAAAGGCTCACACAAAAAGGAATAGACGTTTTTGATAGTCTTTGTTTTGTACATTTCAATGAGATGGTTAATACGGAAGTTAGCAGAGAGATGGTAGGAGAATACGATGCTGACAGGGAAGGTTTCAATGTTAAGTTTTATTATGAGGATGACAAAGAGACATCGTGCATTGGCTTTTGGCCTTTAACACCAAGCCAGGCTCGTCACCTTTCAAAACCCGATTGGAGTAAGGTTTACTCCAAAGGACTTTTTATGAAAGAAGGTCATTATTTCCCCGCGACATACCGTTTGGGCACCGGAGGTGACATTAAACTTGGAGACCCGGAACCTGTTGAATTAAAGATAGATGATGTGGTAGGGATACAACCGATAGTGGATGGCACTCATATCTTTGATTATTCGGAGTATAGTTTAAATCTTATACCCTATGAAGAGGTACGGGATTCAATAAACATAGTACTGCATAAGGTAATGGATGGGTATAGAGATGTAATGGAGTATGATCATGAAGAATACTTGCCCTATATAACTCGTTTCTATAAATGTGCGCAAGTAAATGACATAATGGCTCCACTACATCAAATGAATAATGGACGAGAAATCATCTTGGATCTCAAAAATGCTTTCAAAAGCGAATATGGATGTTCTTGGGTTTTATCAGGACTCGATAGAATTACCGTTGATAACGCAAAAATGGTGGGAAGATGGGGAAAAGATAATCTTGGTAGATTCGTTTTAAGTTGTGCTGAAGAATGTACAATACTGACTCAAAAAGAGTATCGTGGCGATCCTCTTCAGGTTGAATGTTTGGACGGTATTATTAAATTATCAAAAAAATACAATGTGGACATAAACGCATTTGTCTACAGCATTATTAGAAAATCCAGGACGCTCTCAAAGAAATATAAAAAAAACACACAAGAAGAAGCAGTCAGAAAATTCATTGAGGAATTGAATTAATCCTCTTCTTCCGGGATTTCGTCGGGCTACATCCTCTGACTTCCAGTGATTGGGAAGGGAATGATGGGCATGAAGCGACTAATCCCACATCCAGGGAGAGGGAGGGATTTGCGCAGTCGCTGCGCTCCTTTGCACGTCCCTCCTGTCCGCGAGCAATGCAAATCAGCGTGCGTGGCTCCGCCTCGTTTTTTGCGCGCCGGTGCGCCCTTACAAGAGCGAACTCTTGACGGGTGCACCGGTGCGCAAAAACGCCGCACATCGTGCGGCGCCCCTGATTTGCATTGCATAGCGCGGAGGCGGAGGGATTCGAACCCCCGGAACGTTGCCGCTCAACAGTTTTCAAGACTGCCGCCATCGACCACTCGGCCACACCTCCATGGGAAAGTCTGCAAATTTATGTATAATCTGCCTTAATCTCCAAAAAAAACGGTAACTTTACATGAATAACGCTAAATCTGTCGCATATGAAGTACGATTGGAAATACTGTTCGCTGGGCGGTGTCGTCCGGGTGAACATTGAATCCGGAGAGGATATCGCCCACCTGGGCGAACTGGACCAGAAACTGTGGACCGTGCTCAGCTGCCCGGTGGAAGGGCTGGAGTTCGATGCCAAGACGCTCCGGATGCTGGATACGGATGCGGACGGCAAGATCCGTGTCGCCGAGGTGGTCGCCGCCGCCCAGTGGCTGACCTCCGTGGTCCGGGACAAGGATTCGATCCTGAAAGGGGAAAGTGTCCTCCCGCTGGACCAGTTCAATACCGACGACCCCAAGGGTGCGCGCCTGCTGGAGTCCGCCCGCCAGATCCTGCACAACCTGGGCCTGGAGAAGGACAGCATCAGCATCGAGGACACCTCCGACAGCATTGCCATTTTCAAGAATACGCTCTTCAACGGCGACGGTATCGTGACCCCGGCCGTGTCCGAAGACGCAGCCGTCAAGGACGCTATCGAGTCCTGCATGGCGGCCTTCGGGTCGGCCCAGGACCGCTGTGGCGAAGCGGGCGTGGATGCCGAACGGATCGAGAAATTCTATGCGGCCTGTGCGGATTATGCGGCCTGGCAGGCGGACGGACAGGCGGATGCCGCCATCTTCCCGTTCGGGGCGGATACGGCGGCCGCGCTCGCTGCCTGTGATGCGCTCAAGGACAAGATCGCCGATTATTTCATGCGCTGCAAGCTGATCGGATTCAATGACGGATTCGCCGCCGCGGTGGACGTGCCCGCCGAGAAGGTGGCCGCCATCAGCGACCAGAACCTCGCTTCCCACGAGGACGAGATCGCCCGCTACCCGCTGGCCCGTCCCGCCAAGGACGGCATCCTGCACTTCGACGGCATCAACCCGGCCTGGCGTGCGGCTTTCGACAATCTGAAGGGGCTGGTCTTCGACAAGAAGGCGACGGGCGTCGACGAAGCCGGATGGAAGGCCGTCCTGGCCAAGTTCGATCCGTACTGCGCCTGGATGGGTGCGAAGAAAGGGGCTGAAGTCGAGGCGCTCGGGCTGGAGAAAGTCCAGGCCATCCTCGCCGCCGACGCCCGGCAGGCTGTGCTGGACCTGATCGCCAAGGACGCGGCGCTGAAGGAGGAATCCGAGTCCATCGACGAGGTGGACAAGCTGATGCACCTGTACCGTGACTTCTACACCTTCCTGAAGAACTACGTCATCTTCTCCGACTTCTATGCGCCGGAGCCGGACACCCTGGCGATGTTCCAGGCCGGCAAGCTGTACATCGACCAGCGCTGCTGCGATCTTTGCATCAAGGTGGCGGACATGGGCAAGCACGCCGACATGGCCGGGCTCAGCGGCATGTTCCTCATCTACTGCCACTGCAGCTCGAAGGTGCGCGCCGGCCAGATGGACATCGTCGCCGCGATGACGGACGGCGGTACGCGCAACCTGCGTCCCGGCAAGAACGGTGTCTTCTATGACCGCGACGGTCTGGACTGGGACGCGACCATCACCAAGGTGGTGGACAACCCGATCAGCGTCCGGCAGGCGTTCTGGTCGCCGTACATCAAGTTCGGCAATTTCATCAAGAGCAAGATCACCAAGTCCGCCGAGGAGAAGGATGCGAACGCGGTTTCCACCCTGCAGTCCAAGGCCGAGCCCGGGGCTGCCAAACAGCCTTTCGACATCGCCAAGTACGCCGGTATCTTCGCCGCCGTGGGCATGGCCCTGGCCGGCATCGGACTGGCTCTCCAGGGTATCCTGAACGGGGTCAAGGGCTTCACCTGGTGGCAGTGGCTGATCCTGATCGCCGCCATCATGCTGATCATCTCCGGACCGTCCTGCTTCCTCGCGTGGCTGAAGCTGCGCAAGCGCAACCTCGGCCCGGTGCTGAACGCCAACGGCTGGGCCATCAACTCCGTGGTGCTGGTGAACATCCTCTTCGGCGCAACGCTGACGAGCGTGGCCAAGTACCCGGCCGGCAAATACAACGATCCGTACAAGAAAGTCGTTCCGCTGTGGCGGCGGATCCTGCGCTGGATCCTGTGCCTGGCGGTCATCGCCTTCGGTGTCCTGTATTTCACCGACAATCTCGGCTGGGCGGGTATCCACCGCCGGGCCAGGAAGGAAGCCCCGCAGACGGAACTCGTCGAGGAGGCTCCCGCTGACGCCGCAGCCCCTGCGGATGCGGCAGAATAGACAAAGAAAATGGACTTATTTAACCCCCTGAACTTACAGCCCGCCAATGTCGGGCTGTTCTGTGATTGCTTCCCGCCCGTGATGGACGGTGTCTCCGTATGTATGTACAACTATGCCTACTGGATCCAGAAGAAAGCGGGCAGCGTGTACGTCATTACCCCCAACGTGCCCGGCGCAGACTACGCCAAGCACGAATTCAAGGTGCTGGACTACTTCTCCGTGCCGGTCCCGATGCGTCCGCCCTATGTGACGGGCATCGCCGAACTCGACCCGGTTTTCCTGAAGAAGATCAGTTCGATCCGCTTCCGGATCGTCCATGCCCATTGCCCCTTCGCTTCCGGACAGGCGGCCCGCCGCATCGCCAAGAGGCAGGGCATTCCGCAGGTGGAGACCTTCCACTAAATATACCGCGACTACTTTGCGCGCGTGCTGCCCAAGCCCATGGTCGACAGCATCATCAAGGAGATCGTCGCTTTCTACGAGAGCGCCGACCTGGTCTGGGTGCCGCAGGAGTCCGTCACCGAGGTGCTCCGCGAGTACGGATACAAAGGCCGGATCGAAGTGATGGACAACGGCAGCGACCTGGTCGCCGACTACCCGGATCAGTACTTCGTGGAAGCGCGGCAGGCGCTGGGCATCCGTCCCGAGGAGTTCGTGATGCTGTTCGTGGGCCAGCACATCTGGGAGAAAAACCCGAGGCTGGTCATCGAAGCGCTCGCGCTGATGAGCGACGTGCCCTTCCGGATGTTCTTCGTCGGAAACGGATATGCTGCCGATGCGATGAAGCAGCTGGTAAGCGAAAAGGGGCTGGACGACAAGGTGACTTTCGTCGGGACCCTGACAGAGCGCGCCGCGATCACCCGCTACTACGCCGCGGCCGACCTCTTCCTCTTCCCGTCCCTGTACGACAACGCGCCGCTGGTGGTCCGCGAGGCCGCTGCGCTGCATACGCCGGCGGTGATGGCCGAGGGCGCGACGGCTTCGACCATCCTCACCGACGGCGAGAACGGCTTCCTGACGCCGAACGATCCGGACGCGATGGCGGCCCTGCTGAGGCGCCTCGTCGCCGATCCCGAACGCGTCCGCCGCGTCGGGGTCCAGGCATCGAAAACGATCGTCCGCAGCTGGGAGGATTGCGTGGATGAGGTGATCGACCGCTACAATGTCCTGCTCCGCAGCCGGAAGCTCCAGCCGGTGGACAGGCTGTGGCTCCCGGAATAATCGTAAAAATGTGATAATTATCGCTTTTCTTTTCGAAATTTTGTCTATCTTTGCACCCGCTTTCGGCCACGGTGGCCGGAATTAACAAAAAACTTTTTGCAAGATGGCTGAATATTTAATGCCTGAAAAGAAGCAAGAGATTTTCGAGAAGTACGGGAAGTCCAATAAAGACACCGGCTCCGCAGAGAGTCAAGTTGCATTATTCTCCTACCGTATCGCTCATCTTACGGAGCATGTCAAGAAGAACAAGAAGGACGTCGTTACGCGCCGCAGTCTTCTTCGCCTCGTAGGTAAAAGACGCCAGCTGCTGGATTACCTCCAGAAAGTTGACATCGAGAGATACAGAAAGATCATCAAGGAGCTCGGTCTCCGTCGATAATCATACGATAGGAAGGATTTGGGATGGTTCCCGGGTGGAGCCATCCCTTTTTTGAAGAAAGACGTAAAGGAAAACAATAGAAATGAACGTAATCAACAAGAAAATCGAACTCGCAGACGGGCGGGTTATCGAGATTGAAACCGGAAAACTCGCCAAGCAGGCGGACGGTTCCGCGGTCGTCAAGATGGGTGGCACGATGCTTCTCGCCACCGTATGTGCCGCGAAGGAAGTCAAGGAAGGCACCGATTTTATGCCTCTTACCGTCGACTACAAGGAAAAGTATTATTCGGCAGGCCGTTTCCCCGGCGGATTCATGAAGCGCGAAGGCAAGTCCAGCGACTACGAAGTCCTGATCTCCCGCCTCATCGACCGCCCCATCCGTCCCCTGTGGCCGGATGATTTCCACCTGGAAGTTTTTGTCAACGTTACCCTGATCTCTGCCGAGCAGGATATCCAGCCGGATGCGCTCGCGGGTCTTGCCGCGTCCTGCGCCCTGGCTACCTCGGACCTTCCCTTCGGCGGTCCGATCTCCGAAGTCCGCGTTTCCCGCATCAACGGACAGTTCGTCATCAACCCGAGCTTCTCCCATATGAAGGACAGCGACCTGGAACTGATGGTCGCAGCCACCGAGGAGAACATCATGATGGTCGAGGGCGAGATGAACGAGGTCAGCGAGCACGACATGCTCGAGGCCATCAAGTTCGCCCACGAGGAAATCAAGCGTCACTGCCGCCTGCAGAAGGAGCTCATGCACGAGCTGGGCACCGACGTGAACAAGCGGGACTACCCGCACGACGAGCAGGACGAGGATCTGCGCAAGGCGGTCCGCGATTTCTGCTACGACAAGTGCTATGCCCTGGCCAAGGCTGCCAAGCCCAAGCAGGAGCGTGAGACGGGCTTCGAAGCCATCAAGGAAGAGTTCGTCGCCACCATCCCCGAGCCGCAGACCGAGCTGGAGAAAGAGGCCTATGCCCTCAAGCTCACGCTGATCGACCGTTACTACCACGATACCGAGAAGGAAGCGATGCGCAACCTGATCCTGGACGAAGGAATCCGTCTGGACGGCCGCGTCTGCAACCAGGTGCGCCCGATCTGGTGCGAGGCGGACTACCTGCCCTGCGCCCACGGCAGCGCCATCTTCACCCGTGGCGAGACCCAGTCCCTGGCGTCCGTCACCCTCGGTACCAAGATGGATATGAAGGAACTGGACGAGGTCCTGATCCAGGGTGACCAGCAGTTCGTCCTGCACTACAACTTCCCGCCGTTCGCCACCGGCGAGGCCAAGCCGCAGCGCGGTGTCGGCCGTCGTGAGGTCGGCCACGGCAACCTGGCGATGCGCGCCCTCAAGCCCGTCGTTCCCCTCGCTCCCGAGAATCCGTACGCCGTGCGCGTCGTCTCCGATATCCTCGAGTCCAACGGTTCCTCTTCCATGGCCTCCGTCTGCGGCGGCTGCCTGGCCCTCATGGACGCCGGCGTGAAGATCAAGAAGCCGGTGGCCGGCGTGGCCATGGGCCTGATCACCGACGCCGAGCGCCCGAATGACCGTTACGCCATCCTCACCGACATTCTCGGTGACGAGGATCACCTCGGCGACATGGACTTCAAGGTGACCGGTACCAAGGACGGTATCACCGCCACCCAGATGGACATCAAGGTGGACGGCCTCTCCTACGAGGTCCTCGAGAAAGCCCTCGAGCAGGCCCGCC
>JAGCXP010000121.1 GCA_017961345.1 Bacteroidales bacterium | reverse complement strand
TTGATGCCATGGTCCACCAGGATGCCGTGATAACGGCCGATGGCGGCCATCGCCTGCTGCTTCTCGGCGATGGAGTACGTGCGGTAATTGGCCACATATTCCCGAAGCAGGGCTTCATACTGCCGGTTCACGCGGTCCCACTGGTAGGGACGATAGCGGTCGGCGTTGCGCTCGACACGGTCCACGAAGCGCTCGAGTTTGGCAGGCGCCCGGAGGACGGCGCAGCTGGCGGCGGTCAGGGCCACCAGGATCATCAGGATGTATTTACGCATAGTCAATCACAGTTTTCAGCCAAAGATAGCAAAAATTCTGCCAAGGTGTTTGTTTCTCCGGTACGGGTAACTGGCAGAACAACTCTTGGATTATTCGCTTTTCTTTTTCCGCCTTTCAAGTATACGGACGACAAGCCCCGTGGCACAGCAAACAAAGAGGAGGGTTTTCAACGCGATTCTCCAAATGTCCTGACCATCATAAATGCTCGCCACGACCAAGATGAGCGCAAGGAACGTCGTGAACCAATAAAGGAAATCGGTGACTTTTTGTTTTCTCATAAATCTTTGACAAATTGTAAATTCTATCTGTCGCGCCATCATTCAACATACAAAAACATCTTCTTGAGGTTGATGACGGCTTTATCGAAGGATAACAGGAAGTCTGCGCCCAGCTTTCCAAAATCATCGATTCCGTCTCCCATATCTATCGTCTCGATGGCTGTCAACTCTTTGGTAAAAGTCCCGCCACATGCGCTGAAAGTGAGGTCATTCGCCCGATAAACATCCGCTTCCCGGATCCGCCCTACTCCAAAGAATGTTTTGACTCCTTTCGTATACGAGTCCTGTATCCGTTTCTTGTTTCGTTTATAAAAGGAAGCATTGAGATTCGTGTTTGTGGCTCCAAGGTCCAGTTGAAGACGGAGGGTATCACCCCAAATGACAACTTGTGCGAAATGATGGTCTTTACTGTTCATGGTCAGATTGGATTCACGATCTTCTTGATGGGCAGGAAAGACGATGCGACGTTCGTCATTAAGGAAATGCATTTCTCCTGCCAAACGGAAGAAGTTCGCACCCAAAAGGGCACTCATGTCAATAGCGGGGTTTTCGAGGGCGCTATCCGGAAGTACAGAAAAGATGAGGTTCCGGAAGATGAGCCGTCCGACGGAAAGAGAATCGACATATCCCATCTGGAAAGCTGTTTTTGCGCCGGTAGAACCGGTTGCTTTTGCCTTGGAATCTAAGATTTTAATCCCATGTTTCTCTGCGAAAGACTCGCTGATGACACTGTATTGAGCCGCACCATTATCCAGGATGATCCATTCCTGTTTCCCACCAATGCACACGGGAATCCGGATAAGCCCACCTCGGTATTCTCCATTGACATGGACAGAATCGACAACGAACTCCACGGAAAAGTCGAAGTCCGGGCGTTCCGCCTCCTGCTGCGGGATTTCAGCCAGCGGGCGGTAAAAGTCACTCACGCCATATGCCAATTCCGCATAATGGCAGTAAGTGAGGTAATCATCTGATAGCAGCCCATTGATAGCCAGCCCCTGTAGAATATCTTTCCTTACCCTCTTGGAAAGCTTGTAGTTCTGGAGCAAGTCTTCCAGAATCGCATTGCTCTGCTCCAGCCTCCCATGCTTCCGGCACTCAGTGGATTCGCTCCGCAAGGAATCGATGATCGCTTTTTCTTTCTTGGGCCTCACCTGGGTGGCTCCAGCAGGGCAGAAAAGGCTCAGGGCGATAAGAATGGTAAAGATATGAGGCAACTTCGAGGACATGGGAAGGAAAGTCTTTGATTACTCGTACAACACAAAGATATTCAAAAAGTTGTAATTGTAGAAATGGGAGGGGTCGACTATGGATGTCAAGTGCCCGTACAGGTCCATGAGCGGGACCGGTACGGGCATTTCGTGGGTGTTTTTGCTTGTATGGGTCCAGGCGCTGGACCTATACGGGCACTCAGTTTTCACGGGGTGAAGGTTTGACCTTGTCAGGCCCCCCTCCAGCCCTTCGAACTTATTCCTTGACCTTCAGGACTTCGCCGGCTTCGCGGGCGACGGTTTCCTTCCAGAGCTCCGTGTAGCCCGGCTGCTCGACTTTGGCAGGCAGGCCCTTGCCATAATCGGAGTGCTTGAAGGAGCCGTCGTCGTTCTGCGGTTTCACGTTGCCATCCATGAACTTGACGAGGAGCTCCTCTTCCAGGGCGACCCAGGTCGCGAACTGGTCTTGCGCTGTCTGCACGGAGTAGTCCGTGACATAGCGTGTCACCTTGGCGAACGGCTTGCGGGAGACCATCACGTCGCGCTTGGAGGCGATTTTGTCCTGCAGCTTGACGACGACTTGGTTATACAGTACCACGGCGGCGCTGTCCACGCTGTGCGTCTTGCGCTCCATCTGGTCCGTCTCGAAAGCGTCGATCTTCTTCCGCACGTGTGGGGCCATGATGTTGTACATCTTGTAGCAGGCATTCGAGATGCGGTTGTTGATCCAGAAAGAGGCGGTGGGAGAGTAATGGAGCAGGTCGCCGTTGCCCTCACGGAAACACTCTGGGACCTGGGTGATGGACGTGTAGATCGGAGTCACATAAGAAGTGGCCGCATCGTCCGTCCCGAACCAAAGGATGCCGCCCACTTCGTCGGGGACATAGTCACGCGCCTGGCCCACCATCCAGAAGCCGGTCTGCTGGGTGGCGATGGCGCGCTCGTTCAGGTAGGTGCCGCCCTCGGCCTTGTATTCCATCGGGCGCCAGCGGTACGGCAGAGCATTGCCGCCCGCGCCGATGTCCTGCGTCATGTCCATGGGCGTACCTTCGTAATGGTCGCGCATCACGTCGGCCACGGCCTTCACGGAAATCTTCTTCCGTGGA
>JAGCXP010000120.1 GCA_017961345.1 Bacteroidales bacterium | reverse complement strand
TGGCCTTCTTCTCGCCGATCTTGCCCTGACGGGTGGTGACGAGCACGACGCCGTTCGCCGCACGCGCACCGTAGATGGCCGCGGAGGCGGCGTCCTTTAGGATGTCGATGGACTCGATATCAGCGGGGTTCAGGTCGTCGAGGTTGCCGCCGGCCACACCGTCGATGACGATGAGCGGGCTGGCGGAACCGGTGGTGCCGATACCGCGGACGGTGAGGTTGTAGCCGGCACCCGGCACGCCGCTGGCCTGCACGATGTTCACACCCGGGACGGAGCTGTACAGGGCGCCGAGCGCGTTGGTCGTGCTCTGCTTCTGGATTTCGTCGCCGGTAATGTTGATGGTCGCGCCCGTGAGGAGACGCTTCTTCTGGGTACCGTAACCGATGACGACCGTCTCATCGAGGAACTCGGTGTCTTCCTGGAGCACGACATTGATGACCGTGCGTCCGTTCAGCTGCTCTTCCTGGGTCGCGAAACCGACACAGGAGAACGAAAGCGTGGAGTTGGCCGGAACGGTGATGGAGTAGTTACCGTTCGCGTCCGTGAGGCTTCCAACGGTGTTGTTACCGTTGAGCATGACAGTGACACCGATGACCGGTTCACCATTCGAGTCTGACACTTTTCCCTTCACGGTGACATTCTGGGCGAAAAGATTTGCCCCCAGAAGCATCACCATTCCTGAAAGGAATAGGCAGCGGAAAGCGTTGAAAAATCTCATAAATCAGTGTTTAGTTGGTTGTTTGTTTTGGTCGTTTTGACAAAAATACATATCTTTGCCGTGAGCTATGGTGGACAAAATTTAATAAATGGTGGAAAAAATTTCAACTCGGGTGGATTTTATTCTGACGGTGTGTATTGCACTGTTCCTGCCAGTAGGCCTCAGAGCCCAATCCGAGGCGGAGGACTACATGGTGGTGAACCGCCTCACCCGCGAGGACGGCCTCCCCGACCAGGACATCAACGGCATCTACTTCGACAACCAAGGCTATGCCTGGATCGGCACCTTCGGCGGCGGCCTCGTCCGCTACGACGGGGATTCTTTCCTCACCTTCTCGAGCAAAACAGGAGACCGGTCCATCGGCGACATCGTCCGCCAGTGTCGCGAGGACGACTACGGCCGGCTCTGGATACCCGGCTCCACCCTGGAAGTGATGGACCTGAAAACCCACACCACGCTTGACGACCTCCCTGGGATGAGCAAGTCCTGGCGTCGCGCGCATCCGCCACAGGCGCTCCGTAACGATGACAAGGGCTGCATCTGGTTCACCTCCGGCAGAAAGCTGTTCCGCATCGGGTTCGCGGACAACGGCCGCCGCATCCAGGTGGATTCCCTGGAGTGCGACGTCCCGAACGACAACCTGATGCCCAAGGCCGGCGACGTGGAGCAGGACGGCTCCGTGTGGATCACCCTGGGCGGCCATTTTTATAAGGTAAGGGCCATCGAGGGCAAAGGCCTCACCAAATCCGAAGTCCTCCCCGACCTGTACATCGGCGAAGACAACCGCGCCACCGCCTTCCAGCGCGCGGGGAATGAAGTCTGGATCGGCACCATGAACGGACTGTACCGCGTGGACCTGAACTCCGGCCAGAAAACCTTGTTCCAGCACTCCGACGCGGACCCGCACTCCCTCCCCAACAACGAAATCACCGGCCTGTGCCTGACGGAGGACAACGAGATCGTCATCGGCACCCTGGGCGGCGTGAGCATCTACAATTCCGCGCGGCGCTCGTTCGACACCTACAGCGCCCGGGCCAATGATTACGGGAACCAGATCCTTCCGGGCGAGATCGTGCGCAGCCTGGCCACCCACGGCCGGCAGATCTGGGTGGGCCTCGAAGCGGAAGGGCTCGTCATCCTGCAGAAAAAGAGCCTCCAGCTGACGAATATCTCGCGCGTCGAGACCACCGCCTCCCCTATCCCGACAACGCCTATACGCGCGCTGTTTATCGACAGTAACAGCACGCTGTGGCTCGCGGCGACGGGATTTGGCGTGTGCCGGCAAGTGGGCGACCTGAAGTTCCGGAACTACAACACGGAGAATTCCGCGCTCATGGGCAATTCCGTCACGGCCTTCTGCGAGGACGGCCAGGGAAGGCTCTGGATGAGCACCGTGGACGGACACCTAAACTATATAAGCCTGAGCAGCCCGGACGTCGTCCGCGTTCCGGAAGGGTCCAAGTCGGAAGTCGCCCGGAACATCAACGTCATCCTCGGGATGGTGTACGATCCCCTGAATGACTACATCTGGCTCATGGCCCGCAACGCGCTGTACTTCTACGACCTCCGCAACTCCGCGTTCTCGGAATTCTCTCCCCGGCTAAACGGCTGCCTGGGCGCCTGCCGCGTGGACGACAAACTGTGGGTGAGCAGCCTGGACGGACTGCGCATCATTGACCTGAAAACCCTGGAAGTCAAGACGATAGAAGGCATTCCGATGTGCATGTCGCTCGTCCCGGACGGCGAAAGCATCTGGGCCGGAACCTACGGGAGCGGCATCTATCGGCTGGACAACGGCCTGTCCGAGAAGCCGGACATCACCGTCTATTCCGAGGACGACGGCCTCGCCGACAACCAGATCAACGGCCTCCTGCTGGACGGCATGTACCTCTGGATTACGACCGAGAATGGCCTCTCCCGGCTGGACACGCAGACGGGCGAGCTCACGAGTTACGGCCGGAATGATGGACTCAAGTCCATGTCCTTCTGCGAGAACAGCATCGCCAAGGGCCGCGACGGGACGATCTACATCGGCCAGAAAGAGGGCGGTTTCAGCATCCTGCGGTCCAGCTACGCGTCCAACGAGCTCGGTAACCTCCCTGCCGTCGTGATTACCGGCTACTATTCGATGGACGAGTTCCACAACCTCGCCTTCACCGACACCATCACCAAAGGCGAGAAAGACAACGACTTCACGCTCAAGTTCGCGGACCTCTCCTACGGCACGCGCTCGGATATCGTGTATGAGAGTCGCATCTCGCCCATGGACAAGAACTGGTCGCCCATTTTCGGCCGCGACACGCACGTGAAATTCGGCCACATCCCCGGCGGCAAATACAAGATCCAGATCAGGGCCGTCGACAAGAAAGGCAACGTCCTCTCCCAGGCCGAAAAGACGCTGGACGTCATCCCCGTCGTGTACAACCGCTGGTGGTTCAGGCTGCTGGCGCTGCTGGTGTTTGGTGGACTGGTGTACCTGTTTGTGAGATGGTACACGAGGTCGATAAGTCGGAAGAAGGATCTGCTGCAGCAGGAGGTTGATAGGCAGACGAAGGAGCTGAAAGAGCAGAAAGAAGAGCTTGAAAGGAAGGCTGAGGCTCTCGCGGAGCAGAATGCCCTGCTGCAGAAGCAAAACGAGATGATTGCGAGCCATAATACTCTGCTGGCCAGCACCGCCTCAGCGCGCGATTCCGATTTCTCCGCGCAGCTGCTTGAGACTATTCAGAAACTCTACAAAGACCCCGAGCTGGACGTCTATAAGCTCGCCGATGCCCTAGGCATGAGCCGCGCCATGCTGAACGAAAAGATCCAGGAAGGCTTTGGGTTGTCCATTGCGCAGTTTATCCGGACGTACCGGCTGAACGTCGCGAAGGAGATGCTAAGCAACGGCACCAACACCGACATGACCGTCTCCGAGATCGCCTACGAAGTGGGCTTTAACGATCCGAAGTACTTTACGAGGTGCTTCGCCAAAGAATTCGGCGCCACTCCGTCGGAGATGCAGAAGAAAGGCTGACCTTCCCGTCATTCCCGGCCTGACCTCCCTCATTCCGGGCCTCTCTTCCTCATTCCGGGCTCATCTTCGTCATTCCGGGCTTGACCCGGAATCTCAAATCGCTCGGCCACGAAAACGCCCTTCTACACGCTCAGACGTGGCCGACTCCCTATCCATAAACCCGGGTCGGCCACGTTTCGAATCCCAGAAGGCCAAAAGCGTGCCCGACCATTCCCGGGATGACAGTCACTGGCATGCAACTAACTGAAAGTCGCAGCAACTAACCGTAACTGACACGGAAGTTGCTGCGACTTGCATATAATGACATGTTACTTACATATACTTGCTCGGGTACCTATGGTGAAAGCGCAGCGGAAACGACGCGCCCGCCATCAGGGCATCCATGATGTACTCGTTCATCGCCACCTGCAAGGCCAATGATATCGATCCCCGTTCCTGGTTCGAAGACGTCATCCGGCGGATCCCGGAATACGAGTATGGCGAAATGGATGTCTCCACGCTTCTTCCTCAGCACTGGTCCCCGACTTCAACGACTCCAAACAAAGTCGGCTGACTTCAATGCGCGTTAATGAAAGTGCAGCGGCTTCAACGAAAGTTGTTGGAGCCGCTGCGATAATATCAAGGGCACTTTATCGGGTGCTTACGATAATTCAAAGTAAACAAATAAGCAGAGGCCTCAGTGCGAGGCCCCTGCTGGATAACTGTTCTAAAGGAAAGAAGCCTGAAACGGATCTTTCACCTATAAGTTGGTAATCTATTCAGTGGCGGCGTAAGTTACTTCAACCCCCCAAATTCGAACACCACCGCCTGCCACGATATAACCACTTGTGTAAGACTGCTGCAACTCAGTAAAATCCAAAACAATCGTATTCGTTCCAGACGAAGATCCGCCCGTCAGAATCTTGCCGCCCGAAGCTTCAATCCCATTCTTCGCATAAGACTGAGTGAAATATAATTCAGAAGTACACGCGGCGCCATCGCTCGTTGTCGCATTTGCAGACGTAACGGTCAGTTTAATGCTCTTTATAGCTCCCGGGTATTCAGGTATGGCCAATCTGCTTGAGTTGCTTGATTCATACTTCTTAAGTTGTACCATCTCATAATAAACGCCCGATGCTTTTTGATAGACCCACCGTCCTGTCCACTTATACCCCTGAGTATCCGTCAAAGGATCATCTATGGTAACATCTGCATAACTCGTGGATTTAGCATTATTCAGCATTGCCGCTCCGGAGAGTGAAGCCACCAGGGTCTGAGGGCCTTGACTGAAGCTGGCCGTAATGGTCACCGCATACGCGGGCATGGTGAAGGAGTCATTGCTGACCGCGACGACCGTGGTAGGATCGCCGGTTTTGGTGACGGTCCATGCATCGAGGGTGTAGCCGGTAGCAGGGACGGCTGTGAGGGTTACGGTCTTGTTGACCTGGACCGAGGCGCCCGTGGCGATTTCGGAGCCATCGACATTGACCTTGAAGGAGCCACCGGTCTGGGGCTGGGTGATGGTGACGGCGAAGGTACGGTTATCCACGACCGTCATCACGTAGCTGGCAGTGGCGGCTTCATAATTGTCATTGCCGGCAAATGCCGCCGTGATGGTGGCCGTACCTTCGGCTATGCCGGTGACAACACCAGATTCGGTGACCGTAGCCACATTATCGTCACTGGAAGAATAGGTAACCGCCAGCGTATTCGGGGTGATGGTCGCGACGTTCGTTACGGGAGAACCTCCCACGTTGACGGTCGTAGTCGGGTTATTGAAAGCAACCACAGGCGTAGCCTTGTTCACGGTAAGGGCGAAGTCCGTGCTTCCGGCACGATAGGTAACACCGTCGAAGACCTGCTCTGTCCAGGAAGCGGTAATGGTAGCCGTACCGGCTTTGTTCACGACAATGGTCGATCCATTCAGGGAAGCAACCGCCGGATCGCTGGACGCATAGGTGACCGTAAGTCCATGCTCATTGTTCAGCGTAGGCTGGTCCAAAGTCTCGCCCCAAGTGATCGTAGCGCTAGCAGGAGTGAAGGAGATTCCGGCTTCCTGCTTGCCGTCATCATAGTACTTGAAGAAAGCGACCTCCGAATCTTGAATATTTGTATTGACAGAGGTATAGCATCGCCAATCAACATTCATTTTGTTATAGGAAGCAAATCGGCTAGTCGCTATATGCTGAAGGAAATACTTCGAACCTACCAAAACAAAGTTGAAATACCGATTCTGATTTGTTCCGACCCTCACGCCATTATTCGTATCTGTACAATACAGATAGTTAGAAGTTCCACTGACATTAAATGAGTAGCCGTTTTGACTATCGGAATTAAAAATCCACTTGATTGTTGACGGGACTTCACTCGTTATCTTCTCATTAGCAACGGTTACAGCAATCGCCGAAGGAGCGCTCCCCGTACCGTTATCATTGGACATCGCATTCTTGGAAGTCAGGTCGACAATCACAATTTCATCACCAGAACTCAAGTCCGCAATATCAGTCTTTACCCATCCCGCCAGCACCACCGGCGCCTTATAGGTAACAGCAGCGCCAGCCACTTCGCTGTTGCTGTAGCCTTCAGCGACGGCGATGGCCTTCACATATGCATCGGCAGTAATCGTAGGTTTGTTATTCGGATCATAAACGCTGCTAGTCGTTGTCGGATTGGCCACCGTCTCGTCAGGACCTATCTCGTAATAGATGGTCGCGCCGGCCGTGGCCGTCGTGATCGTGATGACATTGTTCTTGCAGGAAATCTCAGGCGTCGCGCAGGGCGGGTTCGGGATATTGGCATCCGCCCACTTGTAAAGCATAACATCGCTCTGAGAAGCGCTAGCATAGCAAGAGAATAAGGTGCTATTACTGTTAAACTGAAGCACATTACGGTTATCGGATTTGGAAGCGACAATGGAATAAACGCCATTACCTTCCTCGGTTATTTCCCAATAGTAATGCTGCTGGTACGTCTCGCTAATAGCCTCCTCTGCTCTTAGATAGTTGTTAGAACCGGAAGCAGCATAGAGATAGTTACCATTGGCATCCTGGATGGTGTACATACCGGCATAGGTCCCTTCAGAAACATAGGTGAAGGTCATCTTCACCGGGGTGTAAGTCTCGCTGGACACAACGTTGCCGGACACAGTAACGCTTGCGCCCTTGAGATTGTTTCCCGACTCGAATGCCTGGGCGGCATAGAAATCGTTGTCTTTCTTGCCCACCATGATCCATTCACCGGCAAGGGTTTCGGCTGCATCCAGCGTAATCGTCGGGAAGGTGAACACATCGGCACGATTGAGGGTCAGCGGATTTTTTCCAGTCCGATCCATGGTCTTTTCGGTAGATGCAATCTTGCCAGTCGCATTAGCCAGGTAGACATTCAGCATGGAATAATCACCAGTAGGAACCGGAACATAGAAACTGAGGGTAGTATTAGGCACTGCAACAGCCTGAGGAAGATTAATCCAAACTTCAGAACCGTTCAACTCGCGATTCCCATTGGTAATCTCGATATCATTGGTCGTAAGCCCCCCGAGGGTTACTGTGCCGGTAAGGTTCTCATCTGCCTCGAAAACAAAAGACGTCGTTCCGACAGGGACGTTCGCATAAGTAACTTTTACGAGAGCCGCCGCGTGACGGAAAAGGAACTTGTTCGGCACGTTGGGATCGGGGGTACCAATCATCAACGCATTCGTTACGCCCATTGAAGGGTCGTAATTATTATATACCGCGGGCAGTTCAACCTCATAGGCGTCAGCACCGGCAAAGTCGGCATTTGCCTGGACGGGCGAAACGGCGACAAGAAGACTCGGAGTCTCTCCGGTGAAAGTGTGCGAGAACTGGCCGTTCGCAGCATCAGTAACTTCGAAAGCAACGTATTCATCATCGCTTGTACCGACGGAAATCTGCTCATCAGTTGCCCAAGAGAAAGAAGCATGATCCTCCGTGCTCTTGGTCTGATCCACAGACGCAATGATGGTTACGGTTTCACCAGTAGGGACCTTGACATCGGCCTCTTTGGTGCAAGCTGCCAGCGCAAAGACAGCGGCAAGAGAGTAAATGAAAGACTTCTTCATGGTCATGAAATTACAAATTATTCAAAAAAGAAGCCTTCATCGCCTCCATCCCTTTCATTACCCTTCTCAGTCCCATTAGGATCGTAAGGGCTGTTACAGAAATTCTCCTCGAATTTCACGAGCAGCAACTCCGCTTCCGGAGTTTCATAAAAAGATTTTTTCATCATAACGTTATTGTTTTGTGTTGTTATTGTCTGTGATACAGTTGGTTCCGCGTCCGCGTGGGTGAAATCCCGCTTCTAGGGGGCTCTGGGGCACTAAAAATTTGTGGGACCGCACCGTGTGCGAACCCACAAATGTACCTAAATTCGGGGAGGATTCCTATAAAAAATCGAAGAATTTTACCCCGGGGTCGGGCCTTTGACAAGCTCGGGAGATTCCGGGTCAAGCCCGGAATGACGGGAAAGTCAAGCCCGGAATGAGGCGCTAGTCAAGCCCGGAATGAGGCAAAGAAGCCTTACTCGTCCCTATACACATTCACCGTGTACTTGTCGTAGTCGGTGCCGTGGAAGTTGATCTCGACGTCGACGTAGTACTTGGTGCTGTCCACATGGGCGGTGCCGTCGGCGGCGGTGGTTTTCTTGAACTCGGTGACCTTGGCGGTGCCGGTGTAGGTCAATTCATCCGTGTGCTTGTCCAGGGTGTAACGGTCCAGCCGATGCGACAGTTCTGCCGTATCGTCCTCCGTCAGAACCTTTTCCACCAGCGGAAGGGAGTCCTCCTCGAGGTCGTCGATGCTCGGCGCCCCGTTCCCGCACGCCGCCACCAGCAGCGCGATCGGCAAAAGACAGAGATGTTTCATAGTTGTTATATCAGGGTTGTTTTACTCCATCGGCACCTTCATCACGACCTTCTTCACCGGGGCGGGGACGCCGGCGGGGGCGAGGCCGGGCTCGTGGGCGTCGTCCGGGAAGACGACGAGGAAGTAGCCGTCGCCGATGACCATGTCGGCGCCGGGGCAGTCGGCGTAGCGCGCGGCGTCATGGGCCTCGTCGTACGGGATGGTCTCCACCACCTGCGGCAGCGGCTTGCAGCGGACGAGTTCCGTGCCCACGAGCGCGAGCTGGATATCGGCATACTTCCGATGGGCCTCGTACCCCTTCGCGTTCACGAGGCTCGTCTCATACGCGCTCACCACCGCCTTGACCCCATGGGCCAGCGGGTGCGAACCGACCTCGATGTCGGGGGTGACCGTTTCGATGAACTCCAGCGCCACATCCAGCGCCGGCGACAGGCCCTTGTACAGGCTGATGTTCTTGAGGTGATCGTAAATCATAGTTCTATGGGTTTTGTTGTATATTTCTTATCTTTGCACCGATGGAAAACCTTCCCGCATACGACTGTCATTGCCATATCCTGCCGGGGCTCGACGACGGCGCGCAGACGCTGGAGGAGGCCCTGTTCCTCGCGGGGAAGCTGGCCTCGTACGGCTTCCGGCGGGCGGTGTGCACCTCGCATCGGACGAGGCTGTACCCGAATACGCCAGAGACGGTCGTGCCCGCTTGCGAGCGGCTGCAGGAAGCCATCGACAGGGCCGGGATCCAGTTGCAACTGACACCGTCGATGGAATACCGCCTCATCCCCGAAACCTGGCCCGAGGCCCGCGCGAAGGGGTGGCTGCTGCCGTGGGAAGGGAACCACATCCTCGTCGAACTGCCCATTTCCAACCCCCTGAAAATCGGGAACATCGACCCCGCCGCGGAAATCCGGGCGCTTGTGGCCGACGGCTACCAGCCGGTCCTTGCCCATCCCGAACGCTACCTCTGGGCGACCCTCGACGACTCCCGCCGCTGGCGCTCCGCCGGCGCCGCCTTCCAACGCAACCTCGCCTCCCTCGAGGGGTTTTATGGGCCAGGGCCGGCAGCCCGCGCCCTACAACTGCTCGATGCGGGCTTCTACACCCTCAACGGCACCACCTACCTCGGCACCGACACCCACAACCGCCGCTACACGGATGCCTTTGATGCGGTTTTGGGGCTGGCCGGTTGCTGAGCTTGTCGAAGCATCGGCCCCCGGGCGGCCCTTCGACAAGCTCAGGGACCGCCCTGGCTGGTGAGCCAGGAGGGGGTTCAGCACGCAAGAAATTGCAACTCATTGATTTTCAGTCAACTATAAAATACCTCGTGCTGACCCCCTCCGTCCCTATCATCAGCCCAACGCTGCCCCGAGGAATCTCTCAAAAAGTTTTGCCGATTCCGTGAATCGTGCTATCTTTGCATAGTAATGAGAGGGAAGCCCCTTGAGAAAGGGCAAAATCTTACATAGAGCATTTTTCCGAAAGGAGGGATGCTCTACTTTTTATACGTCACAAACTCCTCCATCGGCACACGACGGGTGTGCTGGGGGGAGGGGGCGCTGGTGGGGGCCGGGTAGCCGACGTTAATCATCGCGACGAGGTCGTAGCCGTCGGTGCCGGGGAGGAGGGCGGCGAGGCCGGCAGGGTCGAACGAACCGACCCAGAGCGTCGCAAGTCCCTCATTCTCAGCGGCGAGCATGAGGTAGGTGGCGACGATGGAGGCATCGACCTCGGCCCCGTTCTTGCCGTCGTAGCGGCGCACCCAGGCATCGGCAGGTCGACAGCCGACCACCAGCAGCACCGGCGCGCCGTAGTTGGAGCGCGTCACGTCCTGGATCGCGGCCAGCGTCGCGGCGTCGGTCACGGCCCATACATGGACAGGCTGTTTGTTCACGGCCGTCGGCGCAATCCGCCCCGCCTCCAGGATTCTGTCGATAATCTCCTGTTCGACCGGCTTCGGGTCGAACGCCCGGCACGAGTACCGGTTTTGGATAAGCGTGGTAAAGTCCATATTGTTTGTCATTTCAGGCTTGTTCCGGAATCTCATTTCTTCTTGTCATAAATCATATGATAGAAGAACGGCGCCAAAACATACGCGAACACCTCGAAGATCCCGACGATGAAAATGCCCATAAGCACCCACTTCCCTATCTCCTCCGCCAGCGTCGCTTCCACGACCTTCCCGAAGAGCAGGCCGAGCGTAGCGATGACGACCGCCACAATGACAGCCGTCCAGATTGCAAAGCGTTTGCAGAATACTCGTTTGTCCATATCTTCTGTCGTTAAACTGTCACCCGTAAGATGTCCTCCTCCCCCAACGGCTCCCAAGGCCCATCCTTACACTCCAACAACACCGTACCACTCTCCAGGCTCTTCAAGTTATGCCACTGTCCGGAGGGGATGTTGATGATCGTACCACCAGGGACCATGTCGATGGTGTCGGTGAGCCGGCCTTCGGCGTCGTAAAAGTACTCCTCGGAATGCCCTCGCAGGCACACCACCGTCTCGGAGGACGTCCTGTGCCGATGGATGGGCAATACCGTTCCCGGCTCGATGGCGTTCAGCATGCGCTGCGACCCATCCGCCGGGCTGTTCCGCAAATCCAAATTCATCCTGAGCCGCGGCGACGCCTTCGCCTCCGCGGTCAATTCATCGAGTATGTGTTGATCGATAATCATCTTGTCATTTCGACCGAGCGCCGGCCCCTTGTCATTTCGACCGAGCACCAGCCCTTTGTCATTTCGACCGAGCACCAGCGAGTGGAGAAATCTTTCAGCACGCCTCCAGTTACGTTTTAGGCCATTTCTGTTCCCCCAGCAGTGCTCCAGCACGTCTCGCGGCACGTTTCGGGCCATTTTCGTTCCCCCAGCCGTGCTCCAGCATGCCTCGCGGCACGTTTCGGGCCGTTTTCGTTCCCCCAGCCGTGCTAAGGGCAAACGCGCATAGGCCCAAGGCTCCCCTTTCCTCATTCCGGGCCCAACGTCATTCCGGGCTTGACCCGGAATCTCCCCCACGTCATTCCGGGCTCGACCCGGAATCTCTCAAAACGCTCCTCTTGTCATTTCGACCGAGCGCCAGCGAGTGGAGAAATCTGTCCCCCCCCTACTTAATCACCCTCAACGCAATCCTCCCGACCAGAGCATACCCCAGCCTCACATACCAAGGTTGCGGCCAATTCAAATCCGTGTCGGCGGATTGCCGGCGCACCAACCCGAGGGCATGGAACGCATTGTGCACGGCCCATTCGCGCTTCAACGAATCCATGGACCTATTCCAGACGAGGGAGTCCGGATGCCGGGCGCGGATGGCGGTGAGTTCGCGCTCGAAGTCCTCCTTGCTTATTTCGAAGGAGGACTTGAGCTGGATGTTGTTTGGTGAGACTTTGTAGTCCATGCCGACGCTGATGCCGATGCCGATGCCCTCGCCGCGCCGCCGAAGCCCTACAGCTTCAACATATACACATTCGTATCCCGCTTCTCAAACCCGAGCGCCTGGTAGAGCGCATTGGCCTCCGTGCGAGCGGGGTTCGAGGTGAGGCGAAGGTCGATGGGAGAGAGCTTGGTGCCAGCGAAGTCAATGATGCGCTGTAGGAGGGTGCGGCCGATGCCCTGGCCCCGATAGGCCGGGAGGACCACGACGTCCTCGACACTCGCCTTGCGGCCCGTCGGCGACTCAAAGACGCACAGGGTGGCGCAGCCGACGATGTGCTTGGCATCGTTCTCAGCGACGAAAATTCGCGTTCCCGGCGACGCCACCGAACGTTGCTGCTGCTGCGCAGTGACCTTCATATCGGCGTTCAACTCCTTCATCAGTCCCAACAGATCCTCGATCTGGGACCCGGTCAGAGTACATAGTTCAAGATATCTCATAGTATTAGGAATTTGTTTATGTCAATCATGTCAGTTATGTCATTTCGACCGAGCGGCAGCAGGATCTTCTTATCATTCCGAGCTTGCCACCCTCATTCCCGGCTTGACAGGGAATCTCGGCTTGGTCGGAGAGCTAGTCGTACCACCCAACCAGCCAGTGTCAGCAACGATACGAGATAAATAGGTCTGGATGCTGATTAACGCAGAAATGCATACAACATGCGAATCCTACAGTATCTCCTCCAGAAATAATGGCGTTTGTCCGTCAATATCTCTCACATTTACCCCTTCAATGTCTCTCATATAAATCCCCTGTATATTCCGTTCGACATAATCCATCGGCTTCGCCATTAGATAGTAGTTCTTATCCGTAGGGTCAATTGTCAAGGGAGCAAAGGAATAGAAACCCTTTCTCGCCATAACGATAAAAGTAGCCAGGTATCTTGCAACTTCCATGTCGTCTGCTTCTTGAATCTCTTCTCCTTCTTGGGTAAAAGTCGCTTTTCGAAGCACTCTACGCACCAGGTCTTCGTTATACCATACTCCTTGTCTTTCTCCCCAAGGTGCCATTTCGATCAGTGGAACCTGCTCATACACAGCCTCCAAAGTCGTTTCCACTTCTCTTGGTAATCGATGGCCCATAGAAGCCACATGGATGTTTACTCCATTGATCCGGCAGAACCAGTCAATATCGGAGTTGAAATAATACGCGTCAGTATGATTAATTTCAGGCATTGGTCAAATCGAAAAGCTCAATACAGTTCATACAATATGAGCGTGGCTCACCAAAACGTATCAGATACGCTATGCTAAACCTGAAAGATTTAAGGGCAGTCTTTGGTTCGTAAAACAAAAAACTATTGGCCGCGTGCACCTCTGCACAATGGCCAATCGGATTGTTGCAGAAAAGTTTGGAATTCTCTTCTGGGGCACCCCCTAGTTTCGTGTCCATCGCTTCCATCAGATCCGCGTTCTTATAATTTACGGAGTAGAACTCCCCACTGAAACCTCTTGTAATCGTATCGGATTTGAAGGAGCCACATAACGCCACCACTTTATGCTTCTTGTAGAAGTTATTCCAAGAATGCCCCTTTGTATAATCCTCTACTTGGCTTAATATGTCATCAAGGCTTTGACCTGGTGTCTTGTTTATTTTCCAACCAACAAATCCATCAGCTATTTTCTTACATGGAAATTCCTACGCAAAGTGACCCGGTTGTTCTCTTTTGAACGTGACCCGCTGTTCCTGTCGAAAATGACCCGCCTATCCTGATCCAGGTATCTTAAGCAGAATGCAGGCTGGAGCGGTTTTTCTTCCCTACAGCCTGC
>JAGCXP010000119.1 GCA_017961345.1 Bacteroidales bacterium | reverse complement strand
CTATGGCTATGGTTATGCCAATGATGATGAGGATGGAAAAAAGAAGCATCATCATCACCTGCTTCCTTTTAAAATGAGTAAGGACAAAAAGTCCAAATCAGAAGAGAAGGAAGCATAACTTATGGCAAACTTTGCATTGATCGGGGCGGCGGGTTACATCGCCCCCCGTCATTTAAAAGCGATCAAGGATACCGGAAACAACCTCCTGGCGGCCTATGACCGTTTCGACAGCGTCGGTCGTCTGGACAGTTTCTTCCCGGAGTGTTCCTTTTTCACGGAGCATGAACTATTCGACCGTTTCTGCTCCAAGCAGATGCAGAGCGATCAGCCGTTGGACTGGATGAGCATCTGTACGCCCAACTATACGCACGATGCTTTCATCCGTTATGGATTGCGTCTGGGGTGCGACGTCATCTGCGAGAAGCCGGTGGTCCTGAATCCCTACAATATCGACGCTCTCCAGAAGGTGGAAGAGGAGACCGGCCACAAGGCCTATAACATCCTTCAGCTCCGTCTGCATGAAGCGATTGTTGCCCTCAAGAAAAAGGTGGACGAAGGCCCTGCAGATAAGGTGTACGATGTGGATCTGACCTATATCACCTCCCGTGGAAAGTGGTACTACACTTCTTGGAAAGGCGATGTCCACAAGAGCGGCGGTATTGCCACCAACATCGGCGTGCATTTCTATGACATGCTCCAGTGGATCTTCGGCCCGGTGCAGGAGAACATCGTCCATGTGATGAGTTTCGACCGAGTAGCCGGTTATCTGGGACTGAAGAAGGCTCGTGTCCGTTATTTCCTAAGTATCAATGCGGACTGTCTGCCGGAGAATGCAGTACAAGGGGAGAAGCGTACCTATCGGACGCTGTCCATTGACGGAAGCGAGTTCGAGTTCTCTCAAGGTTTCACGGAACTGCATACCGAGAGTTATCGGCAGATTCTGGCCGGTAACGGTTTCCGTATCAGTGAGGCGCGTCCCTGCATTGAAATCGTAAGTCAGATCCGCAATGCCACTCCTATTGGCCTGGTAGGGGATTATCATCCGCTCGCCAAGTTACCTTTGTCGCACCATCCTTTTGGTTGGGACGACCGCAGATAATCATTCATGCATCCTTTTCGGAACTTGCTTCTGATCTCGCTGGGGCGGGAGTCTTCTTTTGAGAAGAATCCAACGCCGGGTGATTGGAAGCAATTGTTTTATTGGACGAAGCGGCAAACACTGGTCGGCTCTTTGAATGAGGGAATCCATCGTCTTCCTGTTGACCAGATGCCTCCGGCGGAGGTTCTGAAGGAATGGGATGAAAACACGGCGAAGATAGCCCGGATCTACCATGCTCATGAGGCGCATGTTTCTGAATTGGAGGTGCTTTTAGAGCGTTTGGGACTTCATGGCTGCATCCTTAAAGGAACGGGTCTCTCGCATCTTCACCCAGTCCCGGAGCGACGGATGTGTGGCGATATCGATCTTTGGGTTGCCGGGAAGCGGGATGACATTATCAAGGCTTTTGAGGATGCGGGTATCCCCATTTACGACATCATCTACCAAGAGAGTAAAGCGGGTATCTTCCTGGACACGGAGGTGGAGATCCATTTCCATCCCAGCAAGATGTACAATCCCTTTTCCAACGCCCGTCTGCAGCGGTTTTTCGAAAAGAATTCCCCTATCCGTGAGGATACGACCATCACGTATCCAGATGCCAAGTTCAATGCCGTTTTCTGCATGGCCCACATGTTCCGCCACTATCTGGAAGGCGGCATAGGAATGCGTCAGATGCTGGACTATTATTATGTCCTTAGGGCATTGGATCCGGCCGATCGAGAGCCAGTAATGAAGACACTCAAGCAATTGGGCATGAAGCGGTTCACTGCCAGCGTGATGACTTGTGTCCAGTATAACTTTGGATTGGAAGACGAGTACCTTCTCTGCCCGCCAGATAAGAAGCTCGGCGGCAAACTGGTGAACGATATCTTCAATATGGGTAATTTCGGCGTGATGGACAAGCGGAATTATTCCTACGACGGTGAAACTAAATGGGCCACTTTCCTCCGCAAGAACCGTCGCGTCTTCTCCAACCTCCGCTACTACCCTCGCGAAGTAATCTGGTCTCCCTTCGCGCGGGTCAGCCAGTACGTCTGGCGCAAAGTGAAAGGGTATTTATAGAACGAGTCTCACAATTTTATCAAGGAAAGCGATGCATACATCGCCTTGCCAAATAAAGATACTCTCGGGCTCCTTTGTGAGTCCGTTTTTTTTAAGATCGATGATTCTTTCTCGTTCCTTGGTCTCTAGATTCAATATGAAAAGGACACTGGCTTCACCGCTCTGGGGGACTCCCGAGGCGACGTATATTTTACCTTGATGGAACATTCGGTCTTGATTTCTCGAAGAGGCCATCCAATCGGGTTGCGGTGAGAATTGATATGTCTCAATGGCAGAATCTGGCCCGATTATTATATCACCGTCTTTGAGTTTCGGCATCTCGATTTTATAAATTATCCTTTCCGTAGTGTAGCAAAGATAAGCGAATTCATCTCCGGGGACAAATTCTGTCCAAGAAGAACTACCGACAGGGAATTTGATTGTCTGGACCAAAGTAATGAAAAAGATTCCGTTATGCTGCACGATCCGGTATACTAAAGCGCCCGTATAACCGCCGGAAGCATAGCCCGTTGAAACATAAATCAACGGAAAAATGTCTTCTACATCGTAATACTCTTTCCCAAAACAAACGGTATTGCAATGGCAGTTGGATACGAATCCTTTTAGAGAACTAGTAATCTTGATAGTTTGTACCAATGTTTTGGTAGCCAAATCATAAACTCTTACATTCGAGTTATTCGCGGAAAACTGAAAAAAATAATCGCCCCATGAGTCCCCGCCTTGAGGATTCCCCCCGCTGACGGACATAATCTCTTCGTAGTTTACCCTCTCACCATCTTCCGTCGGTTCAATGTTGCCCGAAACAACATCAATATCCAGGACCCAATCAATCTTCTCCTGGCAAGAACCAAGAATGAACGAGAAAAGTATTGCGACGAAAACTAGAACTAATCGTTTCATATCCTGGGTACACTAGTTTCATCCACTGCCTCCACATCCCCCCTTCCAATCGTAATCTTCGCACAGATCACCGACTGGATTCCCACGACCAGTTGAACCCCGTTCGGGGTTTCTTCCACTTCTCCTTCAATACCCTTTAAAGGTCCACGTACCACTCTGACGCGGGTTCCCTTCTTAATCGGAAACTCGGAAGTCACGGGCGTATCCGGATACTCCGATACGACCTTGATGAAGGCTTCCATCTGTTTTTCGGGGACTTCCAGGATGGACCGGGTGCTGTGGTCCACGATGAAGCGCCCTTTCACCTCCCCGGCATTGACCAAATTCAAGGCCCGCTCTTTGTCTGTCCGGAAGAACACGAGGGTGTTATAGGTCGATGGAATGAAGTGCCGAATCCGGAGGGAAGTGAGCCGCTCGGAGATCTTTTTCCACTGCCCCCATCGGGTGATGACGACAAACCAACTGATATGGGAGGCGGATTCCATGTTGTGCAAAGGTAGTCATTTTTTCGTATCTTTGCTCCATGAGCGACGTACTGAACGAAATCACCCCCCTCTCCGAGAAGGACTTCTTCTACATCGTAGAGCGGCACAAGACCGAATTCACCTATCCGGTGCACCAGCACAAGGAGTTCGAGCTGAACTTCATCGAGGGCGGCGCCGGGGTGCGTCGCATCGTGGGGGACAGCGTGGAGACGATAGGGGACTATGACCTTGTGCTCGTCTGCAGCGACGACTTGGAGCACGCCTGGGAGCAAGGGGACTGCCATTCCATGGATATTCGGGAAATCACGATCCAGTTCCCCCGCGACATGTTCTCGCCGGAACAGCTGGCGAAGAATCAGTTCGCCGGGATTCGGCGGATGCTGCAGCAGGCGGAGCACGGCCTGGCTTTCCCGTTGTCCGCTATCGTAAAAGTCTATCATCTCATTGATACCCTCCCATCTCAGAAGGACCGTTTCCGGCAGTTCCTGCAGTTTCTGCTACTGCTCAACGAGTTGGCTTCGTCGGAGGGCGCGCGGGTGCTGGCCAGCACCTCTTTCGCGCACGCGGCGAAGAGTTCGGAGAGCCGCCGTATCTTGAAGGTGAAGCAGTACATTGACGAGCATTACACGGAAACCGTGCATCTGTCTGAATTGGCCGATATGGTGGGAATGAGCCCATCGGCCTTCAGTCGGTTCTTCAAGCTCCGCACCGGGCGCACACTGTCGGACTACTTGATCGACATCAAGTTGGGTAATGCGGCCCGCATGCTCGTGGACACGACCCGGAACATCTCCGAAATCTGCTATGACTGCGGCTTCAACAACCTGTCCAATTTCAACCGCATCTTCAAGGCCAAGCGCGGGGTGACGCCGCGGGAATTCCGGGCGATGTACAAGAAGAACAAGGTGATTGTCTGAGAAAATTGCTATCTTTGTATATTATTGCATCGTTGAAGGGATGAAGTTTTTGCGGAAAATCGGAATCTGTGCCCTGCTCCTCGGGGCCTTCGCGGGCCTTTGGAGTTGCGACGTCGCGAAGATCAAAGATCTGAGCGTGACGTCGATTGGTGTCAAGTATCTGGTCCCCACCTCCGCCCGGTCGATGGATGCCGTCCTGCTTCTCGGCTTGGACAATCCATCCATCTCTTTCACGGTGCAGGACGTTTCCGGCGTCGTCAAGCATTACGACCGGGAAATCGCCCACTTTACGGCCGGGGAATTGCCCGTCCAGGCTCGGAGTGTGCAGGTCTATGAACTGCCCTGTACGGCCGTCCTGTCGGACAAGGTCTCGTTGCTGGACCTGCTCGCCATCGCTGCGCGGCGGTCGATGGAAGGCTTGACGGCCGATGTGAAACTACGGGTGAGCCTGAAGGGCGGGAAGGGAACCGTCCTGACCTTCAATGGCCTCGACCTGTCCCAGTTCAGTCAATAGCATGATGAAAAGATTATTGGTCATACTCCTTCTCGCCCTGCTTCCGAGCCTGGCGCTTCGGGCGCAGGAATACCGGGTGGACAACGGCTCCGCGCAGGTGGACTCCACCCTGATGGGGCGGAATATCCTGTCAGTGCTGGGCTCCGGCGTTACCGTGAACCAGAGCCGGTCGATGCGCACCGCCTTCGACAATTATGTGTCCAACAACGCATCCAAGAAGCTCACCGGCTACCGGATCCGTGTCTATTTCGAAAACGGCCAGAACGCCCGGAACCGCTCCGAGGCCATTGCCCGGTCCATTTCCGGTGCTTATCCGGGCATCGGCGTATATCGGACTTTCGAGAGCCCAAACTTCAAGGTATGCGTCGGGGATTTCCGGACCAAGGACGAGGCGCTGAAGATCTACCATTCGCTCAAAGGGGCCTATCCCACCGCCATCATCCTCCGGGAGACGATCAATTATCCGAGATAGGCTATGCCCACGGTCAAACAGGGACTTGAACAGAAGCTTCAGCAGAAGCTCTCGCCGCTCCAGATCCAGACTATCAAGCTGATCGAGATGCCGGTGCAGGCGCTGGAGCAGCATGTCCGTGAGGTGTTGAATGACAATCCGGTCATCGACGATTCGCCCACTTCCGGCGGCGATTCGGACGAGCCCCGTGATATGTCCATCTCCGAGGTAGAAGACCGCGAGAACAGCGGCGGCTCCCTCGAGGAGAACTACAACTCCTACTCGGACGATGACGATCCCACCCCGTACTACAACCGTTCCGTAAACAACTGGGGCAAGGACGAACGCCCCGAGTACAATACCTTCTCTGTCAAGCAAAGCTTCACCCAGAGCCTCCAGGAGCAGCTGGGCTATCGGAACCTGACCGAGCACCAGCGCGCCGTGGCCACCTTCATCATTGGCAGCCTGGACGACGACGGTTATCTCCGCCGCGACATCGAATCCCTCGTGGACGACCTGGCCTTCCGTGCCGGCATCACCACGGACGCGGATGAGGTGGAGGCGATGCTCAAAATCATCCAGCAGTTCGAGCCTTCCGGCGTGGG
>JAGCXP010000118.1 GCA_017961345.1 Bacteroidales bacterium | reverse complement strand
TGCATGCGGAATTACAGCTTTCAGCACCGGACGAACCGGCGGGAAGGTGCGGTCCCGGAACGGGATGACGGAGTTTGTTTGACGACGTTATGGGACCGGCTGGCCGGTCCCGTAAAAGGCGGAGTTCGACGTCAAGCGCCTTCCCGCCTACGCGAGCCGCTGAAAGCTGTCATGGAGCCTGCGCCACCGCCGTCCCGCCCAATTCCGGGCAATATCCGTTTTAGGCATTTCTGTCCAAATCGGCCTTGGAACGGACTGGAGAGGGCATGTTTACGCAATAATTCCGGAATTACGCGTAAAAAGGTCCTCCCGGCACCTGTCATAAGCCTCAAAAATCGGCCTTATAATCATCCGCATGCGCATTCTGGATATTAAACGTTTATTCTTTTTTTAAAACGGCTCTTATTTCTATGTTTGCTGAAAACAGAAAAGACTTATGAGTGCAGATGAGTTATCAATACGCAAAATGATTATCGAAATCAGAGGAGTGAGAGTCATTTTAGACAGAGATATTGCCAAACTCTATGGCGTCACTACGGGTAATCTGAATAAAGCCGTAAAAAGAAACATGGACAGATTCCCAGAAAGATATATGTTTCAACTGAGTCACGACGAGTTCTTGCTCTTCCAGAATGGAATATCAAGTTGGGGTGGGACAAGAACCCTGCCTTATGCATTTACAGAGCAGGGAGTTGCTATGTTGTCATCTGGTCTTCACAGCCCAACAGCTATTCAAGTAAGCATTTCTATTATTGACGCTTTTGTTGCTTTGAGGGCATTTGTGGCTGATAATCAACTACTAAGAAATGAAGTTAAGAACATCGAACTCCAGCTGAAACTGCTTCAATCCGAGCAAAACCAAAACTTAGAAGCCATCAATGATCTATCGGAAGATGTTAGGAAAGAAATAGCTGATATTTACCAGGCGATAGCAGAGTTGTCCATAAAACTTAATGAGAATAAGAGTACACCTCGTCCAAAGATAGGGTTTAAGATAAACGACGAACCAGATTCCCGGTCAAGCCGGGAATGACGGCATTACCGACCACGCCCTGTCACAATCGCACTTTGGATATACCGCTCCGCGCGGTCGTGCATGGCGGAGATGGAGAGGATCTCGTCCAGGAGGGCCTGACGCTCACGGGTGCTGGTGTCCAGGGTCATCAGGGCGAGTTCGGCGCGATGGAGGTTGTGGTGCAGGTCGTTCAGCTTGACCTGGATGGCGGTCTGGTTGCGGGAGCGGACGATGTTCTTCACATAGTCCTCGTAGCTCATTTCGGGCCGATGCGTGAGCAGGTCCACCGCGGCGAGCACCTCCTCCTCCACCCCCTGGGCCCGCAGATCGTCCAGGGTGATGTCCGAGTCCTCCACCACATCGTGCAGGAAACCAGCCTTCTGCTCCGTCGGGTTCTTGCCCATCAGACCCACGGCCAGCACATGCGCCACGGCGGGATTTCCCACCATATCCTTCATCCCGTCATGGGCCTCGACGGCAATCCGGATGATGTCTTCGATCGTTGTCATAGGAAAAAGGTTCTATCTTCGACCGCAAAGATAGAACCTCCATGTGCCAAACCGCGACACAGGCTATCAAATCAGCAGAAATCATTATATTTGTGTGAATGTATCACGGGTCGTGAAATCGGCCGGTAATGAAACCAGGAGCATCTAGTCATCCCCATTCTGGGGTGCAGCTCCCTTCACCAATCAGTCATCATGAACTCATCGCACTTTGCGATAGGTTAGTTTTATGCCTAAATCCTTTTAAAATCATATTAATATGCTATCTTTGCAACATACAACTGATATACATTATGTCAACAACTGCCATTTCCATCCGCCTTGACTCGGATATCAAGAAACAATTTGAGAACCTCTGCAAAGAGTTTGGTCTCAGCACCAATGCCGCTTTCAACCTGTTCGCCCGAACCGTTGTCCGGGAGCAGGCCATCCCCTTCCCCATCTCGCTGAATGGCAGCGAGTCCGAGAAAAGATCCCGCGTCGCGCAAAAAGCCCTTGACCGGGCCCAGTCCCTGTCGGCCCAGGAAGCGCACGAATGGACCGATGAAGAAATCGACGAACTGATTGCCGCCCACCGGCGGAAAAAGAGAGAACGATAGAATGATTTATGCAGTTATTGACACGAATGTATTAGTCGCCGCGAAACGCCGAACGTAACACTTTGACAGACAGAGCATTACACAATAATCCCTGGGGAGTTTTCCCCAGTGATTATTTGGTCTACAGTAAATTCTCCGTCCTGATTTCCACGTTCGGATTGACCTTCAGGGTCTGGGTCTTCGATGGATGCAATATACGGCTGTTATATAATACTGAAGGCTGACGAGAAGAACTCATCAGCCTAGAGAGCAGCGAATCCGTAGAATCGCTTGATGCAAAGGTAATGCTTTTTCGTTAATTGACAAACATTTCGTTTGACAGATTCCCGGTCAAGCCGGGAATGACGGTCTACAGGAAATTCTCCGTCCGGACTTCCACGTTCGGATTGACCTTCAGGATCTGGGCGACCATTTTTTCGGCCGTGGCGCGGTTGGTCCGGATGTCGATGAAACCATTGCCGGTGTCGTGCAGGAAGAGGGAGCGGAAGCGGCCCTTCTTGCTCTCCTTGTAGGCGACGTACTGGAGCTGGGAGATCTTAAGCGGGTACTTCTTCATCCGGCTGTCCGTGATGGTGTCGGCCTCCTCGTCGATGGTGATGGACAGCAGCTTGTACTGCCCAAAGAATAAAGCCCCATAGAAAAGGGTGAACCCGGCGGTATACAGGAGAGCCTCAAGGACTTCCTGGTCTAACGCCTGGAACAGATAGAGCATCATGCAAGCGAGACCGACGATGAACGCCACAACCGACGACCACAGGACGAGCTTCGGATGGCTGGTGTTGGCATAGACCGTTTTCATACGACAACGTGTTAGTTTTCACAAAGATACGAACATTCGTCGTCTTTGCAATAGCTAATCCTCTTTGTAGTAGCGTTTTGCGCGCTCCTTGTTCGTGCGGATCCGGTCCGTGAGCGTGGCGTTGGGGCAGCTCAGCCGGAAGAGGCTTTCCTCCTCGACCCAGCGCTCGCGGGCGCGGCGCTCCTTCTTGAAAGTCTCGAGGGTCTCTTCCGCGGTCTTCTCGAACTTCACCACGTTCGTGATGGACAGGCTGACGGATACCCCCTGGACATCGTGGTCCGTGCCCATGTACGCGAAGGTCCAGCCCTGCTCCATCAGGTGCTCGACCAGGGCCTTGACCGACGCCAGGTCGTATTCGCGGGAGTCATTCTCGTAGCCGTCGGTGATGACGGTCACGAGGACCGAGTGGCTCTCGTCCCCCTTCAGTTCCCGCTCGAGCTTGGTGAGCGTCTTGCCCATCGCGTCATAGAGCGGCGTCGCCGACCCGGGCACGTACGTCTCGGTCGTGAGATGTTCAGCCTTCGACGGATCCGCGTTCCAGTAGACCTCGTCGATGGACGCGCTGTCGAACAGGACCAGCGTGATGAACTGCTCCTGCGTCTCCGCGTATTTGGTCTGGGCGGCCTTCACGCCCCCGAGCACTTCGTTGAAGCCCATGATCGCCGGCTTCCGGATGTCCCACATGGACCCGCTGCGGTCCATGATGATGACGTTGTACACCTTGGTCTTTTCAATCTTCTTTTCCATGTCTTTGCGTGTTTAAGGGTTAAATATTTGTGTCATTTCGACGCAAATATACGGGGAGTTTTCCGAACTTCCAAATTTTTTATGTCATTTTGACACATTTTATTGATTTTTCCCCAAAAAAGGCCTACTTTTGCTCTCGAAATGGGAAAGAATTACACATACGTCCCCGGGGCCGCGTTCCCCTACCAGTCCAAGTACGAGCATATGGCCGTCACCACCGACTGCGTCATTTTCACCTACGAAGACTGGAAACTGAAGGTCCTCCTCGTCCGCCGCGGCGGCGAGCCCTACAAAGGGCAATGGGCCTTCCCCGGCGGGTTCCTGAAGATGGACGAGACCGCCGAACAGGGCGCCCGCCGCGAACTCCGGGAGGAGACGGGGCTGGTGCCGTCGGCCATCGGCCAGCTCGGCGTCTTTTCCGACGTGGACCGCGACCCGCGCGAGCGCGTGATCACGATCGCCTGGTACGCCCTCGTGAAGCCCTCCGAGGTCGTGGGCGGTGACGATGCCGACGAGGCCGCCTGGTTCCCCGTCGACGCCCTCCCTCCCCTCGCCTTCGACCACCGGAAGATATTCGAAGCGGCGATGGAACGGCTCCGGCGGGACATCCACTTCCAGCCCGTCGGCTTCGACCTCCTGGACGACGAATTCACCATCCCCGACCTCCAGCGCCTGTACGAGGCTATCCTCGGCGTAAAGTTCGACCGCCGGAACTTCCAGCGGAAACTGCTCGCCGCGGGCATCCTGGAGGAGGCCTCCCCCGTCGAAGAATACGGCTCCCTGTCGGAATCCGTGTATCAGAAAATCTCCATCCTCCCGGGGATTCTCCCGGAGGCCCTGCCGACTGCGGCCGTTGACGGGGAGCCCCGCGCCCGGAAAGGCCGCCAGGGCCGCCCCGGCCTCCTTTTCCGTCTCAATCGGAAGAAATATGCCGCCATGAAGGAAGACGGCGGAAAACTCGAATTTTAGAAACGAACTTATGGAACTGAGTGAAGCGATCAAGGCACGGCACTCCGTGCGGAAATATTTGGACAGGCCCATCGAAAAGGCGAAAGCCGCCCAGCTGCGGGAAGCCATCGACCGGGTCAATGAAGCGAGCGGCCTGAACATCCAGCTGGTCCTGAACGAGCCGAAGGCCTTCTCCTCCGGCCTGTGGAAATACGGCCAGTTCTCCGGCGTGCAGAACTACCTGGTGATGGCCGGCCCGAAGGGCAAGGAAGCCGAGGAAAAGATCGGCTACTACGGCGAGCAGATCGTCCTGCTGGCCCAGACCATCGGCCTGAACACCTGCTGGGTGGGGCTCACTTATAAGAAGATCCCCGGCACCTTCACGCTTCGGGACGGAGACATCGTCCATTGCGTGATTTCTCTAGGCTACGGCACCATGCCCGGCGTCCAGCACCCCCAGAAGCCCGCGGAGAACTTCTACGAATCCGCCGAAGGCCTCCCGCCGGAGTGGTTCCGGAACGGCCTCGAGGCCGCCCTCCTGGCCCCCACGGCAGTCAACCAGCAGAAATTCAAGTTCATCCTCCACCCCGGCAACGTCGTGGAAGCGAAAACCTCTTTCTCGATGGCAGGCTACACCGCCCTCGACCTCGGCATCGTCAAACTCCACTTCGAGATCGGCG
>JAGCXP010000117.1 GCA_017961345.1 Bacteroidales bacterium | reverse complement strand
GGCGTGGCGATGTAGCCGGGGCCGATGCCGTTGCACTGGATGTTGTACTCGCCGTACTCGGAGCAGATGTTGCGGGTGAGCATCTTCAGGCCGCCCTTGGCCGCGGCGTAGGCGGAGACGGTCTCGCGGCCGAGTTCGGACATCATCGAGCAGATGTTGATGATCTTGCCTTCCTTGCGCTCCATCATTTCGGGGAGAACGGCGGAGGAAACGATGTACGGAGCCACCAGGTCCACGTCGATGACCTGCTGGAACTCAGCGCGCTTCATCTCGTGCATGGGGATGCGCTTGATGATACCGGCGTTGTTCACGAGGATATCGATCTGGCCAACCTCAGCATGGATCTTCTCGACCAGCGCCTTGACGTCGTCTTCCTTGGTGACGTCGCAGACATAACCGTGGACATTCTTGATACCGGCCTCTTTGTAGTTGTTCAGGCCACGCTGCAGGGCGTCCTCGTTGATGTCGTTGAAGATGATGTTCTTGATGCCGGCGGCGACGAACGCCTTGGCGATGTTGAAACCGATGCCGTAAGATGCGCCGGTGATCCAGGCGTTCTTACCTTCGAGAGAAAAAAGATTTGCCATAATGGTATGAGATATTAGAATTAGTTTATTTTGCAGTCAGGAGTTCGAAAATCTTGTTGCTGACGTCGCTGTTCTCCAGGTAGCAGCGGAACTGGTCGGACTTCGGGCCGTAGGTATAGACGGGCACGGTGATAGCCGTGTGGCCGGTGGCGGCGAAGGCGGTCTGGATGTATCCGTCTGCCGGGCGTCCGCCGCGCAGGGCGACGCCGCCGGTCTCGTGGTCAGCGCTGATGATCACCAGCGTGTGGCCGTCCTTCTCGGCGAATCGGATGGCTTCCTCGACAGCCTTGTCGAAGTCCAGCATCTCGCGGACGAATCCCGCGGCGTTGTTGCTGTGCTCTTCCTTGTCGATGCGGGCGCCCTCGACCATCAGGAAGAATCCCTTGCTGCCCTTCTGGGTGGACAGGAACTCGATGGCCTCGCGGGTGGTGGCGGGCAGGTAGTCGCCGCGGTCAGCCAGCTGGACGCTGGGAGGCAGGAACAGCACCGGAGCCGCCATGCCCTTCACGTCCTCCAGCTTGTCCACCAGGGTGAACTTGCCGAGGATGGCGTTGCGGGTCTCCTCGCTCTGCTTGTCAAAGACAGGCATGCTGCCGGCGGAAGCGAAGGCCAGGTGGGCGTTCGCCAGGTCGGCCCAGATCTGCGGGGTCTTGTTGCGGTGGTTCTGGTGCGCGAAGAAGGAGGCCGGGGTGGCTCCGTTCATGTCGTCCGAAGAAACGACGCCGCAGACGAATCCCAGGGGCTCGAGCTTCTCGGGGAGGTTGGGAACGTTGTTCTGGTCCGGGTCCATGCCCAGGAAGTTGTTGTTGGTCTTGATGCCGCAGGCGTAGGCGGTGCCGGAAGCGGCGGAGTCCGTGATGAAGTTGTTGGCGGACTGGGTGCGCACGAAACCGAAGCTGCGCAGGTTGGTCAGGGTCAATTCGCCGCCATTGGCGTACATGCCGGCGTTGACGGCCGCGAGGCCCATGCCGTCCCCGATCATCAGGATGACATTGCGGATCTTGGCGTTGGAACCGTCCACCTTGAAGGACGGCGTATATGAACCCTGGTGTTCAACGGTCGTCTCACCGATGAACGCGGTGTATTCTTTCTTTTCAACTTGGGCAAGCACTGCGACCGAAACGGCCAGCAAGAGCAGGGAGGAAATCAGCTTTTTCATTATGTGTCGATTTATTTAGCTTGTAAATATAATGATTTTCGGTGGATTTCAAAACGATCGGGCGCGGGTATACAACGAAATACGCTTATATTTGCAATATGGAAAATATCGTTTTGGATGCGTTGAAGCGCCGGCGCAGCATCCGCAGGTACAAGCCGGAACAGATTACGGACGAAGAGCTCCGCGCCGTCCTCGAGGCCGGCACCTGGGCTCCGACCGGCATGGGATACCAGGATCCCTGGATCGTGGCTGTCCAGAACCCCGCACTGCTGGACCGGATTTCCCGGATGAACCGGGCCATCCTCGGCAGCGACTCGGACCCCTTCTACGGAGCACCGACCTACGTGCTGGTCTTCGCCTCCGACCCCGCCCGGTGGGCCAACTCCGTCTGTGACGGATCCCTGGTGCTCGGGAACATGATGATCGCCGCCCACGCCATCGGCCTGGGATCCTGCTGGATCAACCGGGAAAGGGAAATGTTCTCCACCCCCGAAGGCAAAGAACTGATGCGCGAACTCGGCCTGCCCGACGGCCTCATCGGCATCGGCGCCCTCGCCCTCGGCTACCCCGCCTCCTTCCCCCCGACCGTCAAACCCCGCAAGGAAAACTACTACCGGATCATCAAGTAGGTCCGGGTGCGGCGAGGTGTGCACCTTACATCCCCGGTTTTATGGTTTTCGCCCGTTTTTGCAGAATTTTCGCCGATTATTCCGCAAACTGGCCACCGGAACTCTGATTTGCAGAATTTTTGTTGATTTTTCTGCAAAATGCCCTATCGAACCCTGTTTTGCAGAATTTTCGCCGTTTTTTCTGCAAAATGCTCCATCAAACCCTGTTTTGCAGAATTTTCGCCGATTTTTCTGCAAAATGCTCCATCAAACCCTGTTTTGCAGAATTTTCGCCGATTTTTCTGCAAAAGTCCTGACGTTTCAAACTCACGCCCCCGCTCCCACGGCCCACGGCAACCGGCCCGCGAGGAGGACGCTCCGCGCTCTCAATCAATTACCGAGGGGCGTACCCCTCGGACTCCCTGCGTCGCCACGCTCCGATCCTCCCTGTCAACAACGATCCGCCAACGGCAACCGGCGCGGAAGGCGGGCCCTTCCGGGGAGCCCGCCGCCCCGTGCCGGTAGCTGCCGCGCCGCGTAATGCGCGGCAGCAGTGCCGCAGGTCCCACAACGCTTATTGGTAACGGTCGCTGCGGAACTATTCCGACACACCGTTGCCG
>JAGCXP010000116.1 GCA_017961345.1 Bacteroidales bacterium | reverse complement strand
CGGGACCACCCTGCTCGTGAAGTTCAACGCCCCCGAGACGGAGCACACGGTCTATACCCGCTTCATGTCTCTCCCCGCCTCCACCTTCACCACCAACAAGGTCAACAAGATTTCGGTGGACGCCTCCAACAGTGCCAGTTATGCCAACGCCAGCTCCACGGGCATCGGTACTTCCGCCAACCCGTATCTTATCGGCGACAAGTATCAGCTGGACTCCGTCCGCACCGTGTTGGTTGACAACGCCACCGTCTATTTCAAGATGATCGACGACGTGGATATGAGCGGAGTCGAGTGGACTTATCTCAACAAAGACAGCGGATACCTCAAATCCGTCAATTTTGACGGCAACCACAAAACCATCAGCAACCTTCACGGCGCGATGTTCTACGTCTTCAAGGGAAGCATCAAGGATCTGACCCTTGATGGTTCCACGGGCAACGCCAACGCCCAGAGGGGCGCACTGGCCGACTACATCCAGAAGACCGGACACGTCATCACCAACGTGGACGTCAAAAACAGCACCATCACCGCCGCCACCAACGCCGGCGGCCTGATCGGCCGCATCAACAACGGCACCACCGGAACCACGACCGTGACCATTACCGACTGCGATATCATCGACTCCCGCGTATCCGGCAAGAGTGCGGGGGGTCTGATCGGCGCCGTCGAAATCAAGATTGAAGTCAGCGACTGCACGGTCAGCGGCACGCCCGTCACCAAGTCCGGTACGGGCACTCAGGAGGCGGGAGGCGGACTCATCGGAGTCATTTCAAACGACGCCGTCACCGTGTCCGACTGCTCGGTCTCCGACAGCAACGTTTCCGGGAACGGCATCGTCGGCGGACTTATCGGATACATCAATTCCGCCTCTACGGTCAGCGGATGCCTCTATACGGGAGGCACGGTCACGACGACAGCCAGGTATGCCGGCGGGGCGATCGGCTCCATCGGTGAGTTTGCCGCCGTCGTTTCCGACTGCCACGTGGAAAACGCCACGGTCGATGCTTCCAGTATGGTCGGTGAAAGCCGCATCGGCGGATTTATCGGACAGATTCAGGTCGGAGGTGTGGTCAAAGGCTGCACCGTGGGAACTTCCAGCCTCAGCGTCAATGTCAAAACGGGAGCCTACGACGAAGCATCATCTAGCAACAAGAGCATCAATTCCGGCGGTTTTGTCGGCGTCAATTACGGCACGGTCACCAAAGACGCCGACGGCAACCACTGCACCGCCTACGTCAATGTCACTTCGACCAACACCGTCGGGGCGGCCATTCAACTGGGCGGCTTCGTCGGTTTCCAAAGGGGCACCATCGAGTACTCCGACGTTGTCGTGGATATGAGTTCGGTCCAGGGTCAGCGCGTCGGCGGATTCGCGGGTTACATCACGTACACGGACGGGCAGACCACCCTCACCGACCACTGTACCGTATCCGGCAGCATCCGGGGCAACAACTACACGGGCGGCTTCGTAGGCCAGAGCGCGGGCGGAGCCCACGTCACGAGCCATTGTCACGTGCTTCCCGGAACGACGGTCATAGGCCAGAGTACGGCCGGAGGCTTTGCCGGCCTGCTGGCTACCGGAACGGTAACGGACTGCTCCGCTGCCGCCACGATGAACTGCAGGGGCGGCAACGACGGAGGTTTTGCGGGAGCCATTACCGCAGCAACGGTCACCCGATGCTCTTCCGCCGGAAGCCTGAACCTGATTGAAGGATCGAACAATATTTTTGGCGGCTTTGTCGGCTACCTGGAAGGTTCGGACCTGACGAAGTGTTTTTCCACGACGGAAGTCAATATTCCTTCCCGAAATTATATCGGCGGCCTGATCGGATCCGTCAAGACTGCCAATACCGTCAGCCAGTGCTACTACTCCGGCACCATCTCCGGGGTCGGCAACTGCCGGGGCGGCCTGATCGGCATCATCGAGACGGTCGCAGCCGTTGTCACGGACTGCTATACGGCCGGTGAACTGATCGGATCGAGCGGAACGCAAGTCTACGGAGGTATCGTCGGCGAGCTCAAGACCGGCGCGAGCGTAGTAAACTGCTATTCCACGATGGACCTCTCGCACGGAGGACGTGCCACCGGCGGCATTATCGGCCGGGCCTGCAATGGCGTCTGGGATGTTTCCACCAGTACCGGCAACACGGTATCCAAATGCATCGCCTGGAATCCGCACATCACATTCGACGGCACACCCGCTACGAGCGCCTCTTCCGGTGGCATCATCGGATACACTTCGTTCAAAAACATTTTGAACAATTGCTACCGCCGGGCGGATATGGTCTATCTGAACTCCAACACGGCCGTCGGCACATCCTGCCAGACCAGCATGGTGGACCAGATTGACTGCGACGGCACCAACTGGGGTATCAGCGGCACCCGTCCCTCCGGAACGGCTCCTGACGGCACCTCCTCATCTGCACAGTACCAGGCGCCCTACTACGGGGTGGCCGCAGGCGCAGGCGCCACCGTCTCTTCCCTGGCACAAAGCCTCGGCTGGAGCAGCGAAATCTGGGATTTCTCCGAAGATACTCCCTCTCTGCGTTGAAATTCGCAGCAAACAAGCTGCTGATTTGGGGACAAGAGGTCGACGTTTGGGTCGGCCTCTTGTTATTTTAAAAAAAACTACTACCTTTGCGCGATTTTTTGCGAACCTCGCATAAAAAACAACACGAAAATAACCAAATTTTAACTTACCGATGAAACAAAAAGACGACCAGTATCTGGCTCCCACTGCGCTCCAGATACCGCTGGAAGGCAATCTTCCGCTCTGTACGTCCGTCGCGGGAGGTGCTTCCCTCAGCGACTTGGGCAACAACCCTATTTATGATGAATTTGCTGACTAGGAGAAAAAAGTATGAAAAAGATTCTGAACTATACCTTCGCCATTCTGGCCGGCGCAAGCCTTCTGACTTCCTGTGCCAAAGAAATCGTTCTCAGCAACGACATTGACAACGGCAGCAACGCTCCCGATGCCGGAAAGAACGCCGTTACGATCTCCGCTTCGATCGCCGATCTGCAAACCAAAGTCGCTTTCGAGGCATCCTACAACGAAAAACAGGTCCCTACCCTCCTTTCCACGACCTGGGAATCAACCGACAAACTGATTGTGTACAACCACGCCGACCACAGCGAGTATAACGAATTTTCATTGGTCTCCGGTGCCGGTACGCAGGCGGCCGTTTTCTCCGGAGAACTGCCCGCCGGAGCGTCCTACGACGTCGCCATCGCCGACAACCAGACGCCCGCCGGAGAGCAGACCCAACCCGCCGACTCCGACCTGGGCAACCTCAAGTACCTTGCCGTCAAGGAAAACATCAGCGACATCTCCACCATCATCTTTGACCAGTTCTCCAGCGTCCTCGCCCTGACGGTCAAGATGCCTGAAGGAGCCGCTGAAGGCATCGCATCTGCCAAGATCACCGCCAGCGAAGACATCTTCTTCAACGGAAAGGAACTGACCATCAACATTGCCGAACCCGGAGACGAGGGTAGCGACGGCGTCCTTAATCTCTTTGCCGCCCTTCCCCTCGGCAGCACCGCCATTCCCGCCGGGACGTCCCTGATGGTTAAACTCAACGCGCCCGGGACTGCCCACACGGTGTACACCCGCTACATGGAACTGCCTGCGGGCACCTTCACCGCCAACAAGGTCAACACCATCAACGTGGACGCCACCAACAGCGCCAGCTTTGCCAACCCCGGCACGGCTTCCATCGGAACCTCCGCCAACCCCTACCTCATCGGCGACAAGTATCAACTCCAGGCGGTCAACAGCCTGCTCGACTCTTCGATCCGATTCTTCAAGCTGATTGACGACATCGACATGACCGGTTTCTCCTGGACGCAACTGAACTCGACCAGTCCTTACAGAGCGATTGATTTCGATGGGAACAACAAGACGATCAGCCACTTGAGCGGGTCTTTGTTCTATGTTTTCCACGGAGCGGCCAGGAACCTGACACTGGATTATTCCAATATTTCCACCCGGGGAATTCTCGCCGAATTCATCCAGCAGAGCAACAATGAAGTCAGCTACGTCACGGTCAGCAACGGAACCGTCAATGCCGCCTCCAGCAGCAATGTCGGAGGAATGATCGGCAACATCAACTCCAAGACCGACAGCGGGGCCAACAACACGACGATGACCGGTTGCACAGTTTCAAACACAAGCATCACCAGCAACGGAAGCAACATCGGCGGTCTGGTCGGCAACATTGAAAAAGGAGAAGTCGGCACGAGCGCCGTGATCAGCAACTGCACGGTTTCCGGCACGGACGTAAACTGCAACGCCAGTACCTCCGGCGGACTCATCGGCTTTGCCAACGAATCGGTCACGGTCAGCGGCTGCATCTTCACCGGCGGAACCGTTTCCGGGAAACGCTATGTCGGCGGCCTTATAGGATCTACCGGCAACTTTGCCTCGACGATTACCAACTGCCGGGTGAACGACGCGGCAATCAACGCAACGGCCAACAACAACGACGTTCGCGCGGGCGGTTTCATCGGCCAGATTCAGGCCTCCGTCCAGGTGAAAGGATGTTCGGTGGGTACGTCCGAAGCCCCTGTGAGCCTGACCCTTTCCGCACCTGCTTCCGGCAAAGTGTACAACGCGGGCGGATTCACCGGCGTGAACTATGGCACGATTACGAACAACGGCGATACCCGCAGTTCGGTTTATGCCAGCATCAGCGCCGGTAATACGCAAGGCAACGCTCAGTTGAACATTGGCGGCTTTGTCGGGTACAACACCGGCTCCGTCAACGCTTCCGATGCAGCCATTGCTGCCACGTCCCTCCAGGGCTCCCATATCGGTGGTTTTGCCGGATACACCCCTTCCGGATCGCTGATTGAAAATTGTACGGCTACGGGGGCCATTTCCGGCACGCAGAAAACGGGCGGATTTATCGGTGTGGCCGAAAAAGGCTCTGTTACGGGCTGCTCCGCGTCAACGACCGTTTCCAAGGTCGGAACGACTTCAGCGCAGGGAGAAGGTGTCGATTTTGGCGGATTCGTCGGAATGGTGACCAAGAGTGCTACATTGACAAAATGCTCTTCTGTCGCCGACATCTCCATCAATACCAGTTATGTCGGTGGTTTTGCCGGCTCCGTCAACCCCTCGGAAAATGAAACGGCCAACATTTCCCGTTGCTATTCCACGGGCGTTGTCACGACCAGTTCCACCCAGTGCGGCGCCTTCATCGGGCGCATCGCCGCCAATGCGGCCGGAACGGTAAATGTTTCCGATTGCTACGTCACCGGCAACCTCATCGAGACGAACCAGCGCCAGGGAGGATTGGTCGGCCAGGTCAACTCCGGCATCATTACCATCTCAAGGTGCTATACGAGCGGAAGTGTCTCGGGTTCGTTTGCGACCGGCGGACTGGTCGGCTTTATGAACACCACCGCGACTATTGAGGATTGCGCTGCCTGGAATACGGCTGTAACTCCCGGTACCTATGGAGTCGAAAACTGGAGCAGCGGGGCCGTCATCGGAGTTGCCTATCCCAGCGCCACGCTGACCAACAACTACCGCAACCCCGACATGGCGCTTACCGCCTGGTGGGTTCCTGCCGCCGATTACAATCACCCGGATGTTGACAGCAACCATCTGCTTGTTGTCTTGGACAAGAACGACGGGACGACGTTAAGGCCGACCACAGACACTTTTGTCGGCTCGGCAGCGGACAACTACCCTCAGTTTGCCTATCACGGCAAAGTCGAAGCCGGCAAGACCCTTTCGCAGCTCGCTTTCACCACCCTCGGCTGGAGCAGCGAAATCTGGGATTTCTCCGACGACCTCCCCGTCCTCAAATAACGGCCGGACACCACCGGTTTTAAATACGAAAAACTGCGGGAGAACTTCCCGCAGTTTTTTTTGTAAGTAAGATAGAATAAATTAAATTTTTTACTAATTTTGCACGATTGTGTACACGCCACAAAGTAACAACACATACCATAATTAATAACCACCTATGAAACCATTAACCAACATCCGATTGTGGATGGTGTGTATCCTTTTCGGCTGGCTGGGCGCATTGTCCCTTGACGCACAGACGATCAGCGGTACGGTCACCGACGATACGGGTGAACCCGTCATCGGAGCCGGCGTCCTGATCAAAGGGACGACCAGCGGAACGATTACGGACATCGATGGCAAATACACCATCAATGCGGTCAAGGGAGACGTGATTGAGATCTCCTCAATCGGCTTCGCCACCGCAGAACTGACGGTGGGCGACGAAAAAGTCCTCGACGTCACCCTCAAGCCTGACAACCTTATGTTGCAGGAGACCGTCGTCGTCGGCTACGGCACCCAGAAGAAGGTCAACCTGACGGGCGCTGTTGCCGTAGTGGATTCCGAGCAGCTCAAAAGCCGCCAGTCCTCCACCCTCGGCGGTATGCTGCAGGGTACGATGCCGAACGTGAACATCACCTTCGGTTCGGGCCAGGCCGGCAAAGACGCGGTGGTCAACATCCGCGGCGTCACGAGTATCGCCTCCTCCACCGGTCCGCTTATCCTTGTGGACGGCGTTGAGATGAATATGTCCGATGTGAACCCCAACGACGTGGAGTCCATCTCCGTGCTGAAAGATGCCTCCGCGGCGGCTGTGTACGGATCCCGGGCGGCCTTCGGCGTCGTTCTAATCACCACGAAGGGCGCTTCCGAAGGCAAGGCCACGGTCACCTACAATGGTAAGTTCAGTTTCGGCGACGTGACGACCTGCACCGACTTCGAGACCACGGGTTACAACCACGCCTACATCCTCGACATGTTCGGCCGCACCTATCAGGGCCAGCCGATGACCTCCTATACGGCCGAGGACTACCACGAACTGTGGATTCGCCGCAACGACAAGACGGAGGTGGCCTCCCGCCCCTGGGTGGTCGAGACCGAAGACGGCCAGTACAAGTACTATGGCAACTTCGACTGGTACAACTTCCTCTACGACAACCTGCGCCCCACCTGGGACCACAACCTCAGCGTCCAGGGCGGTACGGACAAGATCAAATACTTCATTTCCGGCAACTTCTACGACCAGAAGGGTACGATGCGCATCAACCCCGACCGCTACACGCATTACACCGTGCGCGGCAAGGTCACGGCGGACGTGAAGCCCTGGCTGCAGATGAGCCTCAACACCAACTTCTCCTCCCGTAACTTCGACTGGCCGGGTACGACCTCCAGCATCAACGATTACTACAACGACACCTTCCTCAACGCCCTCGCGAGCATCGTCCCGATGCATCCCGACGGCACGCTGGTGTATCGGACCAACGTCTGGAACGACAACAGTCACACCGTCACCAACGGCGTGAGCGCCATGGCCCTCTACGGAAAGCACCAGATGAAGAGCAGTTACAACGAGTTCCGCATCAAGGGCGAGGCCGTCATCAAGCCTATCAAACAACTGGACATCAACCTCAACTACACCTTCACGAACCTCCAGAACAACCACCTGAACCGTTTCGTGGAAGTCCCCTATTCCCGCGAGCCCGGCGTGATTTCCATGATGGACCTGGCCGCCACGGAAAACAAGATCCAGGAATCCTTCAACCTCTCGCAGCGCCACGTGGCCAACGTTTTCGCCACCTATCAGGACAAGTTCGCCGGAGACCACGACCTGAAGGTCATGGCCGGTTTCAACTACGAGAACATGTACTACAAGAAGAACTACATGCGCCGTTACGGTCTTCTGAGCGACGATCTGGCAGACTTCAACCTCGCCGTCGGCGACCAGTACTACACTTCCGGCGGACAGGACCGCTATGTGGTCATGGGTTTCTTCTTCCGTGGCAACTACTCTTGGAAAGACCGCTACCTCGTCGAGGTCAGCGGCCGTTACGATGGTTCCTCCCGCTTTGCCCGCGGACATCGCTGGGGTTTCTTCCCCTCCTTCTCCCTCGGTTGGAGATTGAGCGAAGAGGATTTCTTTGCACCCGCCCGCAACCTGGTGGACAACCTCAAGATCCGCTTCTCCTATGGCGGACTGGGCAACCAGGCGGCCGTCGGCTACTATGACTACGTCCAGACCATCTCCACCAGTTCGCAGATGAACTACGCCTTCGAGGACAACCAGAAAGCCTACTACGCCCAGGAGACCAACCCGAACTCGACCAGTCTGAGCTGGGAGAAGGTCTATACGAGCAACCTCGGTGTCGACCTGACGATGTTCAAAGGCAAACTCGCCATCTCCATCGACGGTTACATCCGCGACACCAAGGATATGATCATGCAGGCCAAGGCTCTGCCTTCCACCTACGGTGCCACCGCCCCGAAAGACAACTCGGCCGACCTGCGCACCTATGGCGGCGAACTCTCCGTCAGTTGGAACGACAGCCACGAAGTGGCGGGCGATCCGTTCCACTATTATGTAACGGCGGGCCTGGGCGACAACGTCTCTTTCATCACCCGCTTCGACAACCCCAACAAGACCCTCTCCGACCCCTACGTAGGCCAGAAACTGGGCGACATCTGGGGTTACAAGACCGGCGGGCTGTTCGCCTCCGATGAAGAGGCCTTCAACTACCCTGTGGACCAGCGTATCGTCAACACCCTGATCAACCAGTCTGCGGTGGATCCCGGCGTCCACGCGGGCGACGTGAAATTCCTCGACCTCGACGGCAACGGTGTCCTTGAAAAGACCACCAGTGCCAACGACGTCAAGGATATGGTTATCATCGGCAACTCCCTGCCCCGCCTGAACTATTCCTTTACCCTCGGCTTCGACTGGAAAGGCATCGACTTCTCGATGATGTTCCAGGGCATCGGCTGGCAGAACTGGTATCCCGGTATGGACTGTACCCTCTTCTGGGGGCCTTACGCCCGTCCGTATACCTCCTTTGTCGGAAAAGATTTCATGAGCAAGGTCTGGTCGGAAAGCAATCCCGACGCCTACCTGCCCCGCCCGAGAGGTTATGTGGCCAACAAGGAGAACCGTGAGCTGAGTGAAATCAACGACCGCTATCTCCAGAACCTCGGCTATCTGCGCCTGAAGAACCTTACGCTGGGTTACTCCCTGCCAAAAAAATGGATGGATGCCATCCATCTGCAGAAGATCCGCTTTTTCTTCTCGGGTGAGAACCTGCTGACCTTCACGGCCCTCAAGAGCCGCTATATCGACCCCGAGCAGGCCAGCGCTTCCAACACCTGGCAGAACTGCCGCAGCAGCGCCCAGGTCTATCCGTACGCGATGACCTTCACCTTCGGTATCGATGTTGTATTCTAAAAAGGGAGGACGCAAGATGAAAAACACGTTTAAACATATTCTGTTTGCCCTTGGCGCCTGCCTTTGTCTGACGGGCTGCGAAGACTGGCTTGACATCAAGCCGGTGGACAAACTGACCCCCGACAATTATTTCCGGACCGAGGAAGAGCTCGAACTCTACTCCAACCGTTTCTACAACAACGTCCTCCCCGGCGGTACCGCCATCTACAAGGAGACGGGCGACAACCTGATCTGGACGCCGCTCGATGACGAAATCAGCGGACAGCGGGTCGTTCCCGAAACGGGCGGCGGCTATACCTTCACCGCCCTGCGCCAGATCAACTTCTTCCTGGAGCATCTGGGCAACTGCGACGACAAGCGGGCTGTGATGAAGTACCGGGGCATCGCCCTGTTCTTCCGCGCTTACTTCTACTTTGAGAAAGTCAAACGTTTCGGCGACGTGCCCTGGATAGACCATGTGCCCGCTTCCGATGACGCCATCCTCTACAAACCCCGCGATTCCCGCGAGGTGGTGATGAGCCACGTCATGCAGGACCTGGATTCCGCCCTCGTCTGTCTGGAAAAGACCAAGAGCAAGAAGGAAGTGTACCGCGTCCACTGGTGGACGGTGCAGGCCCTCAAGTCCCGTGCAGGACTCTTCGAGGGAACGTACCGCAAGTATCGCGGCCTTGAAGGCGCCGATAAATACCTCGAAGCCAGCGTTGAAGCCTCCGAATGCTTCATCACGGGCGGTTATTCCCTCTATGACGACTATCGCCAGATGTTCGTCTCCCCCAACGCCTGCAAGGAATACATCCTCGCCCGCAACTACGTGGGCGGCTCGGTGGACCTGAACAACGGCGTCTACAACACCTTCAACTCCGCCGGCCAGGGCCGTGCCGGATTCGTCCGCAAGTTCATCAACACCTACCTGATGAGTGACGGAAGACGCTTCACCGACCCTTCGGTCAACCCGACCTGGAGTACGATGGAGTTCAAGGACGAAATCAAGAACCGCGACGGTCGCCTCGCCATGACCATCCGTATCGGCAACGGCTTGAACTACAACTGCTGCCTGACGGGTTATCAGCCCAAGAAATACATCCACGACGAGTATTTCTCCAGCACGGAACACGCCTACAACGACCTTCCCCTCTTCCGTCTGGGTGAGATTTACCTCAACTACGCGGAAGCCAAGGCTGAATTGGGCGTTCTTACGCAGGAAGACCTGGACGCCTCCATCAACAAACTGCGCTCCCGCGCAGGCTTTGCGGAGACGGCCTACCTGAAGATGGACGACGCCAACGCCAATCCCGATCCCTACCTCTGCGCCGCGGAGACCGGCTATGGCTATCTCGGCTCCCTCAACATTCCCAACAAAGGCGTCATTCTGGAAATCCGCCGGGAACGCAACATCGAACTCGTCCAGGAGTCGCAGCAGCGTTATTATGACCTGATGCGCTGGAAAGAAGGCCAGTGCATCGACCAGGATTTCGAGGGCATCTACATCCCCGCCGACAAGCTGAACAAAGCCTACGACGTGGACGGAGACGGCAATGACGACATCTGCGTCTATGAAGGAGAACGCCCGGATGTTTCCGTTCCGGTGTATATCCAGATCGGCGACGCCATCACCCTCAACGGCCCCAGCGGAAAATCAGGCAACCTGGTCTTCTTCAAGGCCCTCAAGGCGATGAGCAAGTGGAACGAAGAGCGTGACTACCTCTTCCCCATCCCCAATGAGGATATCGTACTGACCGGCGGTGCCGTCAAACAGAATCCCGGATGGTAAACGATGGAGGACAAGATATGAAAAGAATACTCTACAGAATCCTTTGCCTGGCCCCGCTCTCGGTCCTCCTGCTGAGCGGTTCCTGCAGCAAATACAACCCCTTCGATTCCTACTGGCACGAAGGCTTCGAGCGTGAAGACCAGGGCGGAAAACCCGGTCGCGGCGGTCTTTTCGACGACGGCTACGGCACGGAAGAAAGCCCCTATGGACTCTGCACGCCCCAGCACATGAAGAATATCTCCCGCGGACTCGTCGAGGGCGATATGGTTTACTTCCGCATGAAGAACGACATCGATATGGACGGAGAGAGCTGGAGCGCGCTCAACCCGAACGAGCCCTATTCGAAGTTCATCGATTTTGACGGCGGCGGCCACATCATTCTCAACCTGACCGTCACCACCCAGAAATACGGCAGTTTCTTCGGCGTACTATGCGGCGCCTGCCACGACGTGGGCTTCTACAACGCCACCGTCCAGAGCAGCAATGCCGGCGGCGTCATCGGCGGTTACGTGGGTCTTGCCGGCCCCGCCGATGATACGTTTACGGGCCGGGTCGAACGTGTCTATGTCACCGGTACCGTCGTCGCTTCCAGCGGGTCGAATGCCGGCGGCATCTGCGGTGAACTCGGCAAGATGGTCGACATGACCCCTTGCGTCATCTCGGATTGCTACACCATCGTGGATGTGAGCGGCGCTCACACGGGCGGCCTCGCCGGACAGGTACGAAGCGGCTCGAAGATCGAGCGGAGTTACGCCTGCGGCAACGTGATGGCCAACAAAGACGCCGAGAAGAACTTCTACGGCGGCGGCCTGGTGGGCAACCTCAACGGCGGCATTCTCTCGGATTGCATCGCCTGGAACAGCGGCGTATCCGGCAAGACAGTCGGCTATGTCTATGGAAACAAAGTCTCCGGCAGCAGCGTGAGCAACGCCTACTATTTCCAGGACATCGCACTGTCCGGCAACAAAGGCAACGAGGACGACGTCCAGAAAAAATCGACGGCTGAGCTGCAAGCCATCGTCGGTGCCTGGAGCGCCGAACTGCGCAGCAACTGGTCCGCGACGCTGACCAACGGGAAACCCATCCTGAACTGGCAGTTCGCCCGCGGAGATTATGCGGAATATTCCGGCCACGGCGGCGAAGTGGGCCCGCTCACCAATCCCGGCTTTGCCGGCGGCAACGGCACGCAAAACGATCCTTTTATCGTCGATTCCCTGCGTCACCTGCGCTCTATGCACCCGCAGTACAACCTGATGACGCCCGGACACGAGTACTGGGTGAAGTTGGGCAAGGACATTGACGCCAAATTGCTGCCTGCTTGGGATCCGCTCAACATCCAGAGTCCCTACAGCCTCAAAATCCACTTTGACGGTGCGAACCACAAGATTTCCAACCTCAAGATGGGCAGTGGGACTTATTCCTCCTTCTTCGGTGTACTCAACGGCGAATGCAAAGACGTAATCTTCGAAAAATGTACGGTTTCCCAAAACTCGAAAAGCACCTGCGGCATCGTCGGCGCGTTTGCCGGTTCGGGATCGACCATCACGGCGACCGTCAGCAACGTCAAGGTGACCGGCGCCAGCAAGATTTCCACCACGGGAGCAGCCCCCTGCGGCATGCTCTTCGGCGTGGCCGCCAACGCGACCATCACCGGCTGTGAGGTCTCCGGCACCGTAAATTCCCAGAACAGTTCCACGTCATCCGGTGAACAAGGCGCGGCCGGCATAGCCGGAAGGATCGAAAACGGCTCGACCATCACCGGTTGCACCAACAACTGCGTCATCAATGGCGTCCGTCTGATCGGCGGCATTGCGGGTTACGCCAAAGGTGCGATTTCCATCACGAATTGCACGAACACCGGTAATGTCACCTCCTCCGCTGCCGGATCAGCCGTCGGCGAACGGGTGGGCGGCATTGTCGGCCATCTGGATCCCGGCGGACGGGTGACCTTCTGCACCAACGGCGGCATTATCAAAGCGGAGAAGAATGTGGGCGGCATTGTCGGCCTGGTTGAAGCCTGCAACAGCAACACCGTCATCAGCAAATGCTGTTCAACCGGAGATGTTTCGGCCGTCTCGGGCGACCATGCAGGCGGCATCTGCGCCTACATGTACGCCGGCGAGATCAACAACTGCTGGTCATCCGGCACAATCCAGGCCACGGGCGGTAAGGCCGGCGGTATCGTAGGCAATATCAAGAGCGGCAACCTCAACAGCACCTACACGAACACCACCGGCAAGGTCATCAACTGCTACAGCAAGGCCTCCGTTTCCGCGGCCCGCTGCGCCAGCGGTATCGTTGGCATGGCTTCGCACGACGGCTGGAACGCCACGGCGACCGCCGCATCCGCCATCAGCGACATCACCGTCACGGGCTGCATCGCCTGGAACGGCGCCATCCGCGGCACCTCGATGGGACTTGACAGCGGCAGTTCCGGCGCCATCGTCGGCTACACCTACATCAAAAACACCCTGAATAACTGCTGGCGAAAAGGCGATATGACGTTCAGTTCCTATGAGGGGAACACGCTCATCGACCAGGACGCCGTCTCCGCATCCGCGCCCCTTGCCAAACAGGGAAGCGATGCCAACACCAATTGTTACGCTTATCACGCAAAGGCGGCGGCTGCCGGGAACACCATCAGCAACCTGGCCGTCCTGCTCAACTGGGATACCGGCATATGGAACCTCAGCGGCAGCGAACCTACTTTGAAATAGGAGGGAAGAAACGTATGAAAAAGATTCTTATGATAACCGCAGCCCTCTTCCTCCTGAGCGGAGCGATGGCCTGCAACAAAGTTCCGGACAAGGAAAGCAACTACCACTTCCTTCCCCCGGACACCAACCCCACCGATGCCGCTCCGGTCATCGACGGCACCTGGCAGATTGACACGGTCCGTCCCGGCCTGGCCTGGAAGAAATTCTCCGGACGCGACCTCGACGTGACGGGCGTTGCGCAGAATGTCAATGTCCTGGAAATGGATATGACCAATCCCCGGCTCCACCTCCGGTTCCACTATGGAAACGGCGGCGGCGTGGCCGGAGACCTGACGCAGGACGAAATAAACCGCCTGACCATGAACAAAGGCATTGTCGGCGGAACGGACACCAAACGGTACACCGATGAGGTCTTCGCCTACATGCGTGTCAACGAGGGGGCCGTTGCCTGCGTCAACGGTGCATACGAGGCCGCCTCGGTCTGGGTCCGCGCCAAAGGACTCTACCACGCGCTCGCAGGCGGAAGGGAAATCCCTGGCACGCCGATTCCGCAGTGGAAAAGCGAGGCCTGCGTGGTCTGCGACAGCGAAGGACAGGATATCCGGATTCTGTTCCCGGGATTCAACGAGGTGACGCTCAAAGGCACCGATGCCTGGGAAGTCGCCGCCCAGCGGGAGTACTACCGTGCGCAGTCTCCTTCCTGGCCCAATCTGTTCAGCAGCAGTCCCCTGCTCGTGTATGACGGCATCAAATTCGGCACCACCTTCGTCAAAAGGATGGAAGACAGTCCCGATCCCCCGAACTACAAAAAGACCAAAGGCAACTCGGAGAACCCGATTCAGCACCAGACCAACACCCATCCCCGTACGGTCGTCGCCCTCGTGGAAGACAATCCCGACCACGAAGGATGTGACAAATGCATGCTGATTACCATCGACGGACGTCAGGCAATGGGCGTGGGCATGTCCGCTGCCCAGGTGACGGAGTTCATCATGCTCCACTTCCCCAACATCAAGTACGCCCTCAACATGGACGGTGGCGGTTCCACCTGTATGTGCATCATCGACCGGGGTAACAACCAGAACGTGGTCAACCACCCCATCGACGGCGGCGTGATCGATCAGGTCCGTAGCGTAAACTCCCACTTCTACATCACCTACGACGAAACGGATCCGAATGCCGGCGGCGGCAACCAGTAAGCGGAATAATTTCGTATATTTGCAGGCCGGGACTGGTTCCCGGCCTGTTTCGTATGGCAAAGTTCAACATCTACCAGGTGCTCCCCCGGCTGTGGGGAAAGGGCAAGTTCTCGGACTGGACACAGGCCGAATTCGACTATCTCACGCGTATGGGCATCAGCCACGTCTGGTACACGGGCGTCCTTCGCCACGCGCGGGGAAAAGCCTTCGTAAAGGGAGAGCCGGGCTCCCCTTATGCCATCACCGATTACTATGACGTCAATCCCTATCTGGCGGACAAGGCGGCGGCGCGGATGAAGGAATTCGAGGCGCTGATTGCCCGCACGCATAGGGCGGGTTTGAAAGTCATCCTGGATTTCGTGCCCAACCACGTGGCGCGGGATTACCATTCCTTCTGCGCGCCCAAGGGCGTACGGGACCTGGGAGCGGATGACGACCCTACACAGCACTGGAGCAAAGAGAACGACTTTTACTACTATCCGGGAACGCCGTTGCAGCTGCCCGAAGAAGTCACGCAGGCGGCCCTGCAGGCGGGCCTTCCCGCCTATACCGAAAACCCGGCCAAAGCGAGCGGCAACTGCTTCACGCCACAGCCCGGCAAAAACGACTGGTACGAGACCGTTCGTCTCAACTACTGCCCCTTCCATACCGGCACCTGGGACAAGATGTATGAGATTGTCCGTTTCTGGGCCGCAAAAGGCATCGACGGTTTCCGCTGCGATATGGTGGAACTTGTTCCTCCCCCGTTCTTCCAATGGATGATTGCGAAAATCAAGGAAGAGTTTCCCGCGGTCATTTTCATTGCGGAGGTCTATGACCGAGAGGGCTACCGGCAATACCTTGAAGAGATCGGCTTCGACCTTCTCTACCACAAAACGGGCTTCTACGACTCCCTGCGGGCCATTACCCAATGCGGGCTCCGCCGGGCGGGCATTCATCCGGGCGGCCGGATTCCGGAAGGAGCCGATGTTTCGCCCCGTCTTTTAAGCGAAGACTGGCAGAGGGTTGACGGCCTGCAGGACCGCCTGCTGAATTTTCTGGAAAACCACGACGAGCAGCGTCTCGCCTCGGATTTCTATGCCGGGAACGGTGCGCGGGGACTCGCCGCCCTCTCCTTCGCCCTGCTTTTCAACCGGGCGCCCTTCATGCTCTATTTCGGGCAGGAAATCGGCGAACGGGGCATGGACAGCGAAGGATTCAGCGGACGCGACGGACGTACGAGTATCTTCGATTTCTGGACCATCGACAGCATTCAGACCCTGGAGAACATCATTCGCCGGGGCGCGTACAAAAACGGGAGCGTCAACGAACTGGTTTCCGAAGGGCTTTCCATCCAGCAGGCCCAGCTGTTGCTTCGCTACCGTCAGGTGCTTTCCCTGTCCTTGGAAGAACCCTTCCGCAGCGGGAAAACCTTTGACCTGTGCTACTGCCAGGGCGGGAATGCGGAAGGATTGTTCCCCTTCCTAAGGGGGGACGGCAAGGTCGTGAGCCTCGTCGTATGCAATTTTACCGCACAAAAACGGAGAGAGAGGATTATGCTCCCCCCGGAAGCCGCAGACTATTTAAATCGGAAAGACCTTCCCGCATCTTTTGAAGTGACCGTCCCCGCCTTTGACTTTTCCGTCGCGAGCCTGGAATAATGTGGCGTATTTCCGGAATAATTGTTATTTTTGCGTTTGATTAAAACCTTACCGACCTTTTTATGGCAGTAGAAATCAAAGAAGTGTCCTCCCCCAAGGAGATGAAGACATTTATCCGTTTTCCGGAAAAACTCTATCGGGACAACAAGTACTACGTCCCGTCCCTCGAATACGACGTGCTGGACACGCTCTCGCCCGAACGCAACCCCGCCTACGATTTCTGTGACGCGAAACTCTATCTCGCGTACAAAGACGGCGAAGTGGCCGGCCGCGTGGCCGTCATCATCAACCACCGGGCCAACGAGGAATGGAACCACAAGGAAGTGCGTTTCGGATGGTACGATTTCATCGATGACTACGAGGTCTCAAAGGCCCTGATGGACAAGGTCGAGGAATTTGGCCGCGCGCAGGGCATGGACACCGTCGTGGGTCCCCTCGGTTTTACCGATTTCGACCCCGAAGGAATGCTTGTGGACGGTTACGACCGCCTCTGCACCATGGCCCTGATTTACAACCATCCCTACTATGTCACGCACATGGAGAAGATGGGCTTTGAGAAGGACAACGACTGGATTGAGTTCCGCATCGAACTCAAGGACGGTCTTCCCGAGAAGTTCTCCCGCGTCGCGCAGATTGTGGCCAAGCGCAGCAAATGCCACGTCCGTCCGCTGACGAAAAAAATGCTCAAGGAAGAACAGTACGGCTACAAGGTGTTTCACCTGATTAACGAGTGCTACAAAGACCTCTACAACTTCACGATTCTCACGGACAAGATGATCAAGAAGTACATGGAGTTCTACCTCGGGCTGCTGCCGCTCAAATACGTTTCCTGCATCGAGAACGAGCAGGGTGAGCTCGTGGCTTTCGGCATCATCATGCCTTCCCTGGCCCGGGCGCTGCAGAAAACCCGCGGCAAACTGCTGCCTTTCGGCTGGTTCACCCTTGCCAAGGCTATGTACTGGAAATACGACGACACGATGGAAATGCTGCTGGTGGGCGTACGGCCCGACTACCGCGATTCCGGCATCAACTCCCTCCTTTTCACCGACCTCTTCCAACGGGCCGTGGACGATGGCTTCAAGTATGCCGAGACCAACGCCATCATGGAGACCAACAGCAAGAACATCGCCCAGTGGACCCTCTTCCCGGGCGAGTGCAAAAAACGCCGCCGTTCCTATAAAAAAGCGCTGAAATAGCCATTATGTTTGAAAATTTAAGTGAGAAGCTCGAGAGAAGTTTCAAAATTCTCAAGGGCGAAGGAAAAATAACCGAAATCAACATCGCCGAATCCCTCAAGGAAGTCCGGCGAGCCCTGTTGGACGCGGACGTCAGTTACAAGATTGCCAAGCAGTTCTGTGAAGACGTAAAGCAGAAAGCCATCGGCAGCAACGTGCTCACGGCCGTCAAGCCCCAGCAGATGATTATCAAGATCGTCCGCGATGAACTGGCGGAACTGATGGGCGGAGACAGCAGCGAGCTCGCGCTCAAAGGGAATCCCGCCATCGTCCTCGTCTGCGGTCTCAACGGTTCGGGTAAGACCACCTTCTCGGGCAAACTGGCCCTGCAGCTGAAGAGCAAGAAAGGCATGAAGGTGCTGCTGGGCGCCTGCGACGCCTTCCGACCTGCCGCCATCGATCAACTCAAGGTACTCGGCGAGCAAATCGGCGTACCCGTTTACTCCGTGGAAGGAGAGAAAGACCCCGTCAAGATTGCCCAGGGCGCCATTGCCAAGGCCAAGGCCGAAGGCTACGGCGTCGTGATTCTCGATACCGCCGGCCGCCTTGCGGTGGACGACACCCTGATGGACGAAATTTCCGCCCTGCACAGCGCCGTAAAGCCCACGGAGACCCTCTTCGTGGTGGATGCGATGACCGGTCAGGACGCAGTGGAGACCGCCCGCATCTTCAACGAGCGCCTCAATTTCGACGGCGTGATCCTTACGAAAATGGACGGCGACACCCGCGGCGGTGCGGCCCTGTCCATCAAGGCCGTGACGGGCAAGCCCATCAAACTCGTCAGCACGGGCGAGAAACTCGAGGCCCTCGACGCCTTCCACCCCCAGCGCGTGGCGGACCGTATCCTCGGCATGGGCGATGTGGTCAGCCTCGTGGAGAAAGCCCAGGAGCAGTTTGACGAAGCGCAGGCCCGGGCCCTCAAGAAAAAGATTGCCCGCGACCAGTTCACCCTTCAGGACTTTTACGACCAGATTCAGCAGGTCCGCAAGATGGGCGACATCAAAGACCTGGCCGGCATGCTTCCGGGCATGGACAAAGCGATGAAAGACGTGGATATCGACAACGACAAGGCCTTCAAGAAGACCGAAGCCATCATCCTGTCGATGACCCCTTACGAGCGCACGCATCCCGATGTGCTCAACGGCAGCCGCCGCAAACGGGTAGCGGACGGCAGCGGCACCTCGCTTGTCGAGGTCAACCGCCTCCTCAAGCAGTTTGAGGGCACCCGCAAAATGATGAAGTCCTTCGTGGGCGGAAAACTCGCCCAAATGATGGCCCGCGGTGGATTCCGCAGATAAGCTATGGCAGCAAAGAAACTCAATGTAGGCATTACCCAGGGAGACGGGAACGGCATTGGTTACGAGGTGATTATCAAGGCCCTCGCCGACGAACGTATCCTTGACCTCTGCACCCCTGTCATCTACGGTTCCTCCAAAATTTTCGGTTACTATCGCAAGACCGTTGCCGAACTGGAGCAGAATCCGATTAACACCAACATCGTATCCAATCCTGCCGACATCCACCCCAAACGAATCAACATCGTCAACTGCCTCCCCGAAAATGCGTTCGTGGAACCGGGCCAACCCTCCGCCGAATCGGCCAAGGGCGCGATGCTAAGCTTGGAAAAGGCCGTACAAGACCTCAAGGACGGCATCATTGACGTACTGGTAACCGCCCCCATCAACAAACAGGCGATGGCCGGCGAAGGCTTCGGCTATCCGGGCCACACCGAATACCTCAAGCAGGCCTTCGAAGCCCCCGAAGTCACGATGCTGCTGGTCTCTGACAGCCTCAAGGTAGGCGTGGTGACCGGCCACATTCCCCTCAAGGATGTCGCCGCCTCCATCAGCAGCGAGAAAATCCTCTCCAAACTCCGCCAGATGCAGCAGTCCCTGCAGCGCGATTTCGGCATCGTGAAGCCGAAAATCGCCGTGCTCGGGCTCAACCCCCACTGCGGAGACGGCGGCGTACTGGGCAGCGAAGAACAGGACATCATCCTCCCCGCCGTCCAGCAGGCGACCAAAGAGCGCATTCTCGCCTTCGGTCCCTACAGTCCCGACGGCTTCTTCAGCCTCGGCCACTACGCCAAGTTCGATGCTGTCCTAGCCATGTACCACGACCAGGGGCTCATCCCCTTCAAGGCCCTGGCCTTCGAGCAGGGCGTGAATTTCACCGCAGGACTTCCCGTCGTGCGCACCTCCCCCGACCACGGAACGGCCTATGAAATGGCCGGACGCGACCAGGCCGACCCCCGCTCCATGATGAGCGCCATCTATACCGCCATTGACATTTATCGCCGCAGGGCCGCCTACGACGAGATCCAGGCGAACAAACTGAAATAGTATGGCGGAGCACGGCACCATCCTGCTTTACACCGACGGAGCCTGCTCGGGCAATCCCGGGGCTGGAGGTTACGGCGTTGTGCTCAAGTACGGAAATCTCTGCCGTGAACTGTCCGGCGGCTTTGCCCGCACCACCAACAACCGGATGGAACTGCTGGCTGTCATCACCGGTCTGGAAGCCGTCAAATGGGACCGGGCCGACGTGCTCGTTACCAGCGACTCCGCCTACGTCGTGAACGCCATCAACCAGGGTTGGTTGAAAAACTGGGTGGAAAACGGCTTTGTCAGCCGCAGCGGCGGAAAGAAAAAGCCCGTCAGCAACGTGGACCTGTGGAAACGGCTGCTCCCCCTGCTGGGAAAGCACAGCGTCCGTTTCGAATGGGTCAAAGGACACAATGACCACCCCGAGAACGAGCGCTGCGACCGCCTGGCTGTGGCCGCATCGAAAGAACCGAGTCTGCCTGCAGACCTTGGATACGAACAGAACATCGCATAAGCCATGGAAGTACTTAAGACCGCGATTGAAGGCGTACTGATTCTCGAGCCCCGCGTATTCAACGATGCGCGCGGTTATTTCTTTGAATCCTACAACCGGCGGGAATTCGCCGAAAAGACAGGGCTGGATATTTCCTTCGTGCAGGACAACGAGAGCTTCTCCTCCTACGGCGTACTGCGCGGCCTGCATTTCCAGAAGGGCGAATACGCCCAAAGCAAACTAGTACGCGTAATTGAAGGTACCGTACTGGACGTGGCGGTGGACATCCGCCGCGGCAGCCCGACTTTCGGCAAATGGGTGAGCGTGGAACTTTCCGGCGACAACCACCGGCAATTTTTCATTCCCCGGGGCTTTGCCCACGGCTTTTCCGTCCTTTCCCCGACGGCCCGTTTCCAATATAAGTGCGACAATTTCTACGCGCCCCAGCAGGAAGGCGCCATCGCCTGGAACGACCCTGACCTTGCCATTGACTGGCGTCTCCCTGCAGAAGACGTCCTGCTCTCCGAAAAGGATGCCCGTCATCCCCTCCTGAAAGATTCACCCTATCTGTTCGAATACAAATGAAAAACATCCTTGTAACTGGCGCCAACGGACAACTTGGCACTGAACTTCGAAACCTCGCCGCCGGTTCCGGAAAGCATTGGTTTTTCAGCGATGTGATTGAGCGAGAAGGCGTAAAGACGCATCTGCTCGATATCACCGACCGGGACGCCGTCAAGGCATTTGTCCTGGACAACGACATCGACTGCATCGTCAACTGCGCCGCCTTCACCGACGTGGAAGGTGCCGAGGACCGTTTCGAACTCTGCGACCGTCTCAACCGCGCCGCCCCTGAAATTCTGGGCAGCGTAGCGGCTCTCTGCGACGCGCTCCTGATTCAGATTTCCACCGATTTCATCTTCGACGGAAAGGCGACGACGCCCATTCGGGAGGATGCCAAAGCCGCCCCCTTGAGCGTCTACGGGAAGACCAAATACGCCGGCGAACTGGCGGTCGTCTCCTCCGGCTGCAAGTACCTGGTTCTGCGCACGGCCTGGCTCTACTCCCCCTACGGCAAGAATTTCGTCAAGACGATGATGCGCCTGACCGCCGAAAAGGAAAGCCTCAAGGTGGTCGCCGATCAGGTCGGCACGCCTACGAGCGCCCTTACCCTCGCCCGGCTGATTTACAAAATCATCGAAGAGAATCTCTACCGGGAAAGCGGCGTCTATCACCTCACCGACGAAGGCGTGGCTTCCTGGTTCGACTTCGCCTACGCCGTCGGACAACTTTGCGGCAACCGCTGCGACGTGCAGCCCTGCCGGAGCGAAGATTTCCCCCAGAAAGCCCAGCGCCCCCACTATTCCGTCCTGGACAAATCCAAGGTCAAAGCCGATTTCCGCTTCCCGCTCCCCTACTGGCGGGACGCCGTTGCGGAATGCATCCGGCGCATCAACGAACAAGCCTGATACCCATTACGGTCCATGCCCCGCCTCAATCATATCACGATTGCCGATTTCCGCAACATCAGCCTCGCGGAACTGGACTTTTCGCCCAACGTCAACTGCATCGTGGGAGGGAACGGGGAAGGAAAGACCAACCTGTTGGATGCCATCCACTACCTCAGCGTAGCCAAGAGTTTCCTGGGTCTGCAGGACCGCTACAACATCCGCTATGGCTGCGAGGCGTTCTCCCTCTGCGGCCATTACACCCTCGAGTCGGGTCTGGGAACCAAGATCGCCCTCCGTGCCGGCGTTGCGGAAAAGACGCTGCGACGGGACGACAAGCCCCTCAAAAAACTCTCCTCCCATATCGGACTGCTGCCCATCGTGACGGTATCCCCCGCCGATGGTGCGCTCGTGAGCGAAGCCGGAGAAGAGCGCCGCCGCTTTGCCAACCTCGTACTGGCCCAGACCGATGCGCCCTATCTGGCCGCCCTCCAGCAATACAACAAACTCCTGCAGCAACGCAACCGTCTCCTCAAGGAAGACCATCCCGACGAAGGCCTGCTGGAAGTGCTGGACGTACAGATGGATGCGTGCGCCGCCCCCATTTTTGAAAAACGGCAGGAACTCGCCACCCTGCTTTCTCCCGTCGTGGCCGGCTACTACGCCCGTCTGAGCGACGGAAAGGAGAACGTGCAGATCCGCTACCGCAGCGACCTGCAGCACGGCAGCCTGAAGGAACTGCTCGAGCGTTCGCGGATCCGCGACCTGATGCTCCACTACACCGGCTGCGGCATCCAGCGCGATGATTTCAGTTTCGAAATGGGCGGAGAACCCATCCGCCGCTGCGGCTCCCAGGGACAGCAGAAGACCTTCCTCGTCGCCTTGAAGTTCGCCCAGTACGAACTGATGAAACACCGCTGCAGCCTGCCGCCCACCCTGCTGCTGGATGACGTGTTCGACAAACTTGACCTCGAACGCACCGGCCGGCTCATCGCAATGGTGGCCAAGGAAGATTTCGGACAGATTTTCATTACGGATTGCAACAAGTCCCGGCTGCAGCCGCTGGTGGAGGAAGCCACGGCGGACAGCGCGTGGTTTCAGGCGGAAGGAGGCCGCTTCACGGCCCTATGATACGCTATGGTTTCTCCCGCAGGCAGGCCGAGCCTATCCTTGCCATCTTCCTGGAATGGGTGGTTTCCGAAGGAGGAGGTCCCTCCTACAACGCCTACCGCATCGAAAAGGCCTGGAAAGAGGTCAGCGGGACACAAGAGCACACCGTTCGTACATTTTTCAAGGACGGCATCCTCTACGTTACCCTCGATTCCTCCGTCCTTCGCAGCCACCTGAGCCACCTGACGGATTCCCTGCAGGGCGCGCTCAATGCCGCGCTGGACCGGGACGAGCGTTTTCTCAAAGGCTATTCTTTTTCCCGCAAAGTAGATAAAATCGTATTGAAATGATCAAGATTGTCGCAGATAAGAACGTACCCTTCCTCGAAGGGGTCTTCGAGCCTTACGCCGAGGTTAAATACATCGACGGCAAACTCATTTCCCATGCGGATGTGGTGGATGCGGACGCCCTGATTATCCGCACCCGCACCCACTGCAACGCCCAGCTGCTGGACGGGACGAATGTCAAGTACATCGCCACGGCCACCATCGGCACGGACCACATCGACCTGGAGTACTGTGCCGCCAAAGGGATTGAGGTGCACAGCGCCTCCGGCTGCAACTCCGGCGGCGTGATGCAGTATGTCTTCTCCGCCGCCTACGGACTGGCCGCCCGCAAGAACCTCAAGATCGGCGGCGGCACCTTCGGCGTCATCGGCGTGGGCAGCGTGGGCAAGAAAGTCGAGCGTCTGGCCCGCCACCTGGGCTTCCGCGTGCTCCTGTGCGACCCTCCCCGCGAAGCGGCCGAGGGCAACGACGACGGCAAATTCTGCGACCTGGACACCCTCCTGACCCAGTCCGACATCGTCACCCTCCACGTTCCCCTCAACCCCTCCACACGGGGCATGGCGGATGATACCTTCTTCTCCAAAATGAAGGACAAGGCCATCTTTATCAATACGGCCCGTGGAGAAATCGTGGACGAGGCGGCCCTCAAACGGGCCATCCCCCACCTGGGCGCCGTCGCCATCGACACCTGGGACAACGAACCGGACATCGACCTCGAGCTGATGGAGATGGTGGACATCGCCACGCCGCACATCGCCGGCTACTCCCTGCAGGGCAAGCAGAACGGCACTACGATGTCGGTGCAGGCCGTCGCCCACCGCTTCGGTATCACGGCCCTTTACGATTACATCGCCGAGGTCGCCAGCCCCGAGATCCAGCCCCAAAAACTCGATTTCACGGACAAGACACCCTCGCAGATCGCCACGATCTTTCAATACAGTTACCCGATCTTCACCGACGACTTCCTCTTCAAGATGGAGCCGCACAACTTCGAGAAGATGCGGAGCGAATACCACTACAGAAGAGAAATCTATATTGATTATAACATGTTAACTAATGACGATGTACTGCAGATAGAGTCCCGGGGGGCTACTGTCTCAAATGTGAAGGCCCAGATGGACCGTTTCAAATCCGGATTTCCCTGGATGAAAATCGTAGCGCCGGCCACCGGCGAAAAAGGCATCAGCGTGCTTTCCCAGGCGGAAGCCGAAAAAGCCGAGAAGTACTACGAAAGCGCAAAAATCAACGGCAAATGCAAGTTCGTTCCGGCTTCCGGAGCGGCCTCGCGTATGTTCAAGGACCTCTTCAGCGGTCTGAGCGCCCTCGAAGCCGGGGGCCCCGCCCTGCCGGAGGACTCCCCCGCCGCCCGCTTCGTTAAGAACATCGCCTCCTTCGCCTTCTATGACGAGGGTCTGTTCGGCATCCCCACCGACACGGCCGAAAGCCAGAAGGACATCCTTGCCAAGACGCTGACCGACAAGGGGCTGGGCTACGGCTGCAAACCCAAGGGCGTACTGAAGTTTCACAAGTATGCCGATGGAGAAATCCGTACGGCCATCGCCGAACACCTCGTGGAAGCCCAGAACTATATGCGCAATGAAGACGGAACGGCCAACGTGGTCGTAACCATCTCCCCCGAACACCGTCCCCTCTTCGAAAAGGCCGTGGAAGAGGTCCAGGCCCAGTTCGAAATACGCTACGGCGTCAAATACAACGTACGTTTCACCTACCAGAACAAGGCGACCGACACCATCGCGGTCGACGCGCAGAACGAGCCATTCCGCACGGAAGACGGAAAGCTCCTCTTCCGTCCCGCCGGCCACGGCGCCCTGATTTACAACCTCAACGCCCTTTCCGAAGAGATCGTATCCATCAAGAACATCGACAACGTGGCCTGCGAGCGTCTGCTCCCCACCACCGCCTTCTATAAAAAGGTACTGATGGGCAGGTGCCTCGAACTGCGTGACCAAATCTACGGCTATCTGAAAGCCCTCGACAAAGGTGCCTCCGAGAAACTCTGCGAAGAAATCGAGGCCTTCCTTGACAAAGAACTCTGCATCAGCCTGCCCGGCTGCAAAAACTTTGAGGAGCGCGTTGCACTGCTCCGAACCAAACTCAACCGCCCCATCCGCGTCTGCGGCATGGTCCGCAACGAAGGCGAACCGGGCGGCGGTCCCTTCATCATTGCCGAGAAGGACGGCTCCACCTCCCTGCAGATTCTCGAAAGCGTACAGATCAACAAGGGCGACCAGGCTGCCTCTGACGCCGTCGGTGCCGCCGTTTTCAACGCCACTCACTTCAACCCCGTGGATCTCGTCTGCTGCCTGCGGGATTACAAGGGCGAGAAATTCGATCTTCTCAAGCACGTTGACGAGGAAGCCGGATTCATCAGCAGCAAGAGCTATGAAGGCCGCGAACTGAAGGCTCTCGAACTGCCCGGCTTGTGGAATGGCGCGATGAGCGACTGGAACACCCTCTTCGTGGAAGTCCCTCTCGACACCTTCAACCCCGTCAAGACGGTGCTCGATCTCTTGCGTCCCGCCCACCAGGGTTGACATTTTTGAACAAACACATCGGGCAAGGGTATTGCTTTTTGATGAAAAAAGCCGTATCTTTGTCCGATTTTGTAATAAAACGAAACTATGGCTAAAGAAAGCAAAAACGCGCCTCAGGAGCAAGTGGCCGAGGCGGTTTCCAAGACCGATCTGTTCTTCAAGGAAAACAGGAAGACGATTCTGATTGCAACCGGTGCGGTCGTTCTCTGCGTCCTGCTCATTCTGGGTTATACGCATTTCATCCGCACGCCGAAGGTAAACGAATGCCGCGCGCAGATGTTCCCCGCCGAAAACGCCTTCCAGCAGGGCGATTACCAGACCGCTTTTTCCGGCGACGGCAACGCTCTCGGTTTCGAGGAGATTATCTCCACCTACGGATCCTATGCCGATGAGAGCGCCTGGCTGTATGCCGGCATCTGCCAGCTCCAGTTGGGTGAATACGAGAGCGCCATCTCCTACCTCAAGAAATACAAGGGAAGCGAGCCCATCCTCGCCGCCCGCGCCGCCGCCTGCATCGGCGACTGCTATGTAGGCCTCGGGGACAACAAGGCCGCCCTCGGCTGGTTCGAAAAAGCCGCCCGCAAGGCCGACAATATGTTCGCGGCGACCTACCTCCTGAAAGCGGGCGTAGTCTGCGAAGAATTGGGCGACAACGCCAAGGCCCTCTCCTTCTACAAGGAAATCAAGGACAAATATCCCCAGAGCATCGAGGGATACGATATTGACAAATACATCGCAAGAATCGACAAATAGTATGGGAAGAGCGTTTGAGTTCCGCAAGGAAAGAAAATTCAAGCGGTGGGGTCATATGGCCAAGACCTTCACCAAGATTGGAAAAGAAATCACCATCGCCGTGAAGGCCGGCGGCCCTGACGTGACCGGCAACCCCCGCCTGCGCGCCCTCTTGCAGACCGCCCGCAGCGAGAACATGCCCAAGGACAACATCGAGCGCGCCATCAAGCGCGCCTCCGAAAAGGATCAGGCGGATTACAAGGAAGTCGTCCTCGAAGGTCGCGCCCCCCACGGCATCGCCGTGCTGGTCGAATGTGCCACCGACAACAACAACCGTACGGTCGCCAATGTCCGCTCCTACTTCAACAAGTTCGGCGGCAGCCTCGGCACCTCCGGCAGCGTGGAGTATATGTTCGACCGCAAGAGCGTCTTCCACTTCAAGTCCGACAAACCTTATGACCTCGAAGAACTCGAGCTCGACATGATCGACTACGGCGTCGAGGAAATTTTCGAAGAGGAGGATGAAGATGAAAACAAGAGCATCTGCGTCTATGGCGAATTCACCGCTTTCAACCAGATTCAGAAATACATTGAAGACAACGGCTTCGAACTCGTCTCTGCGGAATTCACCCGCCTTCCTAACACCGAACTGGTGGACCTGACGGCAGAACAGCGCGCCGAAGTGGACAAGCTCGTTGAGAAAATCGAAGAGGACGAGGACGTCCAGAACGTTTATACGAACCTCAAGCCCGCCGAATAAGTCTTTTTCGGCAGGATGATTGCTTCAATATCCGGAATCCGAAAGGGTTTTCGGATATTTTTTTTAACAAATGACTGATTTTTTTGTATATTCGCAAAATTAAATTAGGATAATTGTAATGTTTCGGAAATACCTGTCCCTTTGTTTGATTCTCTTGCTGGCCGGTTTCACGATGCTGAGCGCCCAGGATATGCGGACCGTCCGCGGCCTGGTCTCCGACGAGAACGGACAGTATATCGGCGGCGCCACGCTCAAGGCTGACGGTGTCGATACGCCGTTCAAAGCGGGCCGCACCGGTCAGTTCACCATCAAGGTTCCGTTCAGTTGCCGCACCATCACGGCGCTGGTCGATGGCTACGCGCCCGTAACGCTCGACGCCTCGGCCGGTTTCCTCCTGTTCCAGATGAAACCGCAGACCCAGGCCGGAGCCAGTGCCCAGGCCAAAGCCGACCAGGCGGCCGCCGCCATCGCACTCGCCAAGGCACAGCAGGCAAAGGCTGAAGCCGAAAAACAAGCCCAAGCACAGGCGCAGGCACAGGCGCAGGCGCAGAAGGCTCAGGAAGCAGCAAAGGCCGAGAAAGAGGCCCTGGCCCAGAAGCAGAAAGAGCAGGAAGCCAAGGAGAAACCCAAACAGGAAAGCAAGCCTCAGGAGGCAAAGCCCGCCTCCAAATTCAAAAGCCAGGGTCTGATTCAGAGTATCGACTTCTCCTACGCCTATCAGTTCTATTCCGGAACGATTGTCTATGCCAACAGCGGTCTGCGCAAGTATTCCGTCCTGCATCCCCTTCAGGCTACCTATTCCATCGGCTGGCGCTTCAACTACATGTTCGCGCTGATGGCCGGTGCCGGTTTCCAGTACAACCTGTTCTCCCTGGAGCGGCCGGGAGACACACTTGATCCGGATTTATACGGGAATGTCAAAGTCCTCCGCTATGACGTACCCGTTTTCCTGAACTTCCGCTGCTATTTCACCGACACCGCGGTCCAGCCCTACCTGACCCTTTCCGGCGGCCTTTACGTCTTGAGTTTTGCCAATGCCCTGGACATGAAACTGCCGTTGAAACAAATGCCGCTGCTGGTGGACCTCGGCATCGGTGTTTCCTTCCGCGTGGGCGGCAGCGCCGCCATCAACCTCGCGCTCAGCGCCCGTACCACCCCCTGGCCGGAGTTTACTCAGACAGGCTTCAACGGCTACCCGCTCCTGCGTATTGTTCCCGCCGCGACGCTCGGCGTTTCCTTCTAATCCGAAGCTGTTATGAAACAATACTCTCTTCTGCTGCTTTTCACCCTCCTGCTGCTCTCCTGCAACACGGAAGAGTTCCCTACGCCCTACGCAGCCATGCCCGATAACTATCTGGGCAAATGGACGCCGGAGTCCGCGGACGGACTCTGCGACCGTTACATCGAATTCGCCGACGGACAGTGCTACACCTATATCTGTCCCGTCCAACAGGAATTTATCAACGGTCGCATCTTCTATAACATCAGTTTCAGCCTGTTGGACTCCCGTTTCTGCCATCTTAACGGCGACAATCCTCCCCACCTGATCGTGGGGAACAAAGACATGGGCACAATCCTGATGCTGCAAGAAAGCGGGCAGGACATACTCGTGCTCAACCAGATCCGATACCGGAGAGTAATCGGGCTCAGCCGGGAAAGCGGCCGCAATTTCGGCCGGGTCGTCATCCCCGACTCGCTGAAGACCCATTTCATGGCGATTGACACCCGCTACCCGCTCACCTGCAGTCTCTATGTGGAAGGAACGAACACCCCAATTGACCCCCAGGAAGCCGAGCGATATCTGGCCTGGATTTCCCTGGATGAAAGCATAGCCATCGTCAGCGAAAACGGGATGGTTTTTGCCAAATCTCCCGGCGAAGTGACCATCAAAGTCGTCACCCAGGACTGCCGTTGTTCCGACGCCTGTACGATTATCGTCGGCGGCGGGAATCTGTCCGAAAAAGGCCCCGCCAACTGCTATATCGTCCCCAGTCCGGGCAAATACTGGTTCACCCCCACCATGGGCAACCGGAGAGAAAGCATCGGCGATGACATTGTCAGCGTTTACCTGTCCTGGGAGACGTTCAATTTGTATTCGGAGTTCCCCAACAACACCTCGAACGAACATGTCATCATCCCCGACTCGGTCGAACTGTTGCCAGACGGAACCATTGCTTTCGAAGTCCCTTCTCCCATG
>JAGCXP010000115.1 GCA_017961345.1 Bacteroidales bacterium | reverse complement strand
TCCCCATGGCGAGAGCAACATCGGCATCGGCGAGAACGACGCGGAGCTGGGCTATTGGATCGCGAAACCCTATTGGAACCAGGGCCTGTGCACGGAAGCGCTGCAAGCTATGATCGACTATTGCTTCAACAAAAAGGGCTTCCAGACCCTCTGGTGCGACTTTTTCGTGGACAATCCCGCCTCCGGTCGGGTCATGGAAAAGTGTGGCTTCCGCGACACGGGCGCCATCAACTGGTGCAGCCACCTCTACCGGGGCGACGAGCGCCCGGTTAAGGTGATGCGGCTGGATTACGCGTTATGAACGAAGGCTATCGAGGCATGAACATCAAGCATCATTTCATTGAAAAAGGCGAAGGAACTCCTTTGATTCTCCTACACGGAAACGGAGAGAACTGCGACTATTTCATAGGGCAGATTGATGAGTTCGCCCGGTATTTTCACGTCTATGCCCTGGACACGCGCGGTCACGGGAAAACGCCGCGAGGCGAAGCCCCTTTCACCATCCGTCAGTTCGCGGATGACCTGCTTGGCTTCATGGATGAGCAGCACCTCGAGAAGGCTAACATCCTGGGCTTCTCCGACGGCGGGAACATCGCGATGGTCTTCGCGATGAAGTATCCCGAGCGGGTAGACCGCCTCATCCTGGATGGAGCGAACCTGGACGGGAAAGGCGTGAAACCCTCCATCCAAATCCCCATCGAAATCGGATACCGCTTTGCCCGGCTGTTCGCCCGGAAGAGCCAGGAAGCGGCCAAGCATGCCGAAATGCTGGGACTGATGGTCAATGATCCCAACGTGTCACCGGACGATTTGGCCAAGATTCAGTCCAAGACGCTGGTCATGGCCGGAACCCGGGACATGATCAAGGAAAAGCATACCCGGCTCATTGCCAGTCGCATTCCGGATTCCCGTCTGGTCTTCATCGACGGAGACCACTTCATTGCAAACAAATGCCCGGCTGCATTCAACCGGGCTGTGCTGGAGTTCCTGGGAAAGGACTGATTCTGAATCTTACTGGATGCTGACCGCGGGCCAGCCGAAGTCCTGGTGGTACGAAACGTCCAGACCGTGTGCCTCGGCATAGTCGAGGATGGATTTCGCGCGTGCGGCGTTCTTGGCGTCGTCATTGGAATAGAGGGCCATGAAAGCATCGAAGCGGTCGCCGAAGATGGCCTTGGCGGTGGGATTGAAGTCGGAACCGTCGCCGACGGCATCGAACTGGAACACTTCAAATCCGTCGTCGGTCTTCTTCACGTGCATGCAGCCGGGATGGCTGCCGCCGGAAACGGTCTGGAGGGTGTCGCCGGCCTGGTCGTAGTTCTCCACGTGGAAATCGCCCCAGATCCGGATTTCTTCGGGATTCTCCTCTACGGTGCCGGCACTCAGGCAATACGGGATGCAATACTCGCCGGGCGTATAGTTGGCGCCGAGTTCAGTTAAATAACGGCCGATGGCGGCCATCGCGTCATCTTCCTTCTCCTGCGTCTTATAGGCGCAGATGCGGCCGTTCGCCACCTGGACCTCGGTCACGCCGGGATTGCCCAGGTCGGAATAGGTCACTCGGTACCAGCCGTCACCCATCGGTTCGATGGACGCCACGGAGGACTCGCTGGAAGGGCCGTCCTGCATGCCGGTCCGGAACACCCAGAAGGAGTAGGTATCCTCGTATTCCGTTTCCCAAATAGAGTCCAGGACATCCTTTGAGAGCTTCTTTTGCAGATATTTGTCGGTCATGGGCTTATTGCCCAACACATGCTCGTAGAAGTCGCTGACCAGGGCGATGTCTTTCTGCTCCTGGGACTGATTGCAGGCAAAGAGTATCAGGCAGGCTGAAAAAGCGGTAAGGATTCTTTTCATCTTCGTATCAACATTGAGTTGTTTTTCGTAATTTCGCACGACGAAGATACGAAAATTATCTAATTGGTTAAACGATGTCTGTCAGTTTTACACTCCGGACTCGTCTGTGCTGGGACGGAGCATTTCGAATGGGCATGAAGTCATTGAGTATCATATCGACCATCCTCGTGCTGGCGTGCATTGCCGTAGGGTGCGGGGACAAGAAGAGTTCTGCCGGCGAGATTACGGACATGGACAGGGACTTCATGGCCATGGCCATCAATACGGCCAGCCAAAGTGCCATGAACGGAGGAGGTCCGTTCGGTGCCGTCATCGTCAAGGACGGAAAGGTCGTCGCCCTCACCTCCAACAGCGTGACCCGGGACAACGACCCGACGGCCCATGCCGAGGTCACTGCGATCCGGGAGGCCTGCCGGGTTCTGGGGACCTACGACCTCTCAGGATGCATCCTCTATTCTTCCTGCGAGCCCTGTCCGATGTGTCTCGGAGCCATTTACTGGGCCCATCTCGATTGCGTCTTCCATGGCGGCACCCGAAAGGACGCGGCGAAAGCAGGATTCGATGACGCTTTCATCTACGATGAGATCAGCGTTCCGACCGAGAATCGTACCGTTCCTTTCATTCCCATGATGCGGAACGAATCTATGGCGCCCTTCCGTATCTGGTCTTCCAACGATTCCAAGAAAGAGTATTGAGCCAACCTGGGGAAAAAACAATCGCCCCTACAACGCATTGTAGAGGCGATTGGGAGGTGCCAAGCGGAATCGAACCGCTGTAGCAGGTTTTGCAGACCTGTGCCTAACCGCTCGGCCATAGCACCATTGGGATTGCAAATATAGGAAGATTTTCCGAAAGTGCAAAAGATTTCTCGACTTCGCTCGAAATGACAGATTCCGGGTCAAGCCCGGAATGACAGGGAGGTCAAACTCGGAATGAGGGCTACACTACATAGAGCAGAAAGCCCTCCGAACTTTTCCGCGGCGCGCCGGACAAAGATCCTTTAATTAGCACACAGGACCGACGCCGCGGGCGCGAAGAACAGACTTAATACTATACCAGCCTCGATTTCTAAGGAAGCAGCCTGGACAAATAACAACCATATTTCTAAGAACTGTCAATCCTTCGTTAAAACACGAAAGGATAGGATTTTTCAGGAATTATGAATCTATTAGTCTCTATAAACCACCTGCCAATAAAAAACTTACAGATATGAACATTTTCATACTGCCGCCGATGGCCGCCGTACTCATAGGTTTCGTCATCTCCAGCGGCAAACCCGAAACCGATCCCAGTCAAGGTCAGGGATTGGGACAGATGACTCCTTATACGCCTGATAATCATATGGAATACCATTTGAGTCCAGGAGATTTCGCAAGTAGCAAATCTCATGTTGCAGATCTTTGACAAGCACTTCGTCCATAGGACAACCGATTACAACTCTACCTTTGCCAACTCTTCTATCAAGGCGGGACGATTGGGATACTTCGTACGAAAGCCCTTCACAACCTTAGAGGCTAGCTCCTTCCCTGCCGGACAGATTTTGGCAAGCGTATTCAATCGCCTGGCAAGGTCTCTATATGACCTACGTGTTGGATTATACCCTACACTGATTGGAAATTCCTTCTCCAACCGTGCAATAAGGATTCTTTGCTTGTCTGCAGAAAACTCCTTTGCATATCGGGACAAAGCATCCATCAAACCATATCTTGCACTGCAAAGGTGATCATACAGGCGGTCCATAAGACGCTCTTCTCTATAAATCTCTGCCAAAGGCGAGTCAGCATAGTCCTGAAGGTTCTTATTCTTAACCAACATTTTATCGCGGAAAGATTCCCACTTCTCAGGATCGACAAGTTCCTTCGCCTTTCGGTAGCACGTAATGACATCAGAACTATGCGCATCGGTGAAAATATCCTGGCACAAAGACGCAGCGGCAGTTTTGTCCCCATGACTCTCGAGAATCTGCAGCTTCCGCTCCCGCCATTTGCGCACCAAGCCATATAAACGACGCTCGCCGGCCAATTTGATTCCTTCATCAATGACCTGCATGGCCTCTTCGTGACGAGCCGCTACCTGAAGATAATCAACATAGCATTCACGCAACTCATCTATTTGATTATTCTCTTGAAAGAAAACCTCGGCTTCACCAATCCGGTCAAGCTCTATCAGGTAATTCCAAATGCCACAAGCCATTGAACTTTTCCGCCAGCCATTTTCGTTCTGGAAATCCCGTATCAGAATGGCCAGGTGTTCATCGTCAGTCAATAGCGATCCGCGTACAGAGTCTGTCAGTTCCTGCACATCATATTCAATATATTCCAGAAGAACAGAATGATGATAAGTAGCCAGACGATCACATATTTCCAGCTTTTGCTCCTTTGACAATGTTGGTGAATCAAGGGCCTTCTCAATGAGTTCGAAGCAGCCATCAAGACACAGGTCATCTGCGTCCCAATCTTCGCGCTCATAAAGAAAATCTTCTTCGTACAACCTGTCATCCATTTCAAGAACGAGGAAAGATGTTTCAATGGCGATTTCCGGTCTTCCGGCATCAATTGACAATTCGGCACGCTTGAGAACCTTGAGCAAGTCTTTTCCGACTTCTTCCCAATCCAGATACTCAGGTTGTCGATGCCAGTCGTGTTCCCATCGCGGTGTCTTCATAATATGGCGAAAACATTTTTTCACCTCAGAGGCATAATCAAATGCGACAACCTTTGAAACCGATTCCTCTTTCCCTCCTTTCAAGGCCTCAAACATTGTTGGGTGTGTCAAGGCATAGGTTCGAACAATCGACCGCAGATCCTCATCAGAGATTGAGGATAACAGTTTATCAACAGAGTCTGGAGCTATCTTGGTCATATAATAAACGGTTTTTTAGTCTTCGCTCCACACATACCGCGTGGCCCGGGCATTCCCGTGCTGCGCTAGCAGATGATCCCCGCACAGGCCTTCGATCAGCGTCCGCACCTGCTTCTGCGTCAGCACACCAACAAACGCCTCCACAAAGTCGCTCATCGCTGCCTCGCCGCTATGTTTGATTACATAGTACACGCGCGCCAGCGACTCCGGCGCCACTCGTTGTGCCACGGCCTTCACCCCAGGCTTCTTCAGCACATAAGCCGGAGCCAGCACATACCGCCAATAAGTATCCTCAGCAATCAGCCCCAACTCCAGCAGTTTGCCGATGCTCTCCGGGAACCCGGCATCCGCCTTCCCCTCCTTCACATAATGCAGCGTCAGCCAGTCAAACGCATTCATCTGGTCCGCCAGCTCCGCATTATGACGGACATCACGCACGAACAGGAAGAACGCCTCGTCAGGAATCACGCCATACAGCCGCAGATCCACCTGATAATCGTCCGACGCACTGTAGTCCGGCAGGGGTTTTCCCTCCATCACGCAATTCGCGAACATCAGGTCCACCCCCTGCCCGCTCCGCTCAATCAGTCCCGTCTTTTCAATCACCTCCGCCATCAGACGGCTCCTTGGCGAACTATTCACCGTGAGTAGATTGCCGATGTTAACCCCATACGGGAACCCGCCTGGATTCGAAATCTCCAGCATGTCGGGATAAAGCTTGATAAAGATGTCCGATCCCATTTGCAGGCTCCGGTGGATCATCGCATTAATCACCGCCTCGCGAACCGTCTCTTCGTTAAAAGCACGGCAATCCAGAATCTGAGGCAAGTCGTTCACATGCAACAGCGGATTAGCCGCAGGCTGGTTCACATACGCCCAAATCCGGTCGATGGCCACAAACAGCGGCAGCCTGAACTCCTCTCGGGCGCTATAGCGCACCGCGTTCCTGCTTGTCCTGTACTCCACCACGACATTCGCCTGTGGCATGAGTCTGGCAATCACTTCACCCTTACCCAACAGCAACAAAGCAGCGTTGGTCAGCCTGCCCTCTTCCGTCATCAGATTCATATCGTTCAACAACTGCCCAAGCGGCATCGTTGCCACATCCTTCCGGCCCCGCTTCCGCACAATCAGTTCCCGCATTTTCCCGATGGCTTCCTCGTCCAGATCTTCCAACATTAATCCCTCACACACCCGGGCCGAGTAGTCCGGATCCTGCTCCGAGATGATCGAGAAGTATTCCGCGTCATCCATCTCACGCAGACTCTCGCCCACACGCATCAACGGCACTCCCTCAAACCTCAGCGCCTTGCCGACAGGCCTTGACGGAATGCTGATTACCAGTACTCGCCGGCCCTTCTCGTCATACAATTCCTCCGTACGCACACGGATATGCAGCCGGTCGTAGATTTCATCCTCCAGGTTGCCCGTCTCGCCCGCCGCAAAATCACTGCCCACCACCGCGTGCGGGTAGTCGTTGTGCATACCCAGAATCAGTCTGCCGCCACGCTCGTTGGCAAAAGCCACCACATACCCCAGCACACAGTGCCGCCTGTCCCTTGGATCAGTCTTCTGCCCACCCGCGAAGGGATAGTTATGCTCTGCCTTTTTAAACTCCACGTGATCCTCTCGTTCGCGCAACACTTTCAGTTCGTCAATCGCACTCATATATTTCCATTTTTTGCAAAGATACGAATTTATTGCCTCTTGGGCGAGATTCTCAGAAAAATTTCTTCAAGATTCTCATGTTTTTAACATATCTCATTGATTACCAGAGGGCTGATTTTACATTTGAATTCACTACAAAAAGCACAAAAAGGGGCTCGAACTCCTTACAGAGAGTACGGGCCCCTCGTCATTAGCCCCGGCGCTCTCCTTACGCGAGTGAACCGATGCCAAGCCGTATGTAGTGCCAAATAGTCTCTTTATATTATTCTGAATATACTTGACAAATATGAATTACAAGCCAATCGGAATCGAACCGATGAAGCGAGTTTTGCAGACCTGTGCCTAACCGCTCGGCCATAGCATCGGATGGGATTGCAGAGATAGGAAGTATTTCCGAAAGTGCAAAAGATTTATGAGATTCCGGGTCAAGCCCGGAATGACGACTACTCTACGTATAGCAAAAGGCCCTTCAGGTACTCCCCTTCCGGATGGTAGATGTTCACAGCGTGGTCGGCGGGCTGGTTGAGGCGGTCGAGGATGCGGACGGAGCGGCCGGTCTGGGCGGCGGCGGAGAAGACCGCGAGGGCGAAGGCCTCCTTGTCAACGACCTGCGAACAGCTGAAGGTGAACACGAAGCCGCCCGGGGCGACCTTCGCGATGGCGGCCGCGTTCAGGCGCTGGTACGCCCGGAGGGCGTTCTTCAGCGCCCCGCGGTGCTTCGCGAAAGCCGGCGGATCCACGATCATCAGGTCGTACTTCCCTTCCGGCACGTCGCGGAGGAACTCAATCGCGTCGGCGCAGTATGAGGTATGCTGGTCGGGCGTGAAGCCGTTCAGGGCCACATTCCGGTCCACCATGTCCATCGCCTTCTTGGAACTGTCCACGGAATCCACGTGGACCGCTCCCCCGTTCAAGGCATAGATGGAAAAACCGCCCGTATAACAGAACAGGTTCAGCACGTTCCGTCCCTTGGCAAGCCGGCCCACGGCGGCGCGGTTCTCGCGCTGGTCCAGGAAGAAGCCCGTCTTCTGGCCCTCGTTCCAATTGACATGGAACTTGTTCCCATTCTCCAGGACGACGCATTCGTCCGATTCGAAGCCGGGCGCCCGATACAGGTAACCGTCGACCAGATCCAGCCCGGCCTTGAAGGGCGCGGTGCCGGAACTCTTGTCATAGACCGCCTTCAGCGTGTCTCCATAAACAGCCTTGAGGGCCTCGCAGATGGCGTTCTTGGCCTTGAACATGCCCACGGAATGGGCCTGGAGCACGCAGACGCCGTCATAATAGTCGATGATAAGCCCCGGCAGGCCGTCGCCTTCACCGTGGACGAGCCGGTAGCAGGTGGTCGACGCCGACCCGTGCAGGCCGCAGGCGACGCGCGCGTGGAAGGCCCTGCGCACCATCTTCTCCCAGAAATCGGGCGCCGTAGGATCCTCGTCGAAACTCAGGATCC
>JAGCXP010000114.1 GCA_017961345.1 Bacteroidales bacterium | reverse complement strand
TGCAGAGTCGCCGGCTCCGCCGACGATGGTGGTATTATCCGTGGTGATGGTGACCTTCTCCGCACGGCCCAGCATCTGGACAGTGGCGTTCTGAAGGGTGACAACGAGGACGAGACGACCGGTGTCCACATCGTCGCCAAGGCCATCGAAGAGCCGCTCCGCCAGATCGCCCAGAATGCGGGTGTGGACGGCAGCGTCATCATCCAGAAGATCAAGGAAGGCAAGGACGACTTCGGATACAACGCCCGTACCGGCGAATACGCCAAGATGTACGAAGTCGGCATCATCGATCCGACCAAGGTCGCCCGCGTCGCCCTGGAGAATGCCGCGTCCGTCGCCGGCATGTTCCTGACCACCGAATGCGGCATCGTCGACATCCCCGAACCGGCTCCGGCCGCCCCGGCCATGCCTGCCGGCGGGATGATGTAATGAATAGGTGAAATGAGTGAGAAAAAAGGGAGCCCCGACGTCTCCCTTTTTTGTTGCGCTTCCGCGCTTCTGCGCAGTGGCGTTTTGCAAAACGCCTAAGTCGTGGGCGTCGTTCGGGGGAGCAGGTTCCGCGCGGAGAATGCAATACAAAACGCTCTCGCGTTTCAAGCATTCCCGCTGCGGAACTGCTCCCCCGGCCGCAAGTCATGGTTTTGCGGAATTTTTGGCGATTCTTCCGCAGAATGGCCTTCCGGGACATATTTTGCAGAATTTTTGGCGATTTTTCCGCAGAATGGCCTTCCGGGACATGGTTTTGCGGAATATTTGGCGATTTTTCCGCAGAACAACGTTCCTGCCTATAGAGTCCCCATGCCCTGTAAAAGATTCATCAGCACCTCGCTTTCATCGGCCACATAGGGTATACTGGTGAGGACCATTCTGGCGATGTTGACCCCATTGCCAGTCTCTGTAATCTGTTGGAAATAAGGCTTGCCAAATTCCGGCCAGATGAGTTCGGCCTTGTCGCTCTGGTTGACCAGATCAACATAGACGACAACCACCCAGCCGAGGTCGGTATCGTACTTATTACAGCCGGTGACTTTCATCTTCATTTCGCTGTCTTTCACGGTGACGGTACCTTTCTCGAAGTCCATATCAATCTTGGTGATTTCGACGGAGGGAATACGCATCTGCTGGGAAAGGATGGCATGGTCCTCATAGGAGACGTATCGAGGTGTAGCGATGATTTCGATGGCCTCGACATACATTCTGCCGCTGTAGTTCAGCGGATTGGTGCTCTGAGCTGCAGCGACAAGGCCGACCAGAGCACAAAGGATGGTAAGGATAACGTGTTTCATTGCGTTGGTATTAAAGGTTTAAGAATTCATCGAAATAGGATTCCTCGACGACGCTCGCCAGAACGATTGTACTCTGGTTCGACTTCGCCCACTCTTCCAGACGGCGCTGAACTGTGTCTTCCAACTTGCCGGGCAGACCTTCAATGACGATAGCTCGGACAAACTTACGGTTGACCATCCCCTGTGCCTTGCGGAGGATGACATTGAGATCGTGATTCTTCTGATTGACGGTGTAGAGGCGGGCGACGGAGGACTTGTTATCGACAAGAGCTTTCAGGCCTTCGCTGCGGCTGCTGAGGGAGAAGAAGCCCACATTGGTGTTCCACTGATTCAGGAGCTCGGAAATCTCCTGGGCGGCCAGAAAGAGGGCCTGGACCTCATCGGTCGTGCGGATATGCTCCACCGCACCGATTTCAAAACCGGGGATTTGATTAAGGATGAATTTTTCTGCCATATCGAAAGTTTTTCGGCAAAAATAACCGGACCTTCGGCAGAAATTCGGCAGAAGCTAAGAAATTGCGTTAAAAACAATCTTGCGTAATGTCCGTTTTCCTTTGCGGTCGAAAACAGAATTGAGATATGGAAATCAAACAACTTGAGCCGAAAGAGAAAGTTATTACTTTCTTCGGCGAAATCAAAAGTTCCAGCGTGGAGGCTACCATCAAGGAGATCGTAAAAATCAATCTTACTGACCAGGCTTACGTGCAACAATGCGCGCAATGGGCCATTGACAACAAGTTGTCGCCTATGACGGTGACCCTGACGCCGATAGAACTATACCTGTCCACGTATGGTGGAGGCTGTTATGACGGGCTCGCCCTATATGACGTTATCGAAGCCTCCCAGACTCCTGTTGAGGTTGTCTGCACGGGGAAAATCATGTCCATGGGCATCATCGTTGCCCTTGGTGCGAAGGTGCGGAGGGGTTACCGCAATACCACTTTCATGATACATCAGGTATCTGGCGTTTCCTTCGGTACACTCCGCGATATGGAAGAAACCGTTGCTGAAGTGAATCGTATAAACGACATGCTTCTCAAAGTAATCAAATCGAAAAGCAAGGTTACGGAAGAGCGCCTCAATCAGGTCATCCAGAAAAAGCAGGACTGGTTCATCACTGCGGAAGAGGCCCTGGAACTTGGTATTCTGACAGAAATCATCTAAAAATGTCCCGTCCCTTCATTGGGACAGGGCCCGGGGGCAGTTCCGCAGCGGGAATGCTTGAAACGCGAGAGCGTTTTGTATT
>JAGCXP010000113.1 GCA_017961345.1 Bacteroidales bacterium | reverse complement strand
TTCTAAGTTGATTGTAATGCTTCCTTTTACAACCTTATTCCATTTACAGAGACAAGTCAATTCAGGAAGGAGAGCGTATTGTGAACGAATCCATGAGCCCTGCTGATCTTCAGGCCTATAAAAAGGAGATCCTGTCCTCGCTGCACTGCGCCCTGCCGGGGATCGTGGAGAGTTTTGACGAGGAAACCGGGACGGCCGGGATCCGGACGGCGGCGGGGTGCAGCTTCCCGGGCCTGGGAAGCGTCCCGCAGCGGAATCTGGGCCAGCAGCAGGAAGGAGAGGATGTTCTTGTCGAGGTTCTCGAGCAGCTCGGTAAAGAGGTTGAAACTCTCCAGCTTATAGACCAGGAGCGGATCCTTCTGCTCATAGGAGGCGTTCTGCACGGACTGCTTCAAGTCGTCCATCGCCTGCAGATGGTCCTTCCAGAGATTGTCGATGTTGATCAGGGTGATGTACTTGGCGAGGGTGCGGCCAATCTCCTTGCCCTGGGTCTCATAGCACTTCTTGAGGTTGAAGGGAAGAGTGAGCGGGTTCACGCGCCGGCCGTCCGTAATGGGCAGGGCGATGTTGACGTAAAGCTGTCCCTGCGTCTCATAGACTTCCTTGATGAACGGCCAGGCCTTTTCGGCCATGGAGTCCATACGGCGCTTGTAGATATCCTGAATGTGCTCGAAGAGGCGTTCGACGATGTCGGCCTTGCGGGCTTTGTCGTAGAATTCCGCATCGAAGTCCACGTCCACGGAGAGCGTGGCCATCACATATTCGCAGAAGGAGTCGTAGTCGTAGCCTTCGGCGTTCTCCACGATAATCTGGGACATATCCTGCATCATGTTGAGCACGTCGATTTCCACCTTGTCGCCCTGGAGCGCGTTGCGGCGTTTGGTATAGATCACCTCTCGCTGGGAGTTCATCACGTCGTCGTATTCAAGCAGGCGCTTGCGCGTGCCGAAGTGGATTTCCTCCACCTTCTTCTGGGAATTCTCAATCTGGCGGGAGAGCATCGAACTCTCGAGCGCCTCGTTCTCCGGCATGCCCAGACGGTCCACCAGACCGGCGATGCGGTCGGAGCCGAAACGGCGCATCAGTTTGTCTTCGAGGGAGATGAAGAACACGGAGGTACCCGGGTCACCCTGACGTCCGGCACGGCCGCGCAACTGGCGGTCCACCCGGCGGGAATCGTGCCGCTCGGTACCGACAATCGCCAGACCGCCCGCCTCCCGCACTTCGTCGGAAAGCTTGATATCCGTACCACGGCCCGCCATGTTGGTGGCGATGGTCACCATCCCCTTCTGTCCGGCGTGGGCGACCACTTCGGCCTCCCGGGCGTGCTGCTTGGCGTTCAGGACCTGGTGCTGGATGCCGCGCATGCGGAGCATACGGCTGAGTTTTTCGGAGGTATCCACGTCGGTCGTACCCACCAGCACGGGACGGCCCTCCTTCATCAGTTCGCCGATATGGGCGACGACGGCGTTGAACTTGCCGGCTTCGGTCTTGTAGATCCGGTCGGTCTGATCGATACGGGCGATGGGCTTGTTGGTGGGAATGACCACCACGTCGAGCTTGTAGATGCTCCAGAATTCCCCCGCCTCGGTCTCGGCCGTACCGGTCATACCCGCGAGTTTGTGGTACATGCGGAAGTAGTTCTGCAGGGAAATGGTCGCCATCGTCTGCGTGGACTCTTCCACCTTCACGTTTTCCTTGGCTTCCACGGCCTGGTGCAGTCCGTCGCTCCAGCGGCGGCCCTCCATGATACGGCCGGTCTGCTCGTCCACGATCTTGACCTGGTTGTCGATGATGACGTAATCGACGTCCTTCTCGAACATTGCGTAGGCCTTCAGGAGCTGGTTGACCGTGTGGATACGGTCGCTCTTGAGGGCGAAGTCGGCCATGATGGCATCCTTGCGTCGCTGCTTTTCCTGCAGGGACAGTCCTTCCTTCTCCAAATCGGCCAGGGCCGTACCCACATCGGGGATGACGAAGAAGTTGGGGTCGTCCAGACTCTGGGAAAGCACCTCGTGACCGTTGTCGGTCATGTCGATGGTGTTCTGCTTCTCGTTCAGGACGAAATAGAGCGGGTCGGTGGCGATGTGCATTTCTCGCTCATTGTCCTGGATATAGTAGTCCTCGGTCTTCTGCAGGAGCTGTTTCATGCCCGGCTCGCTGAGGAACTTGATGAGCGGTTTGTACTTCGGAAGGCCCTTCCAGGCACGCAGGAGCAGCAGTCCGCCGTCCTTTTCATTGCCTTCGGCGATGAGTTTCTTCGCATTGTTGAGCACCTCCACCACGAGCATGCGCTGTTTGTTGTAGAGTTGCTCGACCATCGGGCGGAACTCCATGAAGCGGGCGATGTCGTCGCTGTCGCCGCGGGAAGTCCGGCCGGAAATGATCAGCGGGGTACGGGCGTCGTCGATGAGCACGGAGTCCACCTCGTCCACGATGGCGTAGTGGTGCTTGCGCTGCACGAGTTCCGCCAGGTCCGTGGCCATGTTGTCACGCAGGTAGTCGAAACCAAACTCGTTGTTGGTACCGAAGGTGATGTCGCAGTTGTAGGCGCGGCGGCGCTTGTCCTTCTCCATGTTGGCATCGTACTTGTCGATGCAGTCCACGGAGAGGCCGTGGAACTGATAGAGCGGGCCCATCCACTCGGCGTCACGTTTGGAGAGGTAGTCGTTGACCGTCACCACGTGCACGCCTTTTCCGGCGAGCGCATTGAGGAACACCGGGAGCGTAGCGACCAGCGTCTTACCCTCACCCGTAGCCATCTCGGCAATCTTTCCCTGATGGAGCACCGTACCGCCGATCAGCTGCACGTCGTAGTGGACCATGTCCCAGGTGATTTCGTTGCCGCCGGCCATCCAGTGGTTGTGCCAGACGGCCTTGTCGCCTTCAATCTGGACAAAATCCTTCGTGGCGGCGAGGCTGCGGTCGAAATCGCTGGCCGTCACGACCACGTCCTCCCCTTGGGCGAAACGGCGGGCGGTGGATTTCATGATGGCAAAGGCCTTGGGCAGAATCTCGTCAAGCACCTTTTCGATCTCCTCGTCGATTTTTTTGACGAGTTTCTCGGATTCAGTGGCGAGGGTAACCTTCTCCTTTACGTCCAGTTCGGGATTTTCGAGCAGCGCCTTGATTTCGGCCACACGGGCCTCGTCCACGGCAATCCGCTCACGGATGACCTCTTTGAGTTTCGCACTCTCGGCGCGCAGGGCATCGTTATCCAGCGCATCTATCGTTTCATATTCCAGCAGAATCTGCTCCAGCACGGGCTGCAGTTTGCGATAATCCCGCTCCGCTTTCGTGCCGAAAAGCCTGCTGAAAAAAGTAGTCAGTGACATATCGTAGTCTTTCTAAATTCTATAAAACTTACAAAGATACGATAAAAAGACGGAAGAAACAAAAGGAAAACTAGCTGTTACAGTTTCTCACCTCGGCAGAAACACCCATCGAACTCACATCGCCGTAGCTGGCCTTGATGAAGGCGCCTGCATCGTAGTTTGTCGTTATATTACTGATATTGACCGACATACTATAGCGGACCCTTCCGCCCAGGCCGGCATTCATCACCACGTGGGTGCCGTAGTCCCGCACCAGACGCTTAATGCCTTCGGCATCCGTGGGATAGGCGGCCTCCATCCGACCGCTTCGGCGACGCACCGGAATACCGTTGATGGCATTGTAGGCATCGTCCATCATATACCGGTCCTTGATAGTCTCGAGGTCTTTTTCCAAGGAGATGTTGTATACCTTGAGGTCAACATAACTAACGGCGTACTCGTAATTGTCGCTTTTGGCGTACCCCATATTGAAAGAGGTATTCATCTCCGCCGCGAACAGGCCCCAGGAAGCTTTTCCATTCACCTGAGAGGAAAGGGTGTCGCGGATTTCCGAAATGGTACTTCCGGTAAGCGTCATATTATGAAGCGAAAGGTCGGTGGCATTTTTCGCCAGAATACCACTCTTGATAAGCCGTCGTGTGTCGAACACCTCCAGCCGAACGGAATTAGGGCTGGCGTATTCGTCCCTGGCATCGTAACTGTATCCCACAGCGTATATCTTGTTGGAAGTGCCGATAGGATGCGCCCCGAGTTCTTCCTCCGTATAGTCATCCGCACAGAGTTGCTCGACTGCGACGACCCTGTTTTGCGCCCCGGGAGAAACGATAGTGATTTTACCATCCTTTCTCACACCGCTAAGGTTGTCCTGCACATAGAGCTTAACCTCCGTATCACCTGTACCGACGGAGGGTTCGCAGGTTATGAAGCGGCTGCTTTCCACGCTCCAGGAGCCATCCGACTGAATGGTATAGTTACGCTCATGGGACCAGGCATCTACCTCCAGGGAGCCTATGACTACAGCATCTGCTGATGTACCGTTTCCGCCTGCTTGCGCCGCGTCGGTTTCGGTCTCAAGGGATTTCTTTGCGCAGGAGCCGAACACTCCAGCTATGAAGATAAATGAAGAAGATGATATGAAGGATCCCTGTACATCGGGCCGCAAAGTTACAAAAAATCACAAGTTTTTTTTGTACATTTGTGGTTTGGAAATTTAAACTTTATACGACTTTTCGACTTAGATCTATGGAGAAAGAAACAATCCTCATTGTTTCGCAGCCTGAAATTACAGACAAAGTGGGTGGTGCGATTTCGATGTTCTTCTTTCTGGCCAACTGGCTTTCGGATTGCGGATATCAAGTGGTGGCAGTGTGCAATAGCGCGGTAGAGCGTCGTCCGCCTGCTTTAAAGGAAGACATTGATTTTTGCAACCTATACTCTATCGATCATTCCACGAATGGATTTTCGCCCAAATTCAAACGTCTGATTCGAGAGAAAAATGCTTCCTGCATCATTTTTTTCTTTCACTACATATACATCGACGCAGATTTGGGACACGAATTCGACGATATTCCACGAATCCTTACTTTTCATTCACGCCCGGACTTTTACTTCGAATTTATCCCGCGTTCCGAACGGAAATTGCGTTCTTTGTACAGGAATACGACGGCGCAGATTCTTTTTGATTCGTACCGGCCGCTACTTCCGAAATTTATCCGAAAAGGACCTGTTTGCACCATTCCCAACCCCGTACCAACCGTATCCTACCGATGCAATCCCGAAAAAAGTACCCGCAGGACGGTGTTCTTGTCACGTATTGACAACTGCAAAGGCATGGAACTGCTGATTCCGGCCTTTTCCACCGCACTGCAAACCTGCCCCAACTGGCACTTGGACATCTGGGGTGAATTCCAGTCAGAAGAACTTCAAGAAAGATACTGGGACCTTGTAAAATCTTGTGGTGCAGAGGAATACATTCATTTTTGCGGAGTGACCGACAATCCCACGAAAACTTTGAGCGAATACGATTTCTGCATTTTCCCCTCCCGATTCGAAGGATTCAGTGTCGGGCTGGCAGAAAGTCTGGCCGTCGGGCTCCCGTGCATCGGTTTGCGGGATTGCAGCGGGGTGAACGAAATGATACGGGATGGCGGCAACGGTTTGTTGTGCAGCTCAACCGTCAACGATTTGGCCGCTGCGATTGTGCGCTTGATGAGCGATGAAAATTTGCGCCGCGAAATGTCTCGAGAAGCGGCCAAATTTCAAGGACGCTATGACGCCAGCCATATCAAGTGGCTTTGGAAGATATTAGTAGATGACTGCATTCATCCCTCCAAGCCTGAGAAGCTGTTGCCCGTCAAGGATTTGGTCAGAATCGCACATTAAAAGCAAACTATTGAAAACAATGATATCAAAAGGTACGAACCGCCTGTGGGGGTCCTTCGGAGTCCTCGCTTTTTCCGTTGCTTTCGTCCTTTTCTTCTCGGCGTCCACCTCTCCACTATATTCATCGTTCGAAGGCTTTGACAGCGCCGTTTTCAAATCGGTGGGTCTGGCCATCCTCGACGGGAAAGTTCCGTATGTCGATTATTTCGACCACAAAGGTCCCGTTCTCTACTTTATCAACGCGCTCGGGCAGTGGCTCGTTCCGGGAAGCACCGGCGTCTTTCTGCTGCAGGTATTGGCTCTTTCCATTGCGATTTGCTTTCTCTTGAAAATCGCCCGGCTGTTCGTTGGGGGCTGGAAGGCCTACCTCGTCGCGCTGCTGGGCATGGCGGTCTGCTTCATTACCTATCAGTGGGGTAATCTGTGCGAGGAGTGGGAACTGCCGGCGATTGCGGCGGCCCTGTACGGAACGCTGGCGCTCCTGACGGGGAAATGGGAGGCAAAACGCGCCCTCGCGTGGTGTACCGCCCTGGGCGCCCTGTTTACCTATTCCTTCTTTATCCGGCCCAATGACGCCGTCTCCCAGATGGGAGGGCTGATGCTGGCCGTTTTCTGTGCATTTTTGCTGGAAAAGGAGTATCTGAAAGCCGTGAAGGGAGCCCTGGTTTTTCTGGGGGGCGCTGCGCTGGCCGCCCTGCCGGTGCTCTCCTATTTTGCGGCACACGGTGCGCTGGGCGATCTGTGGTACGGCCTGATTGCGCACAATCTGCTTTACACGGGCCTTTCGGTGCCCCACAGCGGGATTAAACGATTGTGGATGCTGGCCTTTTTTGCCCTGACCCTTTTTCTGATTCTGCGCGCCGGGAAACGTAGGGAAGCCCTGGCGATGGCCTTTCCATTTCTGTTTTTCGGCCTTCTGTCCGGCGGACAGTTTTTCCCTCATTACCTGACTGCGCTCATTCCCTGCCTGGCGGCGGCCCTGGCCCTGCTCGCTTCGGCAAACTGGAAACCGTTCGTTCTGTATCTTCTCTGCCTGATTGCGATTGTTCGCTACGACTTTTACAACAAGGACACTTTGGAGCTCCATTTCCACAACGAGCCCTACCGACAGCTCTACTTGCAGAGCCAGGCGCTGTTGGACCAGGTCCCCGCAGAGGAGAAGAAACAGATCTGGAATTACAATCTGGGGTTTGCCCTGGACGGTTTTGTCTATACTTCGGTCTTTTTCCGAGCCGGATTGGTGCAGGCCAACCGTATCCCTTTGTATATCATGGGTTTTGTCGACCCGATTCTGGCGGAAAGCGACCGGATCGAAGACCATGCGCCGCTGTGGGTGCTGCTGACCCACGCGGACGACCCTTATCCCTATTGGATGAATCCCGAAGGCCCTCTGATGAAAGAGTATTTCCAGGCCGGATACGACTATATCGAGAGCCAATATGACTGCGTCGCCAAGGCAGACACCACGGTCTGCAGCCTGGAACTTTGGAAAAGAAGAAATTGATATGTACGATTATCTGATTGTCGGCAGCGGCCTGTACGGAGCCACCTTCGCCTATCTGGCCCGGAAGAAGGGAAAGCGTTGCCTGGTCATCGACAAGCGGCCGTTTACGGGCGGAAACATCCACTGCGAGCAGGTGGAAGGCATCAACGTGCACCAGTACGGCGCGCATATTTTCCATACATCCGATAAGGAGGTGTGGGATTTCGTGAACGCGCTCGTCCCGTTCAACCGTTACACCAACGCGCCCGTCGCCAACTGGAAGGGCGAACTCTACAACCTGCCCTTCAATATGAATACCTTCAACCGGATGTGGGGCGTACTCACGCCGGAGCAGGCGCAGCAAAAACTGGATCAGCAGCGTGCGGAGGCGGCCGAGGCCATGCGGAAAGCGGGCGTGAGCGAGCCGCGCAACCTGGAGGAACAGGCCCTGCTGCTGGTGGGACGCGACATCTACGAGCGGCTGATCAAGGGCTATACGGAAAAACAGTGGGGACGTGCTTGCGTGGACCTTCCCGCGTTTATTATCAAGCGCCTGCCGGTACGGCTGATTTTCGACAACAATTACTTCAACGACGACTATCAGGGCATTCCCATCGGCGGATACAACGCCCTGACGGACAAACTGTTGGAGGGGGTTGACGTGCAGACCGGCGTGGACTTTTTCGCCGAGCGCGAGCGGTTGGAAAACTGCGCGAAGGAAATCGTCTATACCGGCGCCATCGATGAATTTTACGGCTATCGTTTCGGCCACCTGGAGTACCGGACGGTGCGTTTCGAGACCGAAGTGATGGATACGTCCAACTGGCAGGGAAATGCCGTAATCAACTATACGGAACGGGAAATTCCCTACACCCGCATCATCGAGCACAAGCATTTCGAATCCTTCGGCCAGGCGGTCTATGACAATCCCCGGACGGTGATTTCCCGGGAATATTCCACGGAATGGAAGAGCGGGATGGAACCCTACTATCCCATCAACGATTCGCGCAACCAGACGCTGTTCCAGCAGTATAAATCCCTAGCGGATGCCGAGCCCCGCGTGCATTTCGGCGGGCGTCTGGCGGAATACAAATATTACGATATGGCCCCTGTCATCCGGAGAGCGATGGACGCGGCCGCAGCCTTGATCAAATGAGTGAAATGAAGCATCTGATAACGGAACTCTGGACGCGCTTCCGCGAGTTTATCATCTACGGCCTCATCGGTACGTTCTGTACCCTGGTGGATTTCGGTCTCTATACCCTTCTGGGACTGTGGATTCCCTATCTGTGGGCCAATGTCATCAGCGTTCACTGCGGGATTTTCTGCAGCTTTTTCATGAACCGATCCTTGAACTTCAAGGTCAAGGACAAGGCGGCCCTGCGTTTTACGGCATTCTATCTCGTGGGACTGTCCGGCCTGGCGCTGAGCGAAGGACTGATCTGGCTGATGGCCACCCGTTTTGCCTGGGGCTATCTGACCGCCAAGTTCCTGACGGTTTTCGTCGTCGCCGTTTACCAGTTTCTGCTCAATAAATTCGTAACTTTCAAACGTTCTAAAAATGGATAAGCTTTATATCGTGCTACCCGCCTACAACGAGGCGGAGAACATCGGCGAAGTCGTCACCCAGTGGCATCCCGTAGCGGAGAAAATCAATGCGGAAGGGAACTTCTGCCGCGTGGTCATCGCCAACGACGGCAGCAAGGACAATACCTGGGAAATGCTGCAGGAGCTGCAGAAAGACTATCCCTTCCTGATTCCACTCGACAAGGCCAATTCCGGCCACGGCGCGACGGTGCTTTACCTCTACCGCTATGCCATTGACGAGGGGGCGGACTATATCTTCCAGACCGACAGCGATGGGCAGACGCTCCCCTCCGAGTTCTGGCAGATGTGGGAGAGCCGAACCGAAAACGATTTCCACATCGGAACGCGCGGAGGCCGTCAGGACGGGGCGAGCCGCGTGTTTGTCACCAAGACCCTCCGCCTGGTCGTCTGGCTGATGTTCGGCGTCTGGGTGAAAGACGCGAATACCCCCTTCCGCCTGATGAAGGTGGAACCGCTCAAAGCGATTCTGAAGGTGATTCCCGAGGACTTTTTCCTGGCCAACGTGGCGGTGTCCGCCATTGCGGTCAAGTGGAAAGAACGCATCGCCTGGTATCCCATTACCTTCCGTCCCCGCCAGGGTGGAGTCAACTCCATCAATATGAAGCGCATTTTCAAGATCGGCTGGAAGGCTCTCGGCGATTTCCGCGCCATCAACAAGTCGTGCTAACGAAGCTGAGAAATCCGTTCAAAAAGATTATTCCCGACAATATCGGCACCGATAACCGACCAATGGGTGTTGTTCAATTTGTATACGTCTTTTGTTCCTCGTTCTATCGCGTCTCTTAAGCATGCTCTCGTGTCAAAAATCCTAAGATGGCGAGGGATGTTGTCCAACGTGGGATTCTTCTCGTGCGGATTAACAATCAGAGGCTCATAAGCATCATATTTGTCACAAGCAATCAATATATAAAAGTTTATCCCTTTCTTTTCAGAGAGGTTAATCATTTTCATTATGTTGCTTTCCGCTTTCCTGTATGCATCAGGCGATATGTTTTTCCACAGGATGTCCCCGTCACCAATTTTCTTGCTATTATACACATAGAGGGTTCTGGAGTATCGATCGTGAGTAAAACAATCTCTGGAGAGCGAGAATGCCTGCGTGGGATTATCATAACCTGCAGAAAGTCTTATCCAGGAAAAATATCCACTTAGAAACGGTTCCTGGTGTTTCTGTCCTTCAACTCGAACTTCTTTTTGCGGAATGGTACAATAGGACTCGAGCGAATCTAAACAACTGAACCTACCGACAAACGAGCGTTCGACGCTCTCAAGGATAACCGTCTGACCGCTTTTGATGAATCCTCGATTCAGAAGGATAAGATAATTCTCCAGCACTTCACATCCCGGAAACCCTCTAAAATTGGCAACTGTATCCTGTAACCGGTTGCTTAATGAATATTGGTAGCCGCATGTTGTCCCCTGGTTGCTGAAAGAATCCCCTACCGTGACTGTATGAAACAAACTCAACGAATCCGGGTCTGATATGTTGATGACGACACCTGGAGGATCCATGTTTCTATGATACCAATCAACTTGAATTCCCGCTTGTTCTTTACCAAACGGAATCTTTCCCAATTCCCCAATATCACCGGAGGTCTCCGGAGCAATTCTAAGTTGATAATAAGAGGCCGGTATGAAGAAAATAGCGAAAACGCCCAAGAACTTTATTAAAAACTTCCTCATTTCCAGATAACTAGAATTGAAAATAGATAAACGATTGATTGGTACCGGACCAGAAAACGATACTTGCGGCAATAACCAGGTACAACACATAGCGAAGATACCACGGCATATTATTGGGAATCTTCAACCCATGCTCTTTCTCCCGATTCACCCATTCCGTCAGCAACATAATAAAGACATAGAACGTGCGTCTTCCGACACCCGCCTGCGAAAATAATCTAAAACTTGCCTCCAAAGTCTCCCACTGCCACATCCTGCAGACATATTCCCATGCCTGGCCTATCGATTCGGAGCGGAACAAAATCCAGCCGAACAGGACAAGCATGAAAGTGACGAAAATGCGGATGACTTCCCGAATACCAGGCAGGAATCGTCCGCTAGCAACAACATCGATGTATTTGCGATTCTTTCCCGACAGAATCAGCGGCAGGAATAAAACGGCATGGTATCCTCCCCAGGCCAGAAAGGTCCAGTTCGCACCATGCCAAAGACCGCTGACTAGAAAAATAATAAAGGTATTGCGTACAATTTTGGCCTTAGAGCATCTGCTGCCGCCCAGCGGAATGTATATGTAATCCCGAAACCATGTCGTCAAAGAGATGTGCCATCTTCTCCAGAACTCAGCAATGTCCCGGCTGAAATAAGGCACATTGAAGTTTCTCATCAGTTTGATGCCAAAGAGTTTTGATGTTCCGATGGCGATATCGGAATAGCCCGAGAAGTCACCATATATCTGGAAGGAAAACAGGATTGCGGCAAGCATTAAATTGCTGCCTGTCTGCGCTTGATATGTGGAGAAAACTTCATCGACAAATACTGCGCAATTGTCCGCGACAACCATTTTTTTGAATAGACCCCACAAAATTTGTCTACACCCATCTGTCGCCTGCGAATAATCGAAAACTCTTTTCCTTTGAAACTGAGGAAGTAAGTTTGTCGCCCTCTCGATAGGTCCTGCCACTAACTGGGGGAAGAAACTGACAAATGCAAAGAACTCTACGACATCCCGGGTCGGCTCAATCTTTCCCCTGTATACATCGATAGAATAACTCAATGCCTGAAATGTGTAGAAACTGATGCCGACAGGCAGGATAATGTTCAGAAGGAGTCCGTCGGTTTTCCCGCCTAAAAAAACATTGGCAAATGACGTTATGAAGAAATTATAGTATTTGAAAACTCCGAGAATGGCTAGATTCAGTACTATGTTTACCGCGCTGACCGCCTTTGCTTTTTTGATATTCCTGCGATTGTTTTGGATGATCAGGCCACTACCCCAGCTACAGAAAGACGTAAATGCAATAAGGCAGAGATACCTCCAATCCCACCACCCGTAAAAAATGTAGGAAACAATGACGATGAAAAGATTCTGAAGTTTAAGGCTCCTGTTGAAAACAAACCAATAGAGCAAAAAAACTATTGGGAGAAAGATTGCAAATTCAATTGAATTGAAGACCATATCAATAACTCCTGCGTGCCAGCACGAATCAAATATAATTTAGCTCGCAAAGATACGATAAAAAGGGACATAATGCATTTTACACAAGCGTCCTAATCGGAATTTTATGTATATTTGCATTATTTCGCAAGTTGGTTGAAATACCGGATGATATGAAAAAAGTTTCCATCATTATGCCCGTGTACAACGTAGAGCCCTCTTTCCTACAAGAGGCGGTCGCTTCTGCATTGGCACAGACATATCCGGACAAGGAGCTGATCATTGTTGATGACGGTTCCACCCGTCCCGACACATTACAATATCTTGAAAGTTTGAAGCAGGATTCCGTTATGGTTTTTCATCAGGAAAACCAGGGACCGTCCGCAGCAAGGAACCTGGGCATCACCCACTCTTCAGGTGATTACATCCTTCCCTTGGACGCAGACGATATCATTGAGCCCACGTATGTACAGGAGGCGTGTGATATCTTGGATTCAAATCCCAAAATCGGTATTGTATACTGCCTTGCCGACATGTTTGGGGACATCAATTGTTCTTGGGATCTCCCCCCCTACTCTTACCCGGAGATTTTGATAAGCAACTGTATTTTTTGCACCTCGTTGTTCCGAAAATCTGATTGGGAAAAGGTAGGAGGTTACAAGACCGTTATGAGGCTGGGATGGGAAGATTATGAGTTCTTTTTGTCTTTGATTGAACGGGGATTCCAGGTGTATCGTATCCCGAAAATCCTTTTCCACTATCGGAAATCCGGTATTTCGCGAACAACCAACAGCACCGTGGAGGAAAACGGGAGAATTATGTGGGCCGACATTCGCCGCCTGCATCAACGGATGTTCTATTCCAATCTGTGCTTTTTGCATCGTCACAAGGCTCCTATCTACATAACCTGGAAACAGTTGCCCCTTTCGGAAAAAATCCGCGAACTGTTCGGCAACCAACAAAAATGAGACGATGAACAGTATGTCTACCGCTATGCTCGCCATCATCATTCCCGCCTATAAAAGAAGATTTCTTTCCCGGACACTGGACAGTATCGCCGCGCAGAGTTGTCAAGATTTTACACTCTACATCGGCGATGACGCCTCTCCGGAAGATTTATATAGCATTGTACAGCCTTTTGAAGGCAAATTATCCCTCCGCTATCACCATTTTGATGAGAATCTGGGCGGGAAAGATCTGGTCGCCCATTGGGAAAGATGTCTCAGAATGACACAGAACGAACAATGGGTGCTGCTTTTTTCCGATGATGATACGATGCCACCAGATGCTGTCGAGAGATTTTACGCAAAAATGGAAGTTTTCCCAGGAAAGAAATTTTTCCGTTTTCCACTCTCCCGCATAGACGAGAACGACGGTGTAGAATACCCTGGAGATGGCTTGCCCAATGGAATACAGTCGGCAGAAGGGATGTTGCTCGATTATTTCGAGGGAAAACGTCCGTCAGCGGCCTGCGAATATGTTTTTGCACGTGAACTTTTTGAACAGGAAGCCATGATTCACTTCCCCTTGGCCTGGTGTTCCGATGTCGCTACCTGGTACCGTTATGCTTCCTTGTCCGACGGTGTGGTCAATATTCCCGGCGCCCCTGTGTGCTGGCGCAATGTTTCCAACAGCAACATATCCAACACATCCGGCTTGCAGGGAAGAAAAATGCGGGCTTTGATTGAATTTATGTGCTGGTTGGGCAAACACTATACCGGCAAGCGGGACAGGCGGTTTCGGAGAGCGCTCTACGCTTATGTCAAATGCAACCTTTCCATCTCGTTTGAAGGAATATTCTCCAGGAAGGACTTGATTTCTCTGACAGGCGCCTTACTATGTATTAGTCCTTCCGTCGCCCTTAGGATTTTGTTTAAGTATTACTAATAAAGGGATCCACAGTGAAGATTTTAGTAATTATCCCCAGTTTCCCGTACCCGCTTGACTCCGGTGGCAATCAAGCTTTTTTCAACATGCTGGACGGTATGAGGAAGGAGCACCAGATTACCCTTATTACACGGGGATGGCCAGAAAGTGCGGCTCTTCAACGGGATTTGCACGCATTGAACAGTATCTGGCCCGATGTTGACATCCATATCGCCCCCTACCCTGACACAAAAATTGTCACACCCTATCCCGACTTCTATTTCACTGCGTTGCCTTTCCGTTTTATCCGTTATATTGCCACCTCATTCCGGAGAAAATACAACCGTTATCTTTTGAATCATTCCTCCGACGACCTTTCGCCAGAAAAAATTGCACGGCGTAAAACATCCCTGCGTGCAAAAAACTATTTCGATGAAGATATTCGGTTTTACGAGTTTGTCAAGGAAGTCGCCTGCCAGGGGTTTGACGCCATTCAATGCGAGTTCTATGATATGCTCCCACTTGCGTACTGTCTGCCGAAGGACACATACAAGATTTTCGTCTGCCACGAAATCCGTTTCGTTCGTTGTCAAAATGAGATAGAACTTTTTCCTGACCGGAATTTTGAAGACGAGATTGAAGTTCAGCGAGAAAAAGATCTCGAAATTTCTTTGATGCAGCATTTTGACCGGATCATTACCTTGACGCAGACGGACAAGAACATTTTATCGGAACGCATCCCTGCCGATAAAATTACCGTTTCCCCTGCCGTTGTTCAGTGGGGAGAGGTTCTGACATTCAAATCCTGTAGGCGGGATTTCGTTTTTGTCGGTAGTTGCAGCCACTACCCCAATCTTGATGCGATGCTTTGGTTTTGTCGGAATATTTTACCCCTCCTCAGAAAAAAAATGCCTGTGGGCTTCCACGTTCATGTCACAGGAAGATGGGATGATAGCATCAAAGAACAACTCTTCCACGAGCATCCCGAGTTACAATTTACAGGATTCATTCCTTCCTTACCCGACTTTCTCAATGGGAAGATTACCATCATCCCCATACGCATCGGAAGCGGTATGCGTATGAAAGTCACAGAGTCCATACAAGCCATGTCCCCTATCGTTTCTACCAGCAAAGGAATGGAAGGACAGCAGTTTCTCCATAATCAAGAGTGTATGATTGCCGACTCTGCGGAAGATTTTGCCGCTGCGGCCTGCAAAATGGCCTCCGACGAAAATCTCCAGCAAAAACTGGCTGAAAAAGCCTTGCTGACGGCGCAGAGCACCTATCGCCCAAAAGATATGGTAGAAAAGCGACTGAGTATTTACAGAAACATCAATCGCCACTGACAGGATGAATGCCAAAATGAAGAATTCCAGTCATACTTTTCCACGGATTCTGGTCATCCTCCACGTTTTCTACTCCGACCAGATTCCCTGGTTTCTGGAAAAGTTGTCCCACATCCACCTTTGCGACTGGGATTTGGTCGTTACTTATCCGAAAGGAAAGGAAATAGACAAGACCGCCTTCCGGGAATTGAATGGCTCCGTACGTTTCATACCTGTTGAAAACGTCGGCTACGATGTCTGGCCGTTTATTTACGCCTTGCAACAAGTCCAACCTGCTCACTACGACTGGGTGCTGAAACTGCATACAAAGGGTCCCACGGAAAAGGGAGACTATTTCCGTTTCAACGGGCGTACGTTTCGGGAATACGACTGGAGGGACGAACTGGTCAACGCATTTCTGCTGGATGACGCCAGATGGGAACGGATTCTAAAACAATTTAGCAGGAAAGACATCGGAATGGTCTGTGCCTGGCGATTGATGATTTTTTCCGATTTATGGCCGGAAGACGGGCCTTTATTGGAACAGGAACTTCAGCGACTTGGTCTCCATACGAATAAAAGGCGCTTCTGCGCGGGTACAATACTGGCATTACGGGTTCCGCTTATAGAACCCGTCCTCAAGCGTAATCTTCACGAGGAGGATTTTCCCGCCAAAAACGAGAGTCACTCGGGAGGAACGCTTGCACATGTTTATGAGCGAGTCTTCTCCCTGCTGGCCCCTGCACAGGGATTCCGGGTTTATCTGTCGGGAAACCGTATAGCATACCACAAACGTCGCCTGAAGGAGGCCTTCGAGCACCTCTCCAAATGGATTTTTGACATAAACCGGGATTCAAAATACGAGGAAAGAAAGTATTTGCGCATAATGGGATTCAGATTCTATGTAGGACGGAAGAATTGAAATTTATTCACGGATTTTAGTTATCTTTGCTTTATGGGAAAATTCTTCATAAGATGTCTGATGTTCCTTATCGGCCTGCTGCCACTTAAAGTGCATTATTTCAATGCCAAGTGGCTTGCATGGTTGATTCGCAAAGTCTTCCGGTATCGCCGTACGGATGTCATCATCAACCTCTCCCGCTGCTTTCCCTACATGCAGTATAACGAGATTAAATACTACGAGAAACTCTTCTACGACCATCTCGCGGAACTGATCGTGGAAGCCGTCTGGTTCGGAGCCTGCCGCAATCCCGAGCGTCTGCGCAAAGCCCGTATCGTGGAAATCGCCAATCCGGAGCTGCTCGCCGGGGTGTACGCCAAGTCGCCTTCCGTGATGGTCCTGTATTCCCACACCGGCAACTGGGAGCTCCTCGGCGGCATCGAGCAGTACAACTACTCCGACAAGCCGCTGGGACTGGGCGTGAAAGATTTCTGCGTGGTGTACCGGAAACTTGCGAGTCAGACCTGGGACGCCATTTTCAAGGAAAACCGCTATGCGCCCATCCGGAACAAGAATGGCTACGACGGCTATATCGAGTCGCGGAACCTGCCCCGCTATGTCTTCAGGCACAAGGACGAAAAGAAAGTGTATAACGTCAATACGGACCAGCGCCCCTACTTCTCCGCCCCCAGTTACATCGAGTGCCAGTTTCTGGGACGCAGCGTCAAGACCATGAGCGCCGCGGCCGCCCTGGCTGCCAAATTCGGGATGGC
>JAGCXP010000112.1 GCA_017961345.1 Bacteroidales bacterium | reverse complement strand
GGTCGTCGTCGTCCGAGTAGGAGTTGTAGTTCTCCTCCAGGGAGCCGCCGCTGTTCTCGCGGTCCTCGACCTCGGAGATGGACATGTCGCGGGGCTCGTCCGACTCGCCGCCGGAAGCGGGCGTGTCGTCGATGACCGGATTGTCGTTCAGGACCTCGCGCACATGCTGCTCCAAGGCCTGCACCGGCATCTCGATCAGCTTGATGGTCTGGATCTGGAGCGGCGAAAGCTTCTGCTGCAGCTTCTGTTCAAGTCCCTGTTTGACCGTGGGCATACGCTAGCGCGGATAGTTGATGGTCTCCTTGAGGATGATGGCCGTGGGATACGTCGCCTTGAGCGAGTGGTAGATCTTCAACGCCTCGTCCTTCGTGCGGAAGTCGCCCACGCACACCTTGAAATTCGGGCTCTCGAAGGTCCTGTAAACGCCGATGCCGGGATAGGCGCCGGAGATGGACCGGGCGATGGCCTCAGAGCGCGAACGGGCGTTCTGGCCATTGTCGAAATAGACACGGATGCGGAAGCCGGAGAGCTTCTTGGCCGCATTGTTGGCGATATAGTTGTCGAGGGCGGTGCGCATCGACCGGCTCTGGTTCACGGACACGCCGGAACCCATCACCGACAGCACGTTGCGGCCCACGAGCGAGGAATCCACCTGCGCGGAGCCGTTTTCCACCCGATACTCCTGCGCCCGGAGCGCCAGGCACGGAAGCAGGGCGAGAATCAATATGACCAGAAATCTTCTCATCTTGTCATTCACTGAATTGGGCCAGGTCGATGCCGTTGAAGGTCAGGACTGTCCCCTTCCCTCCCTTCAGGCTCACCCGGAGTTTCACATCGGCCGTCATACCTTCCATGGACCGCCGCGCCGCGATGGCGAGCAGGTCCAGCAGCGACACTTTCTCCGACAAGGCGACCGTGCAGGGCAGCTCATACACCTGCACGCTCTTGGCCTGGACAGGCAGTTCGCCGGCGGTGAACTTGCCGAGCTCGCGCCCGTACTGCTTCACCACGCCGGACACGTCCTGTGCCGTAAAGGAGATGGAAGGATTGTCGATTCCCAGCAGCAGGACGGCATCGAGCGAGCGGGAAGAGGTGGGGACGATGTACTTCACGCCCACATTGGTAAGCCGGATCTCCCGGATCTTGGTCACAGCGCAGCCGGAGACGGCCAGCAGGCCCGCCACAAGCGCCAGGAAAACCCCTATTTTCCGCAAAACTTTCATCCCTTGAAAAGTGCAATCATCTACAAAGATAGCAATTTTCTCAGACAATCACCTTGTTCTTCTTGTACATCGCCCGGAAATCCCGGGGCGTCACCCCGCGCTTGGCCTTGAAGATCCGGTTGAAATTGGACAGGTTGTTGAAGCCGCAGTCGTAGCAGATTTCGGAAATGTTGCGGGTCGTGTCCACGAGCATCCGCGCCGCATTGCCCAATTTGATGTCGATCAGATAGTCCGACAGCGTCCGCCCGGTGCGCAGCTTGAAGAACCGGCTGAACGCCGAGGGGCTCATCCCCACCATATCGGCGAGGTCCGTCAAATGGATGGTCTCCGTGTAATGCTCGTCGATATACTGCTTCACCTTCAGGATGCGGCGACTCTCCGTACTCTTCGCCGCGTGCGCGAAAGAGGTGCTTGCCAGCACCCGCGCGCCCTCCGACGAGGCCAGCTCGTTGAGCAGCAACAAAAACTGCAGGAACTGCTTGAAACGGTCCTTCTGCGAAGGCAGCGTGTCAATGAGGTGATATACCTTCACGATGGTGGACACCGGGAAGGCCAGGCCATGCTCCGCCTGCTGCAGCATTCGCCGGATGGCGGCGAACTGGTTCTTCGCCAGCTGCTCCGGCGAGAACATGTCACGCGGGAACTGGATCGTGATCTCCCGGATATCCTTGGACTGGCACTCCCCCTGCTCCCAGGCGTGCTCCAGGTCGTCACTGCCCACAAGCACGAGGTCGTAGTCCCCGATCGTCTCCACGCTGTCCCCCACGATGCGACGCACCCCGGCGCCGCCCTCGATGAAGTTCAGCTCGAACTCCTTGTGCTGGTGCACCGGATAGGTGAATTCGGTCTTGTGCCGCTCCACGATGTAGAAGAAGTCCTTCTCCGACAGCGGAGTGATTTCGTTCAGTACGTCGCTCATAAAAAGGGACGGAACTAATAGTTCACGATGGTGTCGAGGATGTGCTCGGCGGCGTGGGCGTCGCCGAAGAGGGGCGGGAAGACGGGTTGCGTGCCCAGGAGATGGTCGTAGGCCGACAGGATCCGCTGCGGGTCGGCATCGGCCATGATGCCGGCGCCGTGCTCGACGATCTCGACCCATTCGGTTTCGGGACGCAGGATGACGCAGGGACGGGCGAAGAAGAAGGACTCCTTCTGGACGCCGCCGCTGTCCGTCATCACGATGAGGGCGTTCTTCTCCAGGACGATGATGTCGAAGAAGGAGGCCGGCGGGATGACCTTCACGAAAGGAGACGTCGAAAGACGGTCGTAAACGGCCGGAGACAGATTCGTCTTCAGCAGGTTCCGGGTGCGCGGATGGAGGGGAAGGACCAGATGGACCCGGTCCCTTTCCGCAAGGGAGACCAGCGTGGAGAGGATATCCGTCAGGCGGGCGGGGTCGTCGGTGTTGTTGGGCCGATGGATGGTGGCCAGGATATACCGGCCCGGAGCGACGCCCAGGTCCGCAAGGATCGTGGACTTCTCATGGGCCATCGCCGCGAAGTAGGTGCTGTTGTCGTACATCACGTCGCCGCTGTTCACGACAAGGCGGTGTTTCCCGTCCTTGAAGGTAGCCTTGGAATCGCCGAAGCCTTCCCGCATGAGATTCCGGTAGCCGGTTTCCGTGGGCGGGAAGAGAATGGAGGAGAGCTGGTCGCAGACGATGCGGTTCACCTCCTCCGGCATGGACATGTTGAAGGAACGGAGGCCGGCTTCCACATGGAAGACCGGGATATGGATCTTGGAAGCGGCCACCGCGCCGGCCAGGGTGGAATTGGTGTCGCCGTACAGGAGGACACCGTCGAAGCGGTCCGACTGCAGCACCTGTTCGATGCCCTCGATCATGCGGGCCGTCTGGACCCCATGGCTCCCGGAGCCGACGCCCAGGTTGTAATCCGGCTGCGGAATGCCCAGTTCGTCGAAGAAGACCTGGGACATGTTCGCATCGTAATGCTGTCCCGTATGGAGGATCCGCTCCTGGACCTGATGGGCGAACTTATCCCGCACGGCGCGGGAGATCGCGGCCGCCTTGATGATCTGCGGCCGCGCCCCGATGACGGTGAGCAGTCTCTTCATCCTTGTCAAACCGGTCTAATACGAGACATCTTCCCAGCCGAAGGGATGCTTCGCGAGCGGAAGGGCGGCCAGGGGATGGTAGTCCCCCACCAGGCCGATGGGCTTCGCATTCCGGATGTCGTGGACGATCTGGATGCAGGGCAGGGCCTCGCTGATGCGGAATCCCTCGCCCGAGAGGATCTTCTGGTAGCTCTTGGTGTGGAGCTCCGTGAAGCCGGCGCTGAACTCGAACTCGTCCCCGTCGATATTCAGGGTCCGATAGGTCTTCTTCTCACCCTGGACGGCATTCGGAGGGAGGCACTCGGCATTGATGCTCAGGAAGTAACGGACCCGGGCTTTCTTCAGGCCAAGATAGCCCGCGACGCGGTCGAAGCTCATCACATGGACGATGTTCTCCTGCACGGGGCCGAAGATCCACTGCAGCATGTCGTAGAAGTGTACGCCGATGTTGGTGGCGACGCCGCCCGACTTATGGTTGTTCCCCTTCCAGGAGGTATAATACCATTTGCCGCGGGAGGTGATGTAGGTCAGGTCGATGTCATAGACCTTGTCCGCAGGCCCCTCATCGACCTTCTTCTTCAGGGCGACGATGCTGTCGTGGAGGCGGAGCTGGAGAATGTTGTAGGCCTGGTGGCCGGTCACTTCCTCCTCCTTGATCAGGGACTCGAGATTCCAGGGGTTCAGGACGACGGGCTTCTCGCAGATGACGTTCGCCCCAAGGCGAAGGCCGTAGCGGATGAAAGCGTCGTGGGTATAGTTGGGGGTGCAGATGGAGAGCCAGTCGATCTGGTCGGGCGTCCCCTTGACTTTGCTGCAGAAACGGTCGAACTGCTCCTGTTCCGTGAAGAAGGAACAATCCGGGAAAGAGGCGTCCAGGCGGCCCACGCTGTCGAACCGGTCATAGGCGGCGACCAGGTTGTTCCCGGTGTCCGCGATTGCTTTCAAGTGGCGGGGCGCGATGTATCCGGCGGCGCCGATCAATGCGAAATTTGCCATATTCTATTCTTTTACTGTCTTTTCGGCCAAAACATGCAAATATAGCAATTTTTTCTATCTTTGCAGAATAAGCCATGGAAAGAGCGCCCCATATCAGCTGGTTCGTCGTCATCACAAGATGGGGACAATGGAAAAAAATCGCAGAGCGGCTGTCCGCCCTGCGCGTGGGTTTCTTCATCCCCCAGACCTACAACACGATGGTCTTCCTCCACACGGAGAAGGACCGCGCCCTGAACCTCGTCAACGCCGGCGAAGTGAAAGGCCGCTTCCTGGTGGACCACAGCACCCGCTCCCTGCTGGAAGTGCCCGACAAGCAGATGGAAGCCTTCATCCGCGTCATGACGGAATACCCCGACGCGCCCATTACCACGGACTTCCCCATCCAAAAAGGAACCCGCGTCCGCGTCATCCGCGGCCCGCTTAAAGGTATCGAAGGAGAAGTGGAAGAAACCCCGAACGGGGTGCAGCTGATCGTTGCTATCCAGTCGCTGATTTGCGCGAGGGTTACGATTGGAAGGGGGGAGGTTGAAGTAGTGGAGGACTAAAAGAGAAGTCGCCCTACTTCAGATATACGAATCTCCTTATTTAGTCCACTAATCAAAACTCGGGGCGGCAAGAATCAGACTGGTATAGAAAATACCCTCTCCGGTCCGCATTACTATGAGCATCCATCAGCGGGCCATCATCATATTCATACTCGACTATCTCGGGGTAATTTTGATGGTTGATGATGATGTCACGAACCTGGGGAGCCAACTTACTATAAAAATAGACTCCGGAATAACTCGCGCGAGTTTTGACAGGTGGTTCAAAGTGGCCTGTTGCCAATGCAATGGCCCCCTTTACCATATCATAACCAGTTGACAACCTTACCAAATCAGCAGATATGAAATCTCCTCCCATTCTAGCACCGATCTCGATGATATACAAATCTCCCTTAGAGTTTAGTTTCAACTCTGTATGACTCGGTGAATCAGTTATGCAGAGAGCCGTTAAGGCTTTCCCGACTAAAACCCGTATTCTCTCCGCCAGATCCAATGAAATTCTTGCGGGTTGATGATGCTGCATCTCTATAAAATGAGGCGAGCCACTGGTTACCTTATCGGTTATTTGTAAAACATAATGATAACCCTTGTAACTCAGAGATTCCACACTGAATTCCCTTCCATCAATGAATTCTTCAATGATAGCAGTACCGGAACGTGAATGAGCTATTGCATCATCGATGGCAGATGCAAGTCCACCAACGTCATCTATTTTCGTAATACCCTGGCTTCCTCCACTGTCGACGGGCTTGACAATAATCGGATAAGCGAACTCCTTTCCCTGAATCTCATCGACTGAACTAATAGAGAAATAAGCGGGAACAGGAATTCCATTACGCTCAAATGCCATCCTTTGGGCGAGTTTTGTTGACGTTAACTTCAAACACTCCTCCGAATTACTAACCAAACCAAGATTCTTTGCAACATAAACCAGCGTCGGGAGAGCTGATTCAAGACTAAAGGAGGTGATCCCGTCAACTTGTTCTTCTCGGCATATTCTTAAGACTTCTTCTTTCTCTTTAAAAGAGATGCCGTAAAACTTATCACAAAACGGCTTGCATACCGCGCCTTCTTCCCAAGCAATACCGATGACGAAACAACCTAAAGACTTTGCTTGCTTATAAAAAGTCAAGGAGGGCGCATTTGCCCCTAAAACTGCTAACTTGATCATTGCTAAATTATCCACAAAAAAGACATCGCTACTCTTGTCCAGAATTAGAAACTGACAAGTAAAAACGATTCACAATGCTTACAATTCTATTCATATCATCAGAATCATAGCGTTGATCTATCGGAATAGCCAAAATATGATCATATATGAATCTGATTGTATCGTTAATCAGAACATCTTCATATACAACCGGCCAAAGAACGGGCGCATAAATCTTATGGGCAGCCAACTCTCTCTGTAATCTTGTGCGCTCCTTCACGAAAACGGGGAAATACAACGGGGCAGAAGAGATACACTTCAGATCTCTGCAGATAAAACAAAACTCATCGTTTTGAGGCAACTTTTCATAAAGATACTGGAAATTTGCCAATCTGGTTTTCTGGTTCTCTTCCTTATTTTCAGTCGCCAATATAGAATAAGAAAGCGTAGAAATGCCATGCGGCTTGACTGAATGATCGATTAATTCGGCGGCCTTGGCATTAATACGCCTTGAGACGCTCTTAATCAACTCATTTCCCGTATCATAATAAATACCCCTCAAAAGCATTGAGTCGGTTTGAAGGGAGACAAAATCAGAATTCTCGCTCATTCTTTCGATATTACTATCGTAGAACTCCTTTGCCTCAAGGAAGCCGCCGTCAGGAATAGGGAACCACTTCCGGTAACTACCGACGTAAAAATCTATGAAATCTATTCGCTTAGTCGTAAAAATGCATTGAGTAATATCAACGATTATCTTACAACTTCTCCTGTGGACAAAAAGCAACAATTCCTCTTCATCGGAGCTCAAATCCATTCCATAGAATGGGTGGACAAGAAGCAATGATGGATTATACTGCTCGGTCAACCGCCTCACTTCGTTAATACCTATCCGAAGATTCCTATCAATCGGATAATAGACACAAGACCATCCTAATTCCTTAAAAGGAGTAATTACCGTATCACATGTATATGCCGGCAATAAAACGGTCTTATTCGAACTTGAAAGAGTTTCCGCTATGCTAAAAATGGCTTCTCTACACAAGGAAAACAAAACTATCCTGTTATCCATCTTCTCAGATAAATGAGAAGATGGATATGAAACCTGATCACTATAAAGTGGGAAAATGCTACCAATATCTTTCATAATCTCAAAGACTGTTCTTGATCCTCAATTATGAAATGAATAGACCTCCTCATTTCACAATTACCTGTAACCAGTTTCTCTGATTCGTTATGGCAGATTCAAGTTTATCCGCATCGTCAAATCTCAAAACCATGGTTCCGATAGCATCTCTTGCTGACTTGAACTCTTTCACCGAATCTCCCTGTTTAAACCAGAAATCCTTACTGTGGACATAGGATTCCATGGTGGGATCAATGGCTACACGATCCAAAATACCCGACTTGTCTGCGTGGACGATGATCTCCGCCCAATGGCCGTCCAAAGGCTTTTGCTCCATTCCGCTGACAGAATCGCCGACAGCGGCACGGACTGCCGCCGTAATCATATCCACGCCCGTGGCAAAACGCATCATTTCTGACAGGCGATTCCCGCCTCCACGCGGGGAGATCTCCATAATATAGGCTTTCCCGTCTGTGCCAACCCGTGTTTCCACATTATAGACCGTCGTCTTCATTCCAAGCAAGGAAATGAGACGCTGGAGTTCTGCCGACAGTTCCGCCTCCGCGACATCGCCCAAAGTCGAAGGCCAGGAATAGGCCGCCGGGGTGTACTCGCCAGCGGCTTTTTCATCGAAGCGCTGTGCGGAAAAGGACAAGAACTTGAATTGTCCGTCAACGGAGAAACAATCGCTATCAGAAGAACAACCTTGTTTTTCAATGAACGATTCAATGATAAAGTCACCGGAGAACGAATACTGAATGGCCCAATCAACAGCCAATTCCAGTTCGTCCCAATCAGAAACCTTGGTAACGCCTTTACTTCCGGCAGCATCCACAGGTTTCACAATCACCGGCAGAGTAAAGAAATCCTTGGAAGCAAGGGCATCCTCTTTCTTGGAAAACCCTTTTGCCTTGGGGACGGTAAAGCCATGATCCGTGAGGAATTGACGGAAACGAGCCTTGTTCTGCAAAATCTCAACGGACTCCAATGGGCCTATCTGAGGCAATCCCAGATGGTGCTGCAAATAGGCGGTCGTCACGACTCCCGAATCGGTGAATGTCACCACGCCATCAATGGGATTCTTCTTCGCCCAGGCAAGGAGTCCTTCTTTGTCGATCGTACTGAAATTGACATACTCGTCTGAATGCTTGTGCGCCACATTGCCCGGCAGATAGTCACAGGTTATGACATAATAGCCCTGCTTGTGAGCGGCTTCCACGACAGGAATGGTGAAATGGTCACCCCCCAATATCAATAGTTTCTTCATACGCCTACCGTAATGAACTCAACGCTATCTCGGCAATCTCTTCCACTTCCTGAAGAGTCATACGTATATGCAGCGGCAAACAGAGGATCCGACTGGCAATGTCCTCGGACTGAGGCATCGGGACATAAGGGACCAGTTTATGGAAAGTATTCACCGAAGGGTAAAAATAGCGTCGCGGGAAGATGTTCTCGGCATTCAATGCGGCTACTACCTTCAATGCAGTTTCTTCATCTTTGAAGATAGCTGGGAAATAACTGAAATTACAACCGGTTGTTATCTTCTGGAAACTGATCTCAGGACTCTGACTCAATATCTCCTTATAACGGGCGTACTTCTCCTTTCGGTCGGCCAAAGCCTTATCCAGATAACGTAAATTGGCAATGCCGATGGCAGCATGGGCCTCCGTCATCTTGCCATTGAAGCCATCCTCCACAATTTCCGAATGATTCTCAAAGCCAAAGAATCTGATACGGCGCAAACGCTCGTCAATCTCCTTGTCAAGCGTAAACACGCCACCACCTTCCGCCGTGTTAAGCATCTTGGTGGCATGAAAACTGGTCACTGAGATCGTCCCTTGTTTGAATACGCTTTCGCCTTTATAGGTTGCACCCACAGAATGACAAGCATCATAGATGACCGGTATATTGTGCGCCTTGGCAACAGCCTCGATCGCTTCGAAATCGCAGTTGTTTCCAAATACATGAACCGGCATGATGGCCACGGTATGGCAGGTAATCTTTTCCTCAATCTTACTGGGGTCGATATCCAGGGTCTCAGGATCTATATCCACAAACACCGGCGTGCAGTGCTCCCACATGATGGAACTGACCGTAGCGATGAAAGTAAATGGCGTCGTAATGATTTCGCCAGTTTTTCCCAAAGCCTTGATAGCCATCTGCAGAGCGAGGGTGCCGTTGCAACAACTCACCATATTGGGAACCTTCAGGTACTCACAGACTTCCTTTTCAAATCGCTGAACAAGCGGTCCGTTATGGGTCATTATACCACTTTCCCAAATACCTTCCATCAACTCGTTGACTTCGTCAAGAGGAGCCAAGGTAGGCATTGTCACATAAATGGGTTTTCTCATATCTCAATCTCACTTTATTATGCATTCAAACCGGACAGGGCCTTAAAGTCTTCAACCAACTGCGCCTGGTTCAAAAGGGTTTGATAATTCGTCGTACGAACACCGGGGTCCTCCACACAACGGCAAAAATGCAAGATGGACTTTTTAAACGCATCATCTGCCGGCAGGAAGCGCTTCTCATCTTCATTACCCTTACGGATAATCACCTCCGGGGAGAAACCGGTCGGAGCCGTCAAAATGCGATTTGTGTACAGGGTGCCCTTACTGCACCATACCTCCAGCTCGCACTTGTAATTGTGGTCCATGCCAAAGGCAACTTGAGCAGTGACACCCGCATCATTCACCAAAGCGGCGGAACCATACATATCCACATCGAATCCCTCAATTCGATTAGATTGGGCATACTTCATCTTGGCCGTCGGGCCCAGCAGCAATGACGCATACCTGAAGGTATAGCCCCCACAATCGAGCAATGCGCCCCCACCAAGCGCCTTATTATACCGGAAATCGTTCTGTGCCCGCAGCGGGAAGCCAAAAGAAATCCGGTACAAACGCACGTCACCAATCTCACCCGAACCGAGAATGTCATTCACGGCCTCCAACTGGGCGTGAAAAGCGAACATGTAGTTCTCATGAACTGCAAGTCCTTTATTTTTCGCCTCGTTCAATAAATCAACGGTTGTTGACAGCGCTGTCGTACATGGTTTTTCTACCAAGATGTGCTTTCCTGCCGAGGCGGCTTCCTTTGCCCACTTATAGTGGAGTCCAGGAGGAAGAGGAAGGTAAATGGCATCTACATCCGAGGAATGGATAAGCGTGTCATACCCCTCGAATATCCTGCCTCCATAACTATCCACGAAAGTCTGAGCCTTAGATCTTTCTTTTGCCAGAATCTCGTCTGTAGCGCCCACGAATTCCTCCTTGCTGGCAATGGCCACACCTGCGTATTCGAAGCATCCCGCCTCTTTCAGCGCCGGGAGGAACCTTCGGAAAGCAATCTCCGACGGACAAATGATTCCTAATCTTTTCATCACTTGCTGTACTTTAAGGCGGATAAGACACTACGCGCCTGGATATTCAAGTAGTTGTTGAATTTCAAGAAATGGTTTATCTGATGCAATGTCATCCAGATATAATG
>JAGCXP010000111.1 GCA_017961345.1 Bacteroidales bacterium | reverse complement strand
AGACTCAGTCAAGGCTTCTATAATGTCATTAATACAAAACAACCACTTCTCATCCTGATCATCCCAAAATGTACGAATGCGCTTGTCCTCCAATACCTTCAATGCCTGCGTCGTGCTCATACTCAAGTCATTTTTACAAAAATAGCTAAATATCCAGATCCTTGCAAGCCGTGAGGGGGGCAGATTGACCCCCTCACGAAATTGCGTCCGTTTTTGCGTCCGTTTTTGCGTTCACTTTTGTTTCCGCACCTGGCCCTCAGTGTCCTTAAAAGGCCATCGGGCGTGACTCAAAGAATCACACCCGATGCGCTTAAATTACTGTATTTCAGAGAGTTAACTACCTAATACTCTTCCTCATTCCAGAAGAAGTCTTCCTTGGTCGGATAATCGGGCCAGATGTCTTCGATGCTTTCGTAGATTTCTCCGTCGTCATCGAGCTCCTGCAGGTTCTCCACAACTTCGAGCGGGGCGCCGCTGCGGGTGGCGTAATCGATCAGTTCGTCCTTGGTGGCCGGCCAGGGGGCGTCTTCGAGGCGATAGGCTAGTTCCAGAGTCCAATACATGGTATTTCTTAATTAATTGTTATTCAGTACTTTAATAATAATTCTCGGGCTTACTTCCCGATTGGGAGGGCAAAGGTATATAAAAAACCAATATATTCCAAAAATACTTAACTTTGCAGCCCGATTTGAAACAGTTTCGTCGGGTTAGCAATCAAGAACGTACCATGGCCTACAAAAACGACGATCAATACGATGAACTGACGACGCAGGAGATCGCTTCGTACTACAAACGCATTCTGGAACTGCTCGGGGAAGACCCGGAGCGCGAGGGACTGCTCAAGACCCCGGAACGGGTGGCGAAAGCCCTGCAGTTTCTGACCAAGGGCTACGGGGAGGACGGCGCCGAAATCCTGCGCTCCGCCCTTTTCGAGGAAGACTACAGCCAGATGGTGCTGGTCAAAGACATCGACCTCTACTCCACTTGCGAACACCACCTGATGCCCTTCATCGGCAAATGCCATGTCGCCTACATTCCGGACGGAAAGATTACGGGCCTGAGCAAGATTGCCCGCGTGGTGGAAACCTATGCCCGCCGCCTTCAGGTCCAGGAACGCCTGACGATGGAAATCCGCGACTGCATCCAGAACACCCTCCTGCCGAAAGGGGTCGCCGTCGTCATCGAGGCCAGCCACAGTTGCATGACGCTTCGGGGCGTACAAAAAGCCAATGCCGTTACGACGACATCGGCTTTTTCAGGTATCTTTCTCAAGGATGAGCGGACCCGCAACGAGTTCCTCAACCTCATCCGTTAGCGGCCGCGCGGGTCTCTCCCGCTGAAATCCCTTACTCTCCCCGCGTGTAGTTCGGGGTCTCCTTGGTAATCGTAATATCGTGCGGGTGGTTCTCAATCACGCCGTTGGACGTCACGCGGGTAAACTTGGCCTTCTTGAGCGTCGCGAGATCCTTCGCGCCGCAGTAGCCCATACCGGCACGGATGCCACCCACGAGCTGATAGACTGTCTCCTCAAGGGTGCCCTTGTAGGGAACGCGGCCCACGATGCCTTCGGGAACGAGTTTCTTCGCGTCTGCCTGGAAGTAGCGGTCCTTGGAACCGGCGTTCATCGCATCGATGGAACCCATGCCGCGGTATGATTTGAACTTACGGCCATGGAAGATAATGGTCTCGCCCGGAGCCTCTTCCGTTCCGGCGAACATCGAACCGCACATCACGCAGTCGCCGCCGGCCGCCAGGGCCTTGACGATATCGCCGGAGTAACGCAGACCGCCGTCGGCAATCAGCGTCACGCCGCTGTCCTTGATCTGGGTGCTCACCTCGTAGATGGCGGAGAGCTGGGGCACACCCACGCCCGCCACGATACGGGTGGTGCAGATACTGCCCGGGCCGATACCCACCTTGATGCCGTCCACGCCGCTCTTGATCAGATAACGGGCCGCCTCGGCCGTCGCCACGTTGCCGACCACCACGTCCAGTTCGGGATAGGCGGCCTTGATCATTTTGAGCGTATCAATCACGCCCTTGCTGTGGCCGTGGGCGGAGTCGAGCACGACAGCGTCCACGTTCTCCGCCACCAGGGCGGCCACACGGTCGAGCGAGTCTTTCGTGATGCCCACACCTGCGGCGCAGCGCAGCCTTCCGCGGCCGTCCTTGCACGCCTGGGGATGCAGCACTTCCTTGGTAATATCCTTATAGGTAATCAGGCCCACGATATGGCCTTCCGCGTTCACGACGGGAAGTTTCTCCACCTTGTTCTTCTGAAGGACGGACTTGACATACTCGCGGTCCGTCTGGTTGTCGCGGATGGTGACGAGGTTTTCCGAGGTCATCGCATCCTCGATCTTCACGGACATATCCTCCTGGAAACGCACGTCACGGTTGGTCACGATACCCACCAGTTTACGGTCCGCATCCACGACGGGAATGCCGCCGATGTGGTTGTCCCGCATCAGCGCGAGCGCGTCTCCCACCGTCTGGTCCTTGCCGATGACGACCGGATCGTTGATCATTCCGTTCTCAGCGCGTTTGACCTTGCGCACCTCGGCTGCCTGGGCCTCGATGGACATGTTCTTGTGGATCACACCGATACCACCCTCCCGCGCCAGGGCAATCGCCATCGGCGCCTCCGTCACCGTATCCATCGCAGCGGACACGATCGGAATGTTCAGGCTGATGTTGCGGGAAAAACGGCTTTTCAGGGAAACTTCACGGGGCAGAACCTCGGAATAAGCCGGGATGAGCAGGACGTCATCGAATGTGAGGCCATCCAGAGCAACTCTATCTTCAATAAATGACATGGGGTTGAAAATTACATTGTTCTTATTGGCCTGCAAAGTTACAAAAAATCCCCTTGTTCACAAGATTTTTCTTACCTTTGCGCTCACAAAACGGAGGCGTGGCCGAGTGGTCGATGGCGGCAGTCTTGAAAACTGTTGTGCAGCAATGCACCGGGGGTTCGAATCCCTCCGCCTCCGCGATAAGGTAGCAAAAAACGCGTCAAGTTCACTTGAACGCGTTTTTTGAAAGCTTATTGCAACGCCCCGCCGCAGGCGGGGAGGGATGTCGGAGGGCGAAGCCCGACGAAATCCCCCGGAGGCGGGAGGGAAGGATTTTTTCCGCAAACGCCCCGCGCGCCCTACTTCTTCAATTTGCGCCGCGCGATCTCCGCCAGAAACTCTGCAACGGCCTCCGGCGTATAATTTCCGACATTAATCGACATATCGTAGTTGCGGACATCATAGCGCGTCACGCCGGCGAAATTCCGGGTGAACGTCTCGCGGGCCTTATCCGTCTCGTCCACGACACGGGCGGCCTCCTCCAGGGAAATGTTGTCAATCTTTGCCAAATGCCGAATGCGGATATCACGCTCTGCATAGACAAACAGACGCATGGCATCCGGATTGTCCTTGAAGATATGGAACGCCACGCGCCCCACGATGATGCAAGACTCCTTCTGGGCCAGGTTCAGCATAATCTGCCGCTCGGTGGAATAGAGTTCCCGCGAAGTCACCTTGCGACGTTCCGACTGATACTGCCGTCCCTCGTTCGTGTCGAACTGACGGTAGAACTGGCAGATGTCATCCCAGAAATTCAGCTTTTGCGCCTTGATGCGCTCGATTTCCTCTTCATTGAGTTTGAACTTCTCCGTGAGTGCCTCCAACACGCCTTTGTCATAGACTTTCAGACCCAGTTTCTTGCCCAAAATCCGCGCAATTTCGCGCCCGCCGCTGCCGCTCTCGCGATTGATGGTGATAATAACCTTGCCCATATTTTTCGATGTTGGTTTCCGTTTTTTCGTTTTAGCGTTTCCGCAAATATAGGCATTTTCTTCCATTTTCGTATCTTTGCACTCCTTTTCCGGTCTTGCTATGAACACCATCTGGATTGTCCTGCCCATTCTGACGCTGCTGATGTTCGACCTCGGACTCAGCCTCCGTCTGGAAGATTTCGGCAAGGTACTGCGCCATCCTTGGCCCGTCGCTGTGGCCCTCTTCGGCCAACTGATTCTGCAGCCCCTCATCGCCCTCGGTCTGGGACAACTCTTCCACCTCCCACCCGTCTTCTTTCTCGGGCTCGTACTGATTGCCTGCTGTCCCGGCGGCAGTTCCTCCAACGTGTTCTCCAAACTCGCCGGCGGCGACGTAGCCCTCTCCGTCACCCTCACCGCGCTCAGTAGCGTCATCACCCTCTTCACCCTGCCCCTCATCATGAGTTGGGCCACCCGCCTGGTCGGAGAGAGCGTAGGCATCGTCCTGCCCGTGGGCAACCTCATCAAGCAGAACCTCGTGCTGATGCTCGCCCCCGTCCTGCTGGGCATCGTCCTCCATTACGCCTGGCCAAAAGCCGCCGAAAAGACCGACCGCCTCCTCTCCCGCCTCGCCTTTCCCCTCCTGCTCCTGCTGATTACCATCTTCTATATCCAGCACCAGCGCACCATTCTCGACAATATCGGCCTCCTCGGCCTCTGCGTCACCGCCCTCATTCTCCTTGCCATCGGCATCTCCTCCCTTCTCTCCCGCCTTGTGCGCAACGCTCCCCGCGCCCGCCGCACCGTCGTTATTGAAGTCGGTATGCAGAACGCCGCCCAGGCCATCGCCATCGCCTCCAGCCCCCTCATTTTCGGCAGCGAAGTCATGGCCATCCCCGCCATCCTCTACTCCCTGATGATGAACATCATCCTGCTCGTGTATGTGGCGGTCGTGAGGGGGAAGTAGGGCTCGCTTCTATACAAACGCGGCCTTATCCACTTCCTCCAACTTTTTGAGCATCCGCCGCTGGCGCACGATGGTATTGAAATGACAGATCAATTCGCGCGGATCCTCTTGAACAAACTGATCGCAGAGGTCGAAATAGTCGCCATTTTCATCCGGGTAGGGCATCTTTTCTTTCTCAAAGGTAATGGATTTGATCTCCGACAACCCATCTAGCGCCTTTTCGTGGTACTCCCTGGCATCCGGCAGCAACTTCGTCAGGAAACTTTTTCTCTCCAAACAGCCCGACCGTTTCAGATAAAAGTCCCAGCTTTTCTCCGAGCCGTTCTCAAAAATCTGCCGGAAAATCGGCTGACCATAGCCCTTCCGATAGGCCGTCAACAGTTTCGGACGCAGCTTCACGATCTCTTCTAGATACTCCACATACTCCGGAGCACCGGAGGCGTCCAGCGCCATGGCAACCGCGGCGGAAGACCTAAAATCGGTGTCGTCGGGATGATAGAGGTCCTCTCCCATAGGAAGCGACAACATCGTGTTCCTGAACTCCTCCACATCCTCGCAATAGACATTCCAAGCCATTGCCTTAATCTTTGTTTCCATAAGCATTTGTTTTTATGTTACCCCGCAAAGATAGGTCGGCTTACTGCCAAAATACGGCAGTCTAATTATATTTCCGATTCCCCCCGAAACTTCTTATCTTTGTTTGTCTGAAGCATCGAACCGGTTAGCGCCACTAACCACTTCAAAAACGAAGCAACGGATGGACAAATACTGAGCGTAGAAGATTTCAACTCGTGAGCGGCACTCGCGACTTATACTATTACGAACAAAACGAATAATATGCCCTCACCCCGCATCTACAACGGAATCGCCCGCCCGGCCTTCACGCCGGACTTCATCACCGAACTCTTTTTCTACGTTACCCGCATCGGCTGCGGCATCGCCGGTTTTCGGGATGAAGAAATCGCTCCGTTGTTTGCCGAAGCCGTCGATCTGGAAAATGTCTGTCTGCCGGAAACGTTCGTGAAAAATATCCGGTAAAAGGTGGTAACTTACCACCTTCCCACCACCGGATTCGCACAAAACTGTTTCCGTCCGCAGTCCTTGCAGCGGAAGCCGGCCCACACGGAGTCGAAGTGGTCCATGGCGGCCTCGACCAGAGCGGGGTCGTCGGTGAGGATGCCCGCCTCGAAGTTTCGGTTGTGAGCGCTTTTCATTCCCAACCCCGCACCGGTAAGGTTCGCCGAGCCGATGTAGGCGAGTTTGAGGTCGAAAATAATCAGTTTGAAATGCACCCGGGGGCACAGGATGTGTTCCAACCCCTTGAAGAGAATCGGGTAATGGTCGAAATCCTCCCGGAAGTTCGCTCCCGGCTCCTTCGCGTGAATCAAACGGACCTCCCGCCCCTTACTGATTAGATCCGCCAACACCCCCAGGAACGGCCGCTCTCCGACATACAAATCCTTGATGTCGGCCGTCCCGACCCAGAGGCTCTTTTTCACACTCCCCACGCGGGCAATGACCTCCTTAAAATGTGCTTCGTCTGCAATGTACGCTGTCATACGCTCAAAGGTACAAAATTTACGGGCAAAATTAGCCTCAACCTCCGCCAAAGTACGGCAGAATCAAATTATTAATTTTTAATTATTTTTTTTCAATAATTTATTTTTGGTAAAATGGAAAGAAGTTTGTACCTTGCGAAAAATTTGAATGGCTATGACTCCCGACAATCCCTTTTTCATCACCGCCCGGATTCCCGACCCCTATTTCTGCGATCGCAAAGCAGAAACCGAACAACTCATTGACTATATCCACAATGGTTACAATGTGGTGTTAAAGGCGCCGAGGCGCATTGGGAAATCCAGTTTGATACGGCATTTGTTTCAGCAGCCGGAAATTAAGAGCCGCTACAACACCCTATATGTAGATATTTTTGGGAGCAGAGACCTCTCTGATTTCATTAATGAATTTCAGCGAGCGTTCCTTGCGGCGCCGATTGCCAAAGGGGAAAAAACAATGAAGAAAATCAAAGCCTACTTCAGCAACCCCTATTTTTCCATCAGCGATAGTCTAAACGGAACACCGCTCCCCAAAATCGGCTTTACCGCTCCCCACACCGTTGAATACACCCTGCAGGAAATGTTCGATGTGCTGGAGAAGACCGACAAGCCCAATCTCGTTGTTTTTGATGAATTTCAACAAATCCAGAATTATCCTCAACGGGCGGCGGCCATTCTTCGTTCCTATACCCAGCAGATGAACAACACTCGCTTTATCTATTCCGGCAGCTCCCGTCACCTCCTTCAAACGATGTTCGAAGTGTCCGGCGAACCTTTTTACAAGAGTGCCATGCCGATGAATCTGGATATCATTTCGCTGAGCGCCTACCGAGAATTTTGTTCTTCTATGTTTCATCTTTACAAAAAGGAGATAGACGCAGATGCCATTGATATGGTGTATAATCTGTTTTCCGGGAACACCTACGACATTCAGGTCGTGATGAAAGGCACCTTCGCCCAAACGGCACCCCGGGAAAAAGCCTCCCAAGATACTGCCCTGTCTGCCATCTTCGAGATTCTGGAAAACCGCGAGCAGGATTTTCGGGAAAAAATGAATGAATTGGACAACCAAAAAGAGCGCAAGACGCTATATTGTATAGCCCGAGAAGGGCTGGCGACTGGCCTAACTTCTTCACAAATGTTGAAACAGTATCAATTGGACAATGCTTCTTCCGTGCAAAACGCTCTGAAAAACCTTTGCGGAGACAAATTGAATCTCGTTTCACGGGTCGGTAAAAATCACTACCGCCTACAAGACCGATTCTTCGAACTCTGGTTTGCAAAAACGGACGGACGATTCGACGAAAAAATTTCTACGGCAAAGGATGCGTTTGATAAAGAACGCGCCTTAACGGGAGTCACTTCAGCACCACCTTCACAGAGCATTTGAAAGAATCCTGCCCTCCGCCTAAAGGGACCGGCCGGATTGCCGGCCCCGCGGCTGGGATAGTTGCCCGCTGCAAGGCTATCCCTTAATGACAGCAATCGGAGACGAAAAGCGGCCGCGCCGCATCGGATTCTAACTGCTTGTTTTTGGCAGTTATCTTCCTTATCTTTGTCCTGCTAACCCATATTCACCATGGCCAGAAACTACTTCGACCGCTACATTTGGCTGATTGAGACGATTCAGCAGCACCCGCGGATTCTCTTCGAGAAGATTCCCTCCAGCCAGAAATGGCTCACGACCCTGGTGAATGCGATGCGCAGCGAGCAGGCGGTGGAGTTGAAAGTGACGGCAGGTCAGGTGAAGTACTTCGAGTCGCTGCCCCTGCACGCGTCTCAGGAGGTGGTTGAATCAACGCCGGAGTACACCCTATTCCGCTACCGTCTGGTGCCCACCTACGACTTCAAGCAGGAAATCCTCCGCCATGGCCCCCGGGTGGAAGTGCTCGCTCCGGACTGGTTCCGCGATGAACTCCGCTCCGACATCGAAGCGATGGCCCGTCATTACGCCCAATGAAAGACTTTGCCGCCATTGATTTCGAGACTGCCAACGAGCAGCGCTCCAGCGTGTGCAGCGTGGGGGTGGTCGTGGTGCGCGGAGGACAGGTCGTGGACTCTTTCTACAGTCTGATTCATCCGGAGCCGGAGTACTACCAGTGGTTCTGTCAGGAGGTGCACGGGCTCTGTGCGGAGGACACCTTCGATGCGCCGGTCTTCCCTGCCGTATGGGAGAAAATCGCCCCGCTGATCGAGGGACTCCCGCTGGTCGCGCACAATGCGCCCTTCGACGAGGGTTGCCTCAAGGAGGCGTTCAGCGTCTATCAGATGGATTACCCGGATTATACCTTCTACGACACGCTCGCCGCCGCCCGCCGCCATTTCGGCTGCCGTCTTCCCAACCATCAGCTCCCCACCGTCGCCGCCGCCTGCGGGTACGACCTCACGCAACACCACCACGCCCTCGCCGATGCCGAGGCGTGCGCGATGATTGCCCTGAAAATTCTGTAGATTCCGACCGGCTGCAGCCGGCGCGCATTTAGATTTGTTGGCCCTGGTCCTAGAAGTTTAGGCCGTGGGCCTTCAGCTCCGCTTCCAGCTGCTGCGCGTTGCGGAAAAGCACGCCTCCCATTCCGACGGCTTTTGCTCCGTCGATGTTGGGCTGGCGGTCGTCCACGAAGAGACTCTCCTCCGCCCGAAGGCCGTAGCGTTCCATCAGCAGGCGATAGATGGCGGCGTCGGGTTTGACGATACGCTCCTCGCCGGAGACCACCATTCCGTCCATCAGGCCAAATATAACATATTTGTTACGCACCTGGCAGAAGGTCTCCGCCGACCAGTTCGTAAGGCCATACACGCCGTATCCCGCCGCTTTCAGACGGCGAACCAGCGCCTGCATCCCGGGAATTTCGTCCCCCATCATTCCAATCCAACGGTCAAAATACATCCGGATTTCCTTTTCCCACTCCGGATGCTCTGAAATCAGTTCATCGATCGCTTCCACGAACGGTTTTCCGCTGTCCATCTGAAAGTTCCACTCGTTCGTACATACATTCGTCAGGAACCAGTCCGCCTTCTCCCGGCTGCCGAAATAAGGATCATACAAATGATGCGGGTCCCAGTCCACCAGAACCGCCCCGTAATCGAAAACGATGTTTTTAATCTTGCTCATAAGCCACAGAATCTTCCTCCTCAGGAATCCCGGTCAACTTCCGGACCGAGGCAGGTACACAAAGGTACGAAATATTTTCAATACGGCCTCAGCTCCTGGCGGTCGAGGAAACGGTAGTTCGCGGCTTCAGCCAGATGTTCCAGACGAATGGAGGTCTCGGGAAGGGAGTCGGGGAGAACGCCTTTGTCGAGGGCTTCACGAGCCATTTCCAGATCGGCGATGGTGCGGGCGAGCTTGATGATGCGGGTGCAGGCGCGGGCGGAAAGCCCCATCTTTTCCATCAGTTTTTCCAGAAATTCACGGCAGGCCTCATCGAGCGGGCAAAACGCCCGCAGCAGACGCTGTCCCATCCCGGCATTGGTAAAGATCGACTCCTGCGCAAAACGCTGCCGCTGAATGGCCCGCGCCGCCGCCACGCGCTGCGCCACCTGGGCGGAACTTTCACAACGCTCTCCCCGCATCAGTTTGGCGGGTTCAACCGGATGAAGCCAGAGCTGGATATCGATGCGGTCCATCATCGGGCCCGAGAGTTTGCTCAGGTAGGCCCGCCTCCGCCCTTCCGTACAGACACAACGGTTCCCCTCTCCATAATAGCCGCAGGGACAGGGATTGGTGGCGGCCACCAGCATAAACGAGGCGGGAAACTCCACCTTGCTCCTCAGCCGCGACACGCAGACCTTCCGATCCTCCAGCGGGCCGCGCAACGCTTCGGTCACCCGCTTGGGCGCCTCGCAGAACTCATCGAGAAAGAGCACGCCATTGTGCGCCAACGACACCTCCCCCGGCAAAATACTGTCCGAGCCACCGCCCAGCAATGCAGCCGGAGAAGAAGTATAGTGCGGCTGGCGGAACGGGCGGGCACGAATCAATCCGACGGCACGCTTCTCCCCTCCTGCCGTCAGACCCACCGGAGAAATGCCCGCCACCGAATAGATTTTACTGGTCTGGAGCGATTCTTCCCGGCTCATTTCCGGCAGAATCCCAGCCAGCGCTTTGGCCAGCGAACTCTTCCCCGCTCCCGGCGCCCCGACCATCAGCACGTTATGACATCCCCCTGCGGCAATCTCCAACCCCCGCTTGGCCACTTCCTGGCCATAGATTTCCGCAAAATCCGGGTAAGGGGCGGGCAGAGGGCCGCCTGGGCCCTCGGAGCCACGCGCCTCGCCTGGGCCCCCACCAACGGAGCTGCACACCCCGTCAAAGCCCTCTGCGCTACTTGCCCCCTCCCCGCTTGCACCCCCGCCAAGCACCCCGCCCGCAGCGCGCAGTCGGTTTTCGATCAGCAAATCCTCCACGTCTTCCTCCCCCGCGGCTATCCGCAAAACCTCCAGCAACGTGTCCACGGCATAAATCCGCCCGGGATAGTCGGCCGCCTCGGTCGCGGAAGAAAGGGGCAGCACCGTTCCCCGCACGGGAAGATCCCGGGCCATTTCCACGACGGGAAGCGCCCCCTGCACGCTCCGGACCTTACCGTCCAGACTGAGTTCGCCCAGGAAGAGATAATCCCCGATTGCGGGCAGTTCGGCCTGCTCCGAGGCGGCGATAATGCCGAGGGCAATCGGCAGGTCATAGCCGCTCCCCTTCTTATGGAGATCCGCAGGCGCGAGATTGATGACAATGCGTTTTCCCGGAATTCGGTATCCGATGGACTGAATGGCGGTAACCGTCCTTAAAAGGCTCTCTTTGACGGCGATATCCGCCAGTCCGACAAGGTGGACGCCGATGCCCGGCGTGATGTCCACCTCCACGGTGACCGGCACCGCTTCGATGCCGACACACTTTGCGCTGTGTACATTTACAATCATGTCTTTTTTGCGCAAAGTTGTGGTATTGAAAAAGAAAAAAAGTCAAGAAAAGGAAAAACTTTTCTTGACTTTTTGCAAAAAGTGAAATTCTTTTTTGAATTTGTGAATTTGTTACTCGGCTTTGGCTTCTTCTTTGGCTTCCGCTTTCTTCGCGGGGGCCTTCTTGGCAGGCGCCTTCTTCTCTGCAGCGGGGGCTTCCTCTTTCACAGGAGCCTCTTCGGCGGCGGGAGCCTCAGCCTTGGGGGCTTCGGCGGGAGCCGCTTCCGCTTTCTTGGAGGAACGGCGGGTGGACTTCTTCGCAGCCTTCTTGGGGGCGGAAGCGAGGGCAGCCTCGTTGAAGTCGACAAATTCAATCAGAGCAAGTTCGGCACCGTCACCCTGACGGAAACCGGTCTTGAGCACGCGGGTGTAACCGCCGGGACGCTCGGCGACCTTGGGGGCGATGACGCGGAAGAGTTCCGAGACGGCCTCCTTGCTCTTCAGGTAGCTGAAGACGGTACGGCGGGAAGGCGTCGTATCTTCCTTGCTCTTGGTGACGAGGGGCTCGACATAGGAGCGGAGGGCCTTGGCCTTGGCAACGGTCGTGTTGATCCGTTTGTGGAGAATCAGGGACGTAGCCAGAGACGCCATCAGGGCTTTCCTGTGACCGCTCTTGCGGCCGAGGTGGTTGAAGGATTTATTGTGTCTCATACTTAATTGTTCTTTTTCTTGGATTCAATATTGTACTTCGTCACATCCATGCCGAAATTCAGCTTCATCTTCTCGAGCATCGCATCGATTTCGGTGACGGATTTCTTGCCGAAGTTGCGGAGTTTGAGCAGTTCGGCGCGGGAGTAGGAGACGAGGTCGGCGAAGGTGTCGACATCCGCTGCCTTCAGGCAGTTGTACGCCCGGACGGAAAGACCCATTTCGGAGAGTTTCGTCATCAGGAGTTTGCGGATATGACGCTCCTCGTCGGTCAGGTCGGCGGGGGTGGGCTCGGCAGCCTTTTCCATCGTGATGCTGTCTCCGTTGGTGAAGAGGGAGAAGTGACGGATCAGGATGTCGGCAGACTCCTGCAGGGCCTGCATCGGGGAGATGGAGCCGTCGGTCTCGATTTCGAGCGTCAGCTTCTCGTAGTCGGTCTTCTGTTCGACACGCCAGTCGTCACGAATCCAGTTGACGTTGCGAATCGGGGTGTAGATGGCGTCCACGGCGATGGTGCCGATAGGAGCGTTGGGGTCACGGCTGTCCTCGGCGGCCACGAAACCGCGGCCTTTGGTGATGACGAGGTTGATCTCGAGCTTGACACTCGGCTCCAGGGAGCAGATGTGCAGGTCGGGGTTCAGCACCGTGAAAGAGGAAAGACCCTTGGAGATGTCGCGGGCGGTAAACTCGTGCTTTCCGCTGACGACAATCGAGATCTCTTCGTTATCGACGGTATCGACCGTCCTCTTGAAGCGAACCTGCTTGAGGTTGAGGATAATGTCCTGCATTCCTTCGATCACGCCGGGGATGGTGGCAAATTCCTGCTGCACACCGGCGATACGGACCGAACTGATAGCAAAACCTTCCAGAGAAGACAACAACACCCGGCGGATTGCGTTACCGATGGTCGTGGCATAGCCAGGCTCAAGCGGCCTGAACTCGAACTTACCAACGGTATCCGTTCCTTCAAGCATACTCACCTTTT
>JAGCXP010000110.1 GCA_017961345.1 Bacteroidales bacterium | reverse complement strand
TGAAAGCCGTTGGAATGATTGAGAACTATATTATTCCGCATTATGATGTGCTTCATACGGAGAGCCGCGCAAATGTGACCGCTGGAATGATTGAAACCTTAAAGCGCTGGGAGGGGCAGAAATGATTCTTTATCATGGAGCAACCGTGCGGGTAGAGCACCCGCTATGTGATTTCGGCAGACCAGATCTGGATTTCGGCCGTGGATTCTATTTGACAGATTTGAAGGAGCAGGCCAAAGAGTGGGCTGCCCGTCAAGCTGATTCTCGTAAAGAACCTGGCGTGTTGAACGTTTATGAGTTCGACCGGGAGTCTGCTATTAAAGAGTATCGCTATCTGCTCTTTCCGGCATACGACAGGGATTGGCTTCATTTCATTGTCGATAGCAGGAACGGATTGAAGCCTTGGGCAGACTATGACATAATCGAGGGCGGAATTGCCAATGACCGAGTCGTCGATACCGTCAACCTATATTCTCTTGGCCTGATGGATGAAGAGACGGCACTTTCCCGCCTCTCCGAACATCAGCCAAACAACCAGATTTGCATCCTGAATCAGGAAGTCATTGAAAAGTATATTTCTTTCAAGGAGGTGATTGCATTATGAGTGCAGAAGAACATAGACAAGTACGCAACATCATCCGCTGGAACCGGATAGGTTGTATCGTAGTTAAAATGTCCGAGCGCTTCCACATCTCATTGACGGATGCACTGGATATCTTCTATAAGAGCAATACCTGTCGGCGTTTCCACGACGAGAAGACTGGTTTATACCTTTACGGAGACAATTACATTGTTGAAGAATTAGTCAGAGAAGACCAGAACTAGTAGTGTAGGAATCAGTATCAAGTGGTCTATTTTCATTATTTAAGACTCTTGTAGATTGGGAAAAAAGAAGAATAACAATTATAGTCAGCCGCCAGCTCAGTCAAAGAAATTATTTGATAGTGTTGGCGGTGTTATTGCGTCATACCTTACTGTAGCAAGCATAGTCGGGGGAGCCTGTTATTTCATTGGTTATCATATGAGACTTCGCGAATATGAGTCTCAGATTGAAGATTTGAAGTTCGAGAAGATGCAACTTCAAATTGAACACCAACGTGATCTCGTAGAAGAACGCACAAAAATTGAGCGAGAGAGGACGTTCACGATAGACGAATTACGAGAGTTGTTATCTATCCCTGTAACAGTTTCATCCAATGAATAATAATACCAACAATAATACAGATTTCAATTCTACGGCAGATCGTTCTTCTATACAGAATAATCTGTTAATGAATAATCATCGAAGAAATAGGGCATATTTGACTATCGTAAGCAGCATTGCGATGATAGCTACTGTGTTCTCATTTGTGAGTTCTATATCGAATAATAGATTAATTAAGAGACTAGAAGAGAGAGATGATTTTATTGAGTCATTAACACAATCGGACACATCAAAGACTCAGACGATTCTCACGCGTGATCACATTTTTAAGGCAGGCGAGAAAGAGATGAATTCAGAAGAATTCGTTGCATATGTTAATGCTCTTTTAAGGGAGACAAACGAAATGTTAGACTCTCTCTCATATTATCGCTCTTACTACCAAATGACGAAAATATACTTTGGCGCGGAGCTTGTTCAAGACCCCAGAGATTCAACCGGATCGAGGTATATTTACACTTTCGAGCATTATAAGAAACTTACGAACGATCAATTGAAGGTAATTGCAAGCGAAAGTGGGAAGTATCGAGCAATAATGAAGAAGTATCAGATTAGTGTTGAGGAGCACGAGGGTTATTATGTTGTTACGTCACCTCAAATTGATTCTGCATTAGCATTGCTTCCTTTCTTTCGAAAGAACATTATAGACGCGTCTGGAGGCAAATATGTTATCACACATTATTAAGTGAGAACTATAGAGACACATCAAAAATGCCCTTAAGTCGCCAAAATTTCGTCAAAAATCGAGACACAAAAAGAGCTAACTACTGAAAATCAGCTAGTTCGCTCTTTCCAAGGTGCCTCGGGCGGGAGCTAAGATGTTGGTGACAGGTGGGGATTATTGTGTGTTTATTGGAGGCTATTAAGGATTTGACCCCCAATTGGTTACCCCTCTTGTTGAAGCCATCAAAACAATCTCCGGAAAACGTGGTCAAGAATCAATAGCGTCGACGGACGCCTGTTCAGTGAAGACTCAGGAAAAAGCATTAACTTTGATAGTCATTCAACCTAGTTAAGATGAAACAGGTTCTTGGATACTTTCTTGGCTTTGCCATTTTTATCGTGGGGATTCCGGCCCTGATATGGCTGGTTTCCGGAATGCCTGCTCCTGCGGATATTCCCGTTGTGCGTCAGTATTTATCGGCCATTATTGCAATTGCCGGACTTTCGCTGAGCGTATGGAGTATCGTTTATATGAAGCGCGTGGGGAAGGGCAATCCTTTTGATGCGATGGGGCGCGAGATTGCGCCAAGGACCAGGCTCCTGATGACGGACGGGCCATATAAGATGTCCCGGAACCCTATGCTGTCGGGAACCTATCTTTATTATGCCGGCATTGTCGTTGCCCTTTGGAACTGGTGGGCTCTTCTGGTTTTTGCTGCCGTGGCCGGTATGATGATGTTTCAGGTTCTCTCGGAAGAGAAGCGCCTTGAGGCCGATTTCGGAGAAGAATATCTGGAATATAAAAAGAGTACAGGCCGATTTATTACTTTAAAGAAATGACATTCAATACCTACGGAGACAAAGCCAGCCCCAGCCTGCTTCTGATTCCAGGCCTTAGGGTATCTTACGAGTTATTCCTGCCGCTGATTGATATCTTGAAAGACCGATTCCATATCGTTGCCGCCGGAATTGACGGCTTCCTTCTGGGGAAGGAATCGGCCTTTACTGCCGTTGACGACCAGGCAGGGCAGATTATTGAATACGTTCAGGAGAATCTGGGAGGTCACTTGGATTGTGCTTATGGTTTGTCGCTGGGCGGAAAGATTCTTTCACGTGTGCTTGAGCGCCGCGAGATAGTCGTCGATCACGCCATTCTGGATGCCGCTCCCTTATTGCCATTGCCCAAATGGCTGGCGGATCCCCTCCGCTACTATCAGAGCCTTAATGTCTGGACCTGTTACCACTGGACCGGTTTCTGGAAGTGGGTTTTCCATTCACATTACTTCGATGTGCTTCTGGATGAATGCCGGAAAGTATGGTCCTACGGCAAGGGAAAGGCGGTTCGCGACGGATACAAAGACGTCTATACCCACAAGTTGGAGTCAATTCAAGGGTCCGATATTTACTATTGGTATGGAACCAAGGAGGCCTTTGTCGCAAAACCGCAGGCAAGGCACCTGTGCGCCCTCAATCCCGACACTCACGTCGAGGTGTTCCCCGGAATGAACCACGGGCAGTTCCTGATAGACCATCCCGAAGAGGTGGCGAAAAGACTGGAAAAGTTTTTTGCCGCCTGCCGTTATGTCTTGCGCAGCCGACAGACCTGAAAGCCCCATTTTCCAAGGTGACGGCAAAGGCAGAGTGTCGGCTTCCCGCAGTCGTCATAGGACAATCCATTCGCCTCCTTTGTCCGGCCCGATTCTTTTAAGAAGTCCTTCGGCTTTCAATTTGGCCAACTGCTTCTCCACACCCTTCTCAGTGATACCGATTGCATCGGCCAGTTTCTTTGCGGAATATTGGGGATGATCCTTGAGTAACAGGAGTATTTTCTCCCTACTTTTTTGCTTTTTCTCCCCACTTTCTCCGGTGGAATTGAGAAAGGCATCGATGTCGGACGAAAGGGTCTTCACCATCTCTCCGGCCATGAACTCAAGGAAGTATGTAATGTCCTCATTCTCTCGTGCGGCAATCAAGGCATTGATATAGTCGCCCTTGTCTTCCTTCAGTACTTTGGCCGGGACGAGGCCGAATTCAAACTGAATGTGGTTCATCAAGAGTCTGGCCATACGACCGTTGCCGTCGACCCAGGGATGGATGGTAACCAGTCTGTAGTGCGCCTCGAAACTGAGGTTGTAGCGCTCGGCCGTGGACATTTCCCTGTCCCTTTGGGCGTTAAGCCAATCGCAGAATTCCCGGAGCCTGGCCGGGACTTTCTGGAAGTTCATATAGGATTTGCCACCGACTCCAGCCGTGACATTCACAAGTCGGAAGTCCCCATCGGCCGATGAGAATTCGCCAAGGGGAGATTTATAAATTGAGCCGGTATTCTGCATGACCAGATGCGAAAGGCCTTTGAGAACCTCAATCGTTATCTCGGAATGAGTCTTTGCCAGACGGATACTCTCCTCATATGCCTTTTTTAGGTCCAGGTTCATCAGCTGTTCCACGATGGTCCTGCCCTTCGCTGAGATTCCTTCGTCAAATAGCAGCTGGTTCTCGATTTCCGTAACGGTGGAACCTTCGATAGCGGTGGAATGGGTAATAATGGAGTATAGATAGAATTTCTCGTAGTCTATCTGCGAGTCGATACCCAAGTTCCTGTATTGCTCAATCAGGGCGATAAGTTTATCTATAGCAGCCATTTTCTCCCTACTTTTTGATGCGAAAATAGGCATTTCTCCCTACTTTTCCAAATCTTTCTCCCTACTTTTCATCCGGGTAGTCCGCTATTTCCCTGGGAAAAATACGACGAAGCCAAGACAAAAAAGACAGCGGCTAAGCTGTCTTTTTTCGTGCCTCGGGCGGTGGTTAAGATATCGGTGGCTATCGTGAGCTGTCAATTTCTATTTATCGTGTTGACTGGTTGTTGTTTAGGTCTAGACTCGGTGAGTTGTAATAATACACGGAAATGGTGACCAAAAGTGACCAACAGTATAATGTTGAATGGAGACCAAATGTTTTTATGGTTGAGCGTCTGTTGGCAAAATAATTTATACCTTTGCAAAAGTTCTTTGAGAACTCTATTCCGCCTTATCTCTCCCGGGAGATAAGGCCATTGTTTCACTAAAATAACGGAGTTTATTTTATGAAAGGTCATTCTTTCTCGAGCGGACAGCAAAGGCTGATCCTGCTCAACACCATCTTTACGACAGTACTGGTGGTTTCAAATTTCCTGTCTGCCAAGGTTGCGAACCTCTGGGGTTTTCTTATCCCGGCGGGTACCATTGGCTATGCTATCACATTCCTTGTCACTGACATTATCAGTGAGCAGTATGGCAAGGAAGAAAGCCAGAAGGCTGTTTTCCGCGGAGCGATTGCTCTTGTTATCAGTTTTGCATTAGCAAAGATTGCCGTCCTGCTTCCCGGACAAGCGCAGGGTGCTGACGATGCCTACCGTTCCATTTTTGACTCTGCCACAAGAGTTATGGCCGGAAGCATCTGCGGCTATCTGGCCAGCCAGAGTCTGGACATTGTAATCTTCCACCGCATCAAGAAAGCGACGGATGGAAAGTACAAGTTCCTGCGGAACAATGTCGGTACAATCACGAGTCAGATCGTGGACACCGTCATCTTCTCGTTCGTGGCGTTCTACGGCTTGGTTCCGAACATCTGGTCCCTTATTCTGGACCTGATAATCGCCAAAACGATACTGGCCATTCTGGATACGCCATTCTTCTATCTATTCACCAGGCGTCCGGTCGCTAAAGAAAATGAGGAGGCGTAGTTATGGCACAGCTTGCAGTATTGATTGCGACTTCACAGGGTCGCGTGGGCCTGTTATTCTCCAGGTCGCTTAAGTCTGTCCTCAACCAGACAGTATCTCCTTCTCTGATTGTTGTTGTAGATGACAACGATGACTCTACCATATCCGATGCCATCAAATCCCGTATTGAAGGTTTGGGCATTAACACTCTTCAGTTTCTGAAGAACTCCCACACTCACGGGATGTCAGGCACCGGCTCCTGGAATACCGGCATTGAATACATCAATTCCAACCTCGGAGCAGATTCCTATACCGCCGTTCTGGATGATGACGATGAATGGGCACCTAATCATCTTGAGGTTTGTCTTCGCGAGATTGAGCAGCATAATCCGGTTGGCGTATTCCCTTGGCTTCGCAGGACCGATATGGACCGGCCACTCTCGTTCAAGCAGGAGCAGTTAACTATCACAAACTTCCTAATTGGCGATCCGGGAATACAGGGAAGCAACTTGGTAATCCGCACAGGTGCGCTGATGTCAGTCGGATGTTTTGACGAGACGCTTCCGAGCTGCACTGACCGGGACCTTATGATATCCCTGCTCAAGAAGTATTCAAAGGCTGATTTCTCAGTGCTGGATGAAGTCACGGTCACTCACTATGCCTCAAAAGACAGCGTGACCGGCAACCGACAGTCCAAGCACGGTGGTCTTGCCATCTTCTACCGCAAACACCTTGCTGAGTTCAAGGATAAGGTTACTCTTGAGAAGTCACTTACAAGGGCCTCAACTTTCTTCGGATACGACGGAACCGCAGAATTTTCCGCTTTTGAGAGCCTTGAGAATATCGCTATAGGCGTTGCCACCCATAACGGGGCAAAAACAATTCGCCGGTGTCTGTCCTCTATACTGCATCAGGAAGGCTGCAGGCGACACATAAAGGTAGTTATCGGTGCCGATTCCTCAACGGATGATTGGCAGAACGAAGTCTCTGATATCCTTGACGAGCTGGATGCGGTTGTCTTGAATCTTTCCTTCGGGAATGTCGCCAAGACCAGGAATGAAATCAACAACTATATCCTATCCAAGATTGAGAACGTCCGATTCCTTGGCCGACTTGACGATGATGATGTGTACGCCTCTGACAATGTATTGAAGCGCATTGAAGATGTCTTCGACAATTCCCATCCGGATGTTGTCATAGGTGGCAACGGATATCTTCAGGATGGTGTCATCATCGAGCGCGAGAATATGACAAACGCCAGGCTGGTAGACATAGACTACCTCCATAGCCGCCTTGAAGGCATGGCAGCAGATTGGCCGGAATGTGAACTACCTTCTTGTAATCTGTTCGTCATCCCTACTTCCGCAAAACCATACCCGGCATACAAGAGCGCTGAGGACCACTATCTCACTCTCTACTATTTAACGCATCAGGAGGCTTATAAGGTCATCGTCACCGACGAAATCGTGGTCGCATACTATAATCTTTCCGGAAACATTACCAAGAAAAATAAGAATGGTTCCTGTTATCTGGGAGTGAGAAAGAGTTTCCTGGCCGACTTTGAAGACTTCAAAAAAGACAATGAGCGCATCGCAGCAGCGAAAAGGATTCTGGCGGCCAAGAGTATTGTTGCATTGCAGTTTCTGGGTATTGGTAAGGAAGGAGTCGTGTTTCGTGATGATCGGTACGTTTACAAGGTTCTGCTCCCTGTTGTTGAGGAGTCTCAAAATACATGGCTTTCACGCGGGGTTTCCTTATTCACAGATCTTCCTTTGAAGTCAACGAAACATTTGTATCAATTGGAGATAGTTTCAGATGACGTATTCCGCTATGCCTACGAACCTTCAGTTCCCTGCGTCGGATATTCTCTGGATGAAGTTGTTTCTTTTAGCACGGAGTGTTGGCGTTGTAGGTTGGTCATCAAAGACTGCAAACCACAGAACTTCATCCGCGTTAACGGAGCGATCAAACTAATAGATATGGAGGGGTGCGGATACGATGACAACCTTTTCCTGAATATGTGCGCGAGAATGTATCTCTATGCGACCGTTGGTGCTTCCGTCGATGAGCCGGAGATACGCAGGATTACCCGTGGCGCAATAAACAAATTCGACATTCCGGAACTGGCAGGATTCAGAGAATTCATGAACCGCGTATATGCCAACATCATTTTTGAAAAAAGTGGCTTTGTGGTTAACTCTTATGGATTGTCCAGCGCTGAGATATTCGAGGATTATCCCTATGACGAACTTCCGAACCTTGAAAGGCTCTTCTTCAGCAAATTGAAGGAAGGCAAGTATTTGAAGGGTATTTCCTTTGACGATGTCCGTCTGTCTCAGGAGAACTATTTCAAGCCAGGTAAGGTAAGAGTCGAGTACACTCCTATTGAGGAACTGCCGAAGAAGGTCTCGCTCCTAATAAAGTGTTGCGCCCAGGATGTGAAGACGCTTGAAGAGAACGTCAAACATATAGTCCGACAGCTCTCCAGCCCTAATACCTTCACAGAGGTTGTGCTTGGAATAGATCCATATGTCGGAGAATACCTCCGCCAGTACAACCACGAAGGCACCGTTGAGGATTTGATCAGGATTGCCAACGCTCTCGTTGAGGAAAAAGTCATCGACAGGTATGTAATACACGACGAAACGAACAACGCCGCAATCAACGAGCGCTGGTTCGGTCTTGCTTCTCAGTACTCCCATACCGAAGATCTGAAGCCGGTAACGCCACAGTTATTTGCGCTTGAATCCTGCACGGGAGACTTTGTCCTGCAGGCCGATTCCGATGTTATGATTGGGCGGGAAGACTATGGCCATCCGTATCTGCAGGAGATGCTTGATCAGATGCTAAAGAACGAGACCATCGTTTCCGTCGGCTTCAACATCCCCAACAAAGAATCCAAGGCGTACTACGGCTTTGAAAATGGCGGCTTTGTTCCGGAGATCCGGCTGGGTCTCTTCAACAAGAAGAAACTGCTCTCAATGCTTCCGCTGCCCAACTCGCTTGATGAAGGTGGAAAGCTGACCAAGTCCTGGTTTCGCGCCCTTGAGGTCAAGCAGCACGAGACGGGTATCTGCTCAATCAGAGGCGGAGACAAGCGTACTTTCTACATCCATCCGCAGAACTACAGGAAGAAAGAGCCAAACAGCTGGATGTCCATACTTGACAAGGTAGAGCAGAATGACATACCGGAATGCCAATACGGAGAGTTCGACTGCGCCGGTTCTCTGCAAGACTGGTGTGGAGCAAAGCGCAATGAGGACGTGGTTGTTGTATCTGTATTCAGAAACGTCCGATATGACCGCTTCCTGCGGTTCTGGGCATCCCTGATATCACAGACCGACCAGAGTTTCGGAATCCTTCTCTATGACGATAATTCAGACAACGGCTTGTCGCTGTTCATTGATTCTCTGATCAAAGACTACAGGCACCGCGTAACCTTTGTAAAGGGGCGCAGCAGGACCACCAGAATGGAGAATGAATACAGATGCATTCATAGTATTATGGGCAACCAGGAGAGCATCGCAGTCCTTGTAGATGGCGATGACGCTCTGATTGGCAGCCACATAATTGAGGACCTCCACAACAAATACCTGAATTGTAATGCCGATGTAGTGGTGGGCAGATATCATCAGACCTACAGGATTCAGCCCCATTACCGATACCCCGTAGATTTCGAGAATCCCAGGCCGCGTGGAGGGAATGTCTGGCAGCATCTCAAATCCTTTAAGAAATACCTGTTCGACTCTGTCCCGTTGTCATATTTCAAGCACCCGGGTGATGGGAGACTAACCTCAACCCGCTGGTATGAGACAGTGGATGACTACGCGATGATGGTTCCGATAGTGGAGTTGTCTGAGAAACCGATGCAGAACGATTTCGTCAACTATTTCTATGAGAGAGACTTCGACCATAAGGACGACGATCGGGATCTAAAGGAGTCCTACATCGCTGAGATTCTTCAAAAGCCGGCATTGAAGACCGGGGGTTACACCAAGGGCAGGAAGTCCTTCTTCCCCGACTTTACAAAGATAGAGATTGACATCACTCACGAGTGTAATCTAAAGTGCCTGGGCTGTAACCGGTCCTGCGGATTAGCACCCACTACAGACAGGATAGGAATCGATGCAATCTACGGGTTTATTGCCGAAAGCAAAGAGCTGGGCTTCCGCTGGAATCTGATAAACATTCTTGGAGGCGAACCGACGCTTCACCCTCAGTTCCTGGATATCATTCAGAAGATTCACTCCGACTATATCGAAGCGTTCTCTCCTGACACCATCCTTCAGGTGGTTTCCAACGGATACACGGAAGACAGCCGTTCTTTGTGTCGGGAGATACTGAAATACAAGAATGTGCGGGTTGATTTCGGTTCCTACAAGAAGAGCAACAAGGTCGATTACTTCACACCCTTCAATAACGCACCCTGCGACGGCCCGAACCATAGCACCAACGACTATTCGAAGGGATGTTGGGTGGCAAAACACTGCGGTCTTGGCCTCAACCACCTGGGATACTACGGCTGCGCAGTATGCGGAGGCATTGACAGAGTTATGGGAAAGCATATAGGTGCTGCTTCGCTTAAAGAATTGACCACGCCGTTGATTATTCGTCATTTTGAGTTATTCTGCCCACTATGTGGGAACTTCACCGCATACGAAAGCAACTACGGAGACTTCATTACTCGAGCCGAGAAGGAGCCATTCAAGAATATAGTCTCCCAGTCCTGGAAAGAACTCTACCTGACATATAACCAGGGCGAAAAGAAAACAGAGGAGGCTGGTGGAGAAATAGACGGCTTGGTATAACAAGGTGACCAAACGTGGCCAAATTTGGGGGATACAAAAAACAAGACTTTGTAAGTGCTTGAAAATGAATTTCGGAGGCCGAAGGCCGACCCAGGGGAGTTTGAGGGGGTACGCCCCCTCAATCAATATAGTGCCAAAGGCACCAAAAAAGCATCGCCGCAAGCGATGCTTTTTTGTGTGCCTCGGATGGGACTCGAACCCATACGGCCGTTTCGGGCCAAGGGATTTTAAGTCCCTCGTGTCTACCATTCCACCACCAAGGCGTGGGGTGGACAAAGGTACGAAAAAATAGCAATCTAGCGGAAAAAATTTTGATTACGCTTTCTCCATCCACTTCTCGGCCTCACAGAGTGCGTTGAAGAACTCTTCGCCGAAGTAGCGGATGATGGGTTCGCGCAGGAACCGATAGACTTTGATACCTTCGGCCTTCCCCTTTTCGAAGGCCTCTTTACAGATGTCCCAGCGATGCAGATTGACGGCGGTGAGGCCGCTGGAGAGACGGCTGAGGCGAATGGGATAGAGCTGGCAGGAGATGGGTTTGCGGAAATTGCCGAGGCCCTTCTGCCACTGGCTTTCAATGGCGCAGAGGCAGTTGCCATCGCCGTCGAAATGGCAATAGGCGCATTCTTCGGTGTCCGCTACGAGCGGAGTTACCAGGTCGCCGTCGCGGTCGATGGTGAAAAATCCGTCCCGGGAGATGGCAGCCTTCCCTCCTTCGCTCATGAGCGGCTCGTAGTGGGGATAATTGATTTCCAACGCCTCCAATTCACTTTCATCCAAGGGAGCTCCGCTGTCTCCCACGATGCAGCAGGCGCCTTTGCAGCGCGCGTAATCGCAGGCGAAATACGTCGTCAGCACCTCGCTTGAGACCAGCGCGTCGTCAATTTGAATGAAGGAAGGGTGGCGGTCCATGATCACTTTTCCAGGACGACCTCCACCCTTCCGGCGTTCTTCCACCGCTGGCAGAAAGCGCTGACTCCCTGGACGGAGAGTTTGTCCAGCCGGTCTGAAAGCCCGGTCCGGTAGTCTTTGCCGTACACCTGCCGATTGTAGAGCAGGTCCATCCAATAGAAGGGACTGCCCTCGAGCGATTGCGAAAGATTGTGCTCATCGGCGACGGCGCGTTTGAACGCCGCTTCCCCGACAGCTCCGGATGCCATCTCGTCGAGGATCGTTTCAAGGCGATGCATTCCTTCCTTCGAAACGCTTTCCGGGAAAAGAGAGACGATGTCCAAATTCTCCTTGGGGTGGAGGGTACGGCGGATCCGGATGGAGATGTCCGTTCCCAGCTCCCGACAAAGGCGTTCGCGCACCATCGAGACGGCGACGTGCTCGCAAAGCTGATGGTCCAGACCGCCCGGGGCGTCGAAGGAAGAAACGGTCAACAGGCTCCCCCCATTTTCAAGCAGACCCAGACGCATCGTGCCGGACAGCGTCAGGTAGGGAATGCTGTAGCGCGCGTACAGGCGGCGCTCGGTGTGGAATTGTCCCATATATTGCCGCAGTTTGCTCTGGATACGCCGCTCCGGTATGTTGGCCACGAGGCAAAGCCGCGCGTTCTGGGCGGAACGGAAACTGCTCCGCAGCACGCGGGCGGCATCTTTGAGCGCTTCGGGGGAAACGGGGCCCCGCGCGTGTGCGGAAGACCACGCAAACTCGGGATGCATCCGTCCCAGCGCCAACGAAAGGGCTTCCGATTCGGCATCGGGGAAGTACGAGCCGGCAAGGTCCTGTTCGCGGGAAAGAAGCGGGAAGAGGCTTTCATCCGCCTGGAAATGTCCGCAAAGCGCAACAAGCGCTTTCATCAGGCAGGAAATCTTTTTCTCTTCACAACTGCCGGAAAGCATGATGGACGAGAAGGAGGAGGAAAAACGGATGTCGATTCCGGCGGCGGCGAGCATGGCCAGAAAATCCTCTGTCCGATAGCCGTTCACCGTTCCGCTGAGAAACACCGTCTCCAGGCAGGATGACACCTCAGGGTGCTCCAACAGGGCTTCCCCTCCATTGATAACATAGGAGAACCAGGCCCTGTGGCCACATTCCATCTTTTTATAGGCAGCACTGGTTCCGTTCTCGAAATCCAGTAGGGTGGCACCGGCCATCGCTTCCTCAATGCTGCGCGTCACCCGGATTCTGGAAGCGGCCTTGGCAAAGGCGGTAGTATCGGAGAGGTCAATCCGGGGCGCCTGGGGCAACTCTTTCGCCGGGCTGACACCTTCCGGAAGGCGGATTGCCCAGGCTGCAAAACGGTCGAAGCGCGTTTTCTCTTCCGCGGATTTGTATTTCTTTGAGGTAAAGAACTCGGTCTTGGACGGCTCGGAGGCCAGGTCGGTTCGGTAAAGGACGGCATCCTTGAGGCGCTCAATCCGTTCCCGGGCGCTCACAAAGTTTCGCTCGCGACTCCACCGGTTGAAAAAGAAGCGATTGGAGGCCGCGTGAATGATATTTTCATCGGTCTTCCCCGTCCGGATTTCCTCAAGTACGCCGAAAAGAAGCCCGGTCGCTTGGTCCGCCTCTTCCGAAGCGACGACGATATCCAGGCAGAGACTGTCGCGGTTTTCCAACCCATAAGCCGGAACAAAGTGGCATTCTGCAGCCCCGCAGGCAAGCCCCATGGCATGCATGGCACCGCGAATCCTGCCGGGAAGAATGTCCGAGAGCATTTCCCAGCTGCGCCGGGACACCAGCGGCACGATGGTTCCGGAGAGGCTGTCGTTCACGGCGGGGGCACACAGGGTGTATCGGAGCAAGATGGAGCCGTCTGACAAAGCGTGCCGTTCGAGGCGGCAGCGATGTTCCCCGCCGGCTTCCCGGACGGGCTGCTCCCAGGCGCTTTGATGGGCCGGAAGGGCCACGGAAAGCGACCGCATTCGGGCCAAAAGGTCTTTTGCGTCGAAATCCCCCGCCGCCAGAATCCGGCAGTTGTCCGTACCATACGCGAGCGAGTCCTTTTCGCAGGTCTCTTTGACCGTTATAAAATAGGAGTAGAGGATGGAGTCCGCCGCGCTGGCCTTCTGAGCCGTGTTGACGGACTCCAGGCGGGTGAGGCGGTCTTGCTGCAAAAGGGCAATCAGGAAGTGCCCCTTATCCTCCGCGGAAGGCCAGAGGGAGTAACGAAGACCATTGTCCAGACTGCCGTGAACAATCGCTTTGTCGTCCGGTAAGCGGGAAAACACCCCGTCTTCCGCCGCGGCCGGAAGAAACAATCCGCAGAGCAGCAGAAGCGACAACACAAAGTTTTTCAACGGGTGCATGGTGTTTCCCTGGTTTAATTTTTGCAAAGTTACAATAAAATTTACTAACTTCGCAGAACCGTGGGCGTAGAGTCCACACCGCGATAAGTAAGAACATTAAAATTTTAATAACATGAAAAAGACTTTTCTTTTCGTTTGCGCCGCGTTTATGACGCTGGCAGTTTCCGCCCAGGATCTGGGCAAAGCCGTTGAATCCTACAACACCGCCGCCGGGATGATTTCCGTCAGCAAGGCCCAGGCCATTGCGGGGTTCCAGGACGCCCTCAAACAAGCGGAAGCCTGCGCTGAAGATGCCGAAGGACAACGCAACGCACTCATTGAAAACTGCAAGACCAGCATTGCCAACTTTACCCTTTCCATTGCGAAGGACTATCTGAAAGAGAATGATTTCGACAAGGCCTGCGAGCAGCTCAAAGCCGCGGTGGAAGTCGCCGGACAGTATGGCATTGACGATGTGGCCAAGGAGGCTTCGGACCTGATTCCGACCGCTTATCTCGCCAAAGGCAACCATGCCTTGAAGAACAAGGATTTCCTCGGTGCTGCCGATGCCTACCAGAAAGTGCTGGAGCTGGACACCAATAACGGCAAGGCCGCCCTCAACCTCGGTATGGCCCAGAGCCAGGCCGGCAACATTGACGCCGCAGAAGAAGCGTTCAAGAAAGCGATGGCTGCCGGAGAAGACAAAGCTGCCGCCAAACAGCTCGGCAAACTCTATCTGAAGAAAGCCAACGCCGCTTACAAGGCCGGCAACTTCAAAGCCGCCTATGACGAAGCGATGACTTCCATCGAATACGACGCTTCCCCCAACGCCTACAAAATCGCCGGAAACGCCTGCGTGAAGACCGAGAACAAGGCCAAGGCCGTCGAGTGCTTCGAAAAGTATCTGCAACTTTCCCCGAACGCGAAGGACGCCGAGCAGATCAAGGCCACCATCGCCATCCTGAAGAAATAAATTCCCCGGCGCGTGACTTCCCTGGAACTCCTCGCGCCCGCCAGGAACCTTTCCGTCGGCATCGCAGCCATCGACTGCGGTGCCGATGCCGTTTATATCGCCGGTCCCGCTTTCGGAGCCCGCAAGGACGCCGGCAACAGCGTGGAAGATATCGCGGCGCTCTGCCGTTATGCCCACCGCTATGGCGCCCGCATTTATGTGGCCGTCAACACCCTGGTCTATGAAGAGGAACTCGAGCAGGTGCGCGAACTGGTTCTGGCCCTGAAAGACGCCGGGGCCGATGCGTTGATCGTGCAGGATCTGTCCCTGCTGTCCCTTGCGGCCGATACCGGACTTCCGCTCCACGCTTCCACCCAGTGTGCCATCCGTACCCCCGAGCGGGCCGCCCGCTTGCAGGAGGCCGGATTTTCGCGGCTGATTCTCGAGCGGCAACTTTCGCTGGCGGAAATCCGCGCCATTCGCGAGGCGGCGAGCGAAGTGGAGGTGGAGTGCTTCGTGCATGGGGCGCTCTGCGTTTGTTACAGCGGGCAATGCTATCTCTCCGAGGACCTTTGCGGCAGGAGTGCCAACCGGGGCGCCTGCGTGCAGGCCTGCCGGAGCCTCTACAACGTCTCCGACGCTTCGGGACGCGTCCTGGCGCGAGACAAGGCCGTACTTTCCCTGAAAGACCTGCAGTTGATCGACCGCCTTGAAGACTTGGCTGCCGAAGGCGTCTGTTCCTTCAAGATAGAAGGCCGTCTCAAAAACGAATCGTACGTCCGCAATGTGGTGACGGCCTACTCCCAGGCGCTGAACGCCTTGGTCAAGGCACATCCGAAGCGTTGGAGCCGTGCTTCCTATGGGCGGACGATGGCAGCACCCGGACCTTTCGCCGGCGAATCTTCGCCACAGTCGCTCTCACAAAGGCTTCGCAAGACCTTTAACCGCGACTATACCGGCTTGTACCTGGACGGCAGAAAAGGCGGTTGGGCGGCCATGGAAGCCCCGAAGGGAATGGGAGAGCCGGTCGGGACCGTACGGCGTATCGGCCGTGGTTTCGTGGAGGTGGATGCGCTCGTCAGCGTGTTGCCCTTCAGCCCCGGAGACGGGTTGTCGTTTGTGTTGCCCGGCGGCGATATCGAGGGTTTCCGGGCCGATACCGTGCAGGCGGGACGGCCTGCGGCGTCTTCCGACAGCAAGACCACCCTCGTGCAATTGGGCTGTACGGTTCCCGCGGCGCTTCAGGCCGGAATGCCCCTCTACCGTAATCTTGACATCGCCTTCGAGAAGGCGCTCGCGGGGGCAAAATTCCGGAGGCTGCTGGACGTGGTTCTTTCGCTGGAGATTTTCCTAAACGCCGATGGTGGCGAGGGGACCTCCGATCTGCGTAAATGGAAAGTCTGCGCCGCGGCAGAGAGCGAAGATGGTCGCAAGGCCGAACTCTCTCTGGACGTTGAGGCGCCGGTGGCCGCAAACGCGGAACGGATGCGTTCCCTCATTCAAACGCAACTGTCCAAAACGACGGATATCTATTCCTGCCGTTTCGATGAACGTTCGGCCCATTCCGCCGAGCCCCTCTCACAGAACGAACGCAAAGATGTTCCGCTCCTCTCCGCTGCCTTCCTCAACCAAATCCGTCGGCAACTCTGCGAAGAACTGGATGCACAGCCCTGCCTAAGCCAGCCTCTTTACCATTCGAAACGTCGTGCCGCCCTGTCCCAGGAGTCCGTCTCCTATAAAGACAATATCTCCAACAGCGTTGCCTCCGCAGAAATTGATTTATCCGGCTCCACAGACGCCCCGCAGGCTTCCTCGCTGACCGCCTTTGAACTCTTCCACCAGAAGGGTGCGGAACTCATGCGAACCCGCTATTGCCTTCGTTATGAATGGGGGGGCTGCCCGAAGCAGCAAAACCAACCGACTTCCGGGCAGACGGTAAAGCCCGCCCCCGGCCCCTTCTTTCTGGAAAACAATGGAAGACGCTTTCGCCTCGACTTCGACTGCCCGCGGTGTGAGATGACGGTGAAGGAGGCGTAATCAATACTCCACCACTTCAAAAACGAGATCGACATCGCCGAAGTGACCGGTGAGGTTGGCGGTGGCGTTGATGTATTTGCCGCTGAGCTGGCCGCGCCAGACAATGTCGTCCTTGGAGTTGATGGGGATGCTCATTTCCACGCCATAGCTTTTCGAATTGATTTTCACGACGGCGGTGCAGTCCCATTTGGTGATAGTGCCTCCGTCATCTTCGGTAATGAGGAAGGCGCACATGGAGAGCTGGTCGGTCCATTCGGAGACGAGCAGGGCGTTGAAGTCGATTTCCTTGCCGACATCCTTACGCGGGACCGAAATCATAAAGTCGGTAATGCTGGGTTTATAGAGGAGCAGGTCCTTTTCCGTCGTTCCCTTGAAGTCCTCCACCTTGCCGATTTTGATGAAAAATTCGGAGCCGCCCGCGAACCAGCTATCGAAATTTCGCTTGGCCATGAACTTCTTGAGAACCAGCGTTTTGCTTTTCTTCGTAGCCTTCGTGTTTTCTGCCAAACCGGCTTTCATCCTTCCTGTCCCGGAGGGCTCCGTGCCGATGGTGCCGTGGTTCCAGCCGCCCCAGTCCGGATCGGTCTTCCGGATAAAGGCGAGGGGGCTGAGGCCGCTGTCTTCGTTGCCGTTCACCACCCAGACGTTGCCGCCCAGGGCCATCTGTTCATCCACGCGGACCTCTTCGGTTTGCAATTGGCCGCGGGCGTCCCGGTACAGCCTCCATCCGTAGTTGGCATCGGGCCCCGAACCGGGGTCGAAGGTGATGACGGGAAGACTTTCTCCGTCCCAGTCTTCGCTGTAGGGCCAGTAAATCTGGACGCCGCCGCTGCACAGGCGCTCGATGATGGCTTCGACTTCTTCTTCGGGGCTCTTGGTGGACGCCCCATCCGAGAATGCTTTCGTGCCTCCTTCCCGGGAGAGTTCCTGCCGGATCAAATCCCGAAGGGTGGGCGCCCCGCTTTCCGTAGCCCGCCAGGGGACTGCCGCTCCGGATTGCTGCGCCCCGCTTTGGCCGGCCTCGTTTTCAAGCTGGCGGTCTCCTACGCCGCTGCCCGGGGCGGCAAAGAGGTCGGCGAGCAGATACTCTTCGTCAAAGCCATTGCTCCTGGAGGCGGAGACGGCGTGGTGGACTTCTTCCATTTGCGCGTCACCCAGCGGCAGGCGGGAAAGCAGCCTCGCCGTTTCCTCCCAATCGGGGGAAGATTCCCGCCGAGGCTCGGAGGGAAGGGTCATGGGAAGTTCGTCCATCAGGTTTTCGCAGGCGCAGAGCCCGCCCAGGGCCAGCACCGCACAAAGGAAATTTTTCTTTTTCATCATATATTATGTTTTATACGCCCGCAAAGTTGACGCTACTTATCCGTTTACGGTGAATTTTTTTGAAAAATTTTAAAAATCGACCTCTCGCGTGTGTTAGAGGCGGATTTTTTCGAAAAAACTTTTTTGAAAAGTGTATAAAAAGGGTTGGGAAATACCTGTCAAATGCTTAATTTTGCACTATGGATAGAAAGAAATTCCTGATAGTCGTAGCGGCCGGAAGCGGTACGCGTATGGGTGGAACCCTGCCCAAACAGTTCCTGAAACTGGACGGGAAGACCGTCCTCCAGCGTTCGATCGAGGCGTTTACCCGCGCCGTTCCCGGCATCCGGGTGGTGACCGTACTGGCGCCGGAGATGATGGCCTACTGGAAAGAGTGTTGTTACAACGACCGCTTTTATTGCCCGCAAGCGCTGGTGGGCGGCGGGCTGACGCGTTTCCACTCCATTCAGAACGCCCTGGGCCGTGTGCCGGAGGATGCGCTGGTCGCCGTGCACGACGGCGTGCGCCCCTTGGTGTCGGCCGGACTGATCCAGCGTCTTTTCGACATCGCGGAGCAGTACGAGGGAGTCATTCCCTGCCTTCCCGTGAGCGATACCTTGCGCGTCCTCTCTCCGCTTTCCGACGCGACCGATGCGGCCACACCCGCCGTGAATTTTGGGGAAGGAACCCTCCTGCGCTACGATGCTGCAGCCCCCGCGCTTGTGGCCCGGGAGCGCCTATTTTCCGTACAGACCCCGCAGATTTTCGATGCGAAACTCCTCAGAGCCGCTTACTCCCTTCCCTACGAGACTTCCTTTACCGACGACGGCTCCGTAGTGGAGAAATTCCTCGCCGCCCATCCGGAACGGAAAGAAGCGGTGGCCTATGTCCCCGGCGAAAAGACCAACATCAAACTGACGACACCCGAAGATCTGACCCTGGCAGAGGCGATTCTATCCCTGAAGTGAGGGAGCGGAAATTCGGGGTTTCCCCAAATTTTTTCGGGGGGGCGCATTATTTATCCAAAAATAATACTTACCTTCGCCGGCCGTTTCGCGTAAAACGAGACGGGAATTGAACCTAATAACCAATAAACCTATCATGAAGAATCGTCTGTTCTTTATGTCTCCCCGTCTGATCACGGGGTGCCTGCTACTCCTGCTATCCGCCCTCCCGCTGGGCGCGCAGACGGTAAAGGGAATCGTTCTGGATGAGAATTCCCTTCCGCTGGTGGGGGCCGTTGTCATGGAAAAGGACGGCGCCAACGCCATCACCGACCTGGACGGTCTGTTTGAAATGAAGGTGAAGTCTCCTTCGTCCCAGCTGACCTTCTCCTTCTTCGGCTATGAGGACGTCGTCAAGACTGCCGACGTCAATGCCGAGATGGAAGTCCGGATGAGCCCCCAGTCGATGTCCCTGGAAGAGACCGTCGTCGTCGGTTACGGCTCGATGACCCGCCGCGACATCACTTCCTCCATCGGCTCTTTCAAACCCAAACCCAATGAAAGGCGTGACGTGCTGAGCGTGGACCAGATGCTCCAGGGCCGTATCGCCGGTGTCAACATCTCCACCGCTTCCGGTGTGCCGGGTTCCGCCAGCCGCGTGAACATCCGTGGCGCCGGTTCCCTCAATGCCGGCAATGAGCCGCTGTATGTCGTCGACGGTGTTCCCATCACCTCCACGAGCGGCGATATGGGCCTGTACAGCGGCGGCGAGTCGATGTCCGGCATGGCCACCATCAACCCGGCCGACATCGAGTCCATCGAAGTCCTCAAGGACGCCGCCTCCGCCGCCATCTACGGTTCCCGCGCGACCAACGGTGTCATCATCATCACGACCAAGAGCGGCCGCAAGGGCGAAGCCAAGGTCGGTGTGGATGCAGCCTATTCCCTCGGCTGGCAGCCCAACACGGAGAAACTGAAGGTGGCCTCTTCCCAGAGTTTCATCGATATGCTCAACGATGCCGTCGGCCGTTACAACGCCCAGTATGGGAAAAACATCGAAGGCTTCGTCAATCCCGCCCCCGGTCAGCCCGACCACGACTGGCTCAAGGATATCCTCCGTATGGCCCAGTGCCGCAACATCGGCCTTTCCGTTTCCGGCGGCAACGACAATGTCAACTACTATATATCTGCGGGCGTGAAGCACCAGGAAGGCGTCATCATCAACAACGACCTCGATCAGTACAACCTCAAGGCCAACGTCAGCGGAAAAGCCAAGAAATGGCTTTCCTACGGCTTCAATTCCACGATGAGCTATACCCACAACAAACGCGTGGGTTCCGGCAAGACCGGTGACACCCCCATCAAGCTCGCCCTCGAGGAATATCCCTGGGACCTCCCCACCCTGCCTGACGGGAGCTGGGCTTCCAAGGAGAACTTGCTGGCCAACAACAACCCCCTGGCTACCATCAAGGAGTCCGACATCTGGCTGGACACCTACCGTGCCATCCTCTCCACCTGGCTCACTTTCCACATCATCAAGGATTTGAACTTCAAAACCCGTCTGGGCGGCGACGTGCAGTCCCTCGAAGAGCATGTGCGCTACGGCAGGGAGAACCACCACGCTTTCCCCAGCGAAAGCAACCCCAGCGGCGGACGCCTCATCGACGGACGCAAGCTGCGTACCACCTGGATGTGGGACAACACCCTCGACTATACCTACGCGTTCAACTTCGGTCTCAACCTCGGCGCGATGATCGGTCACTCCGTGGAAATCGACAACAACTCGATGGCCTCCCAGGAGGGCTCCAGCTTCCCTTCCGACCGGTTTGACGTCAACTCGACCGCCGCGCTCTATTCCGATGTGACCTCCTCCCGGACCTGCTACACCCTGCAGTCCTTCTTCGGCCGTATCAACCTCAACTACAAGAACCGCTACGTCAGCACCATCACGGTCCGTACCGACGGTTCCTCCCGTTTCTCGCCCAAACGCCGCTGGGGTTGGTTCCCCTCGATCTCCCTAGGCTGGAACGTCAATGAGGAAGAGTGGTGGAAGAGCCCCGAGACCACCCTCAAGGTCCGGGCCAGCTACGGTGCCACCGGTAACGTGGCGGGCATCGGTGCTTACGCCTGGCAGGCCCTCGCCTCCGGTGGCTACAACTACAACGGTCAGAACGGTCTGAGCCTGATCGGCACCGGCAACGACGACCTGACCTGGGAGAAAGCTTCCCAGGCGGACTTCGGTATCGACGTCTCCTTCTGGAGAAATGCGCTGAGCATCGGCATCGACCTCTTCAACAAGGATACCGACAACCTGCTCTACAACACACCGACGATGGGTACGAGCGGTTATACCTCCAAGATGCTCAACATCGGTGCGATGAACAACAAGGGTATCGAACTGAGCATCGCCGGCAATGCCGGTGCAGGAGACTTCCGCTGGAGAGGTGATTTCAACATCTCCTTCGTCAAGAACACCCTGACCCGCCTGCTCGACAACGACGAAATCATCACGACGGACAGCTTCCACGCCCTGAAAGTGGGCCAGCCCGTCGGCGCCTTCTATATGTACAAGATGCTGGGCATCTACCAGCACGACGAGGAGGTGCCCCGCTATCTCTATGAAAACGAAGGCGTGCGGGCCGGTGACGTCATCTACGAAGATGTCAACAAGGACGGCAAGATCGACGAAAACGACCGTCAGTTCGTCGGCTCCCCGAACCCTCTCTTCTCCGGTGGTTTCAACAACACCTTCGGCTGGAAGAACCTCGAACTCTCCGTGTTCCTCACCTACAGCTACGGCAACCAACTCTATCAGCAGTGGACCGGCGGCCTGCGTCTGGGCAACGGTCTGTGGCCCGCCCAGCAGTCCCAGGTCGATGGCCGCTGGACCGGTCCCGGCACCTCCAACACCATTCCCCGTGCCATCTGGGGCGAGACCTGGAACAGCACCCGCTTCGCCAGCACCCGCTATCTGCACGACGCTTCCTATCTGCGTCTGCGCTCCCTGGTGCTCAGCTACAACTTCCCCCGTACCCTGCTTCAGAAGATCAAAGTGGATTCCCTGCGTGTCTTCCTGCAGTGCGACAACCTCTTCGTGCTGACGGCCTGGCCTTACCTCGATCCGGAAGTGTCCGTCTCCAACGACGCCACCACGCTCGGTACCGACTGGCTCAATCCCGGTCAGCCCCGCACCGTCCAGCTCGGTTTGAACATTAAATTCTGATGAAGCTATGAGAAAGATTACACGATATTTTTCACTCGCATTGCTCCTTGCCGTCTTTTCGGCCTGCAACGTGATGGATCAGAAACCGTACAACGCCGTCCTCCGGAGCGAACTGAGCGCCGAAGACATCCCTTTCCTCTATACGGGTCTTTATAACCTCGCCCAATACAAGCCTACCGAAAACGGCTACCTCCAGGGCGATTTCTGCGGCGGAGACTTCATTATCAACGGCACCACCACCTACGCTTCCGCAGGACAGTGGATCCAGAGCCTTGTCGTTCCCACCTCCTCCTATATCCACGGTCCCTGGAACGGCTACTATGCCTGCATCTACCAGATCAACGAATTCATCGACCTCGTCGCACGGCAGACGTATAATCCGGATTACGGCGCGATGGTCGGCACCGCCCGTTTCTTCCGCGCCCTGATGTACTACAACCTCGTCACCCGCTGGCGCGACGTCCCCCTCATCGTTCACAACACCGAAGCCGCCGTACCCGCCACTCCCGAAGCCGATTGCTGGGCCTTCGTGGAAGAGGATCTGCAGGCCGCCATCGCCGCCTGCCCCGACTTTACGTCCAAGTGGTATGTGAGCAAACAGGCCGCCCAGGCCCTGATGGCCCGCGCCCTGCTCGCCCAGGGTAAGAAGGCCGAGGCCGCCGTTTACTCCGAGGCCGTGATCGCCTCGGGACTCTTCGCGCTGGACGAGGTCAGCAAGATTTTCAACGGCAAAGACAACACCGAGGAAATTTTCTCTTTCCGCAACAAGACGGACGAGAACTGCGTCGATTTCGCCGACAACTTCTACAAGGCCAAGCCCTCTTATGTCCCCACCACCGCCGTAATCAACCAATATGCCAATGCGGACAAGCGCAAGGATGTTACCATCCGCAACTATGACGGTACGGACGTCCTCGGGAAATATGTCAACCAGGGTGAAGAGCACCACCAGCTCTATATCATCCGCCTGGCGGAGATGTACCTGATCAGCGCCGAAGGCCTGGGTTACGACCAGGGTGGCCTGGCTCGCCTCAACGCGCTTCGCGTCCACCGCGGCCTGGCAGAAAAGAACATCACCGACGAGGAGACGATGCTCAAGGCCGTTATTTACGAGCGCCGCCTCGAACTGCTCGGTGAAGGATTCCGCTGGTTCGACCTCGTGCGGACCGGGAGTTCGCCCGCCGGCCTGGGAGAGAAATACACCGTTATGCCGATGCCCTCCCGCGAACTGAATCTCAACCACCTCTTGAAACAGAATGACCTATGGAAATAAGAATGCATCAATTATTGGGTCTGGGCCTTGTCCTGGTGGCCCTCGCCGCCTGCAAGAAAGAGCAGCCGGACGGTTTTTACTACGAGCCCCAGTCCGTCGTGGGTCAGAAACTTGTGCAGAACAACGTCTGCGGCGTCTATAAAGACACCACCTTCCTCATTACCCCCGGCGTGGAGGAATCGGACCTGAACATTCTGATGAATGACGGTACGCGCCAGATCATCTATCTGGTCTGCGCGGACATTTCCCGGCCGGGCGTCTCGATGCGCGTGATGAGGCAGCAAGCCGCAGGATGGACGCTGAAGACCCCCCGGGCTTTGGCGGAAGAGTTCAGCGTCCCGGGTGAAAGGATCGTCGCGACGACCAACGGGGACTACTGGTCCTCCGGCAACATGCCGCGCGGACCCGTGCGGATGGGCTGGGCCGTCTATCAGGATGTGTTCAACGTGGACGCGAACGACCCCCAGCAGGCGATCGGTTTCGTCGGCATCAACAGCCTCGGAAATATGATGATTGCCGAGCGCGACCGTTACGACTCCGTTAAGAGCACGCTCAAGGAGTGCACCGGCTGCGGTGTCCTCCTGGTCCAGAACGGCCAGATCCGCGACTATCCTCAGTGGACCGCACTCCAGCCCCGTACCGCCATCGGCATGACCTCCGACGGCAAAGTCTATATGCTGGTCGGAGAAGGCCGCAGCCGCAATGATGGCAGCAGGGATCGTTGGGAGGCCAGGGGTCTTGCCTACTCCCACATGTCCGCCATCTTCAAGGCCCTGGGCTGCAAGGACGCTGCCTGCCTGGACGGCGGCGGTTCCTCCCAGCTGATTATCCGCAATCCGGTCAGCAGGACCTGGCAGCTCCGTAACCAATCCGCCCAGGCCGGTGGCACAGAAAGGCCTGTAGCCAATGCCTGGGCAGTTACCGTGGATGAACCTTAAAACTTCCACCCGGCAATTAATCTAAAAAACGACACCCGATGAAAAGAATCTTATACACGTTGATTGTGCTGCTGGCCGTTTTCGGCGTCAGCGCCTGCGCTGAGAAAGAGGTCAAAATCGATACCACCCCCCGGCTGGAATCCATCGTTCCCGGCAAGTATGTCAGTGGCGGTCTCGCCATTATTTCCGGACGTTATTTCTCTGAAACTCCGCAGGAAAACATCGTCTATGTTGACGGAACGGCCGCCAAGGTGACCGCTGCGACGACCAAACGACTGACCATCACCCTTCCCGACCACGCGGACGGGACCGTTAAAGTCAAGGTTGAAGTGCGCGGTGTGATGTCCCCCGACGAGTTGACTTTCACTTACGCCACCTCCGTGCCCAGCACGAAACCGGTCATCACTTCCATCAGTCCCGCGACCGGCTGGGGCGGTGATGCGGTGACCATTACCGGAGCGAATTTCTCCGCCACCGCCGCAGACAACATGGTCAAGTTCGGTTCCGCCGCCGCTACGGTCACGTCGGCTTCCGCCACCCAGCTCGTCGTCACGGTCCCCAACCACGTAGCGGGCGAGGTGACAGTCACGGTCATCGTCGGTTCCGAAAGCACGGCTTTGGCCAATGGTTTCACCTATGCGACCGACAATCCTCTCAGCATCACTTCCGTCAGTCCTGCGACCGGCTGGAAAAACGACGTGGTGACCATCACCGGAGCGAATTTCTCCGTCACCGCCGCGGACAACACGGTCAAGTTCGGTTCCGTCACGGCTACGGTCACTTCCGCTTCCGCCACCCAACTCGTCGTCACGGTCCCCAACCACGTTGCAGGCAAAGTGGACGTATCGGTCACCGCGAACGGCCAGACCGTCTCCAAGAGCAAGGCCTTTGAATACGTGCAGCCCGAGGGCGGCACCGTCTGGTATGTCGAGACCGTATTGGGCAGCGGAGAAGCCGGGACGGCTGCCAATCAAGGCGGCATCACCGCCACGCTCAACAAGCCGCAGGGCTGCGTGATCGGCAATGACGGTCTGCTGTGGTTTGCCCAGAACGGCGCCTTTGCACTCCGCTCGGTGAACACCTCGACCTATAAGGTATCTACGCGAATCTCCGGCAGTACGGATCTTTCCTACCCTTGGGGAATCGCTGTTGATGAAAGCGGGGACATCTGGTTTACCAACAAGGGCAACGCTACGACGGACGGATTTGTGACCCGCTATCAGGTCAGCGACAGGACGTGGGTGAGGGTGACGGCGCTCGACGCGTCCATTGCGGCGACCAGGAACCCCGTGGCCCTTGCTTTCGGCTCGGACGGCACCCTGTATGTGCTCTGCCAGGCGTCCAACTCCGTTATTTACAAGTACAAAGACGGCAGCGTGACCGGCCGCATCGACCTTGCCGGCAACTCCGTCCGTACGATGGCCTTCAATGCCGACAAGAGCAAGCTCTTCCTGGCCTGCAGCGGCAGTACCAACTGCCGCATCCGTGTTCTCGACCTCGCATCGGGGACGGTTGAACACGTCGCCGGAGAAGGAACGATTGCCTCCAGCACCAATTATACCGACGGTGTCGCCGGAGATCCCAAGACCGCCTTCCTCGGCACCATCGAAGGCATGTGCCTCGCTTCGGACGGCATCCTGTACTTCTCCGACAATACCGCCAAAACCGTTCGCGCCCTGACGCCCGCCGCCGGAGGCAACTATGCCGGCGGTACCGTCTCCACCATCGCCGGCCGGCCGTTCGTCAATGACTACGTTGACGGAGAGGGAACAACCGAAGCCGGGCTGGTCGATCCCCGCGGCCTCGTCCAGATCAGCGACGGATCCCTCCTCCTGATGGATGGCACCGGCCACCGCGTCAGAAGGCTCTACAAATAAAAAATTATTACATCTGCATAGTCAAGCTCAAACCAAAAGCCAATGAAAAGAAGAAACCATTACGAATCTCCCGAGGTTTTGAATCAGCCCCTGGAAGCACAAGCGCCTCTGTGCGAGTCCGTTGAGGCGACCACCCAGTTGGAAAACATGGGGGTGGTTACCATCTATGATGAATTTTTAGACTAAGGGAGGGAACAACGATGAAAAAGATTCTCAACTACACCCTTTCCCTCCTTGCCGGCGCCAGCCTCTTCGCTTCCTGCGCCAAAGAAGTTCTTCTCACCGACAGCACGGCCAACGGCAATGCCGGAAGCCAAGCCGAAACGGTCATCTCCGCCTCCCTTGAAGGCCTGAAAGTATCCATTGTC
>JAGCXP010000109.1 GCA_017961345.1 Bacteroidales bacterium | reverse complement strand
GGATGTCAACGACAATGTCTGCGCCATTATCAAGGTGCGGCCCACCCAGGCGATGAACGCCCCGCTGATTATCAACACGGCGGGCGGTATGTCGGCCGTTCCGCCTCCCGACGGGGTGGCGAACCGTCAGGAAGACGGGAGCTGGTGGTACTGGCTTCCCCCCCCAGGTCAAGAATATCTATTTTACGGCTGCCGGCTATACCCAAACCGAAACCCTCGGGGTCAGCCTGCAGAGCGGAAAGGTCTATGAACTTCAGCTCGTGGTGGATGCGACCGTTCACCAAATGCAGGAATTCAATCTGGAGAAATATGTAATGAAACTTGATATTTCGCCCAAAGAATGCATTGTTTCCTATGGTACGGACAATCGTTTTGATATGGGGCGGAAGACAATCGATGATGGGTTCTTTGATGAGGTTCTTAGACAAGGTACTTATTTTTACAAGGTAGAAAACCCCTATTATGAGACTTATACAGGGACCTATGTCTTAAATTCTTCATCATCCGAGCAAAAAATCAATCTTCATCCTGCGTATGGTATGCTTCGCATAGAGAGTGAACCATCAGGGGCAGATATCTATCTGGATGGGGCGGCCCAACCTATAGGTAGAACGCCATATACAACGAACAGGCTTCTAAAAGGAATGCACCGAATTCAGTTGTATAAAGAAGATTATTACGGATACAGTACGGAATATGAGGTTTTCCCGGACGGAGCGGAAACAATAGTCCCGACAATTCAATTAAAGCCTCAATTCGGATGGGTGACTTGCCAATGCGAAGACACCGAGGCGCTTTTGACAGTTACGGATGCGGCAGGAAATGTAATGGGAAAAGGAAAAACAGGATTGCAATTAAAGCTTAATAGTAAGGGAAATTATAAATTGGAATCCTCCAAGTTATCTCATGCGTCACAATCAGTAGAAATTCAGGGTGGGACAAATATAGAGGGGAAAAATTCTATGGTAATGGTCGGAGTGCCTCTCCCATTATACGGATTGTTAGAAATCTCCACCGAGCCAACTCGTGCGGATGTGTTTATTGATGGAAAGAAAATGGGCACTTCAACTTTCCTTGGAAAAATCCTTGTTGGCGAGCATTCTGTTGAGTTGCAGAAGGAAGGATATCAACCAATGAAATTGTCCGTAAATATCGGGAAGGATGAATGCGTTGTTCTCAATCAGACATTAAAGGTAGGCCCGCTAACGAAAAGAATTACTTTAACAACACTAAACGGCTATCTAAAACTAGATGGAGAAGTGTTGACATATTCTCAATCGTGGACAGGGGAATTAGAAATAGGACGAAAGTTCAAAGTAACATCTCATGCCAGGGAAGCGAATTATAAAGAAGGCGAACTTGAAATTACGATTACAGAAAATGGTTTAAGTTGCTTTAATGTTCCAGCTCCCTCTTTTATGGGAGGCGAACTGACAATTCAATCAAAAGGTTATTATGTGGTCGCTATCCAAACTAATGATGGGAATTCTGTGAAATCTGTAAGTATACCAAGATCTAATATTCAAATGCCAATTGGACGATATGTTGCAACAATTCGTGGTAATGACCAACGTAAAGAATGCAAGCGCTCTTTCTCAATCAAACAGGGGAAAAAAACAGTCATTACGATGAATCCTACGGAAAAACAATCAAAAAATAGAGAACCTGAACCTATTCTAGTGCGAATTCCTACGTTTTTAGATTTAGGCACTATGAATGGTAGTTTTTCTTATGGTCTGGGTACAGGATTGGGAGTAGGAGGGTATAACAATTTGTTTAATATGGATTTGTTATTATCTTTACTGGTTGTTGATTCAACTGTTGGATTTAAGTTGACAGCCTATCCGTCATTCAACATTTTTAAGACTCAAAACTACTATAATAAGACCGTTCATCTGAATATTGGTCCATATTACGAGTATAATGGCTTAAGTTCTTTTTTTGGAATTCGGTTAGGGTTCGGATGGCATTTCTCTGATTTCTCGGTTGGTTTTTCATACGGCACAAAGGATATATTTGCATTTGATTTTAGAATGAGAGTGAATATGCACCTATTTAGAGTGTGATGAATTATTTCATTTTATCTACGAAAAGTAGTAGATGGGATGATAATATTTCCAAGGAGCCGCAGTGCGCATCGCGAGAGCGTTGAACTATCTTTTGAAATTGGGCGAATCACAGTACGAGAATGTAAGAAGCGCCACTTCCTTTTGGGCAGCATTGCTTTTGTTGGTGAAGCAGTTGCGCTAGCGATGAAAACAAATTATGATTTTGCTAACTAAGTTGGTTGTGAATCAGAAAATGAACAAATTCATCTTTTTTGATCTTGATAAAGATGGTTGGCGAAGAATAATCATAACAATGCAACTTATGTTATAATGGATGACCGAGAAGACATTTTTTCTTGGCAAAAAGAATGCTTTGTAAAGATTAATTACAGATTTGGCATTACACTCCTGACCGTATTGCATGTAGTAAGAATTCTAAAATGAGAAAGATGGCTGAAAAATATATCTTCCTTGACATAGACGGTCCTCTGAATACGGGTAGAAATGACTACCTGAATCCGAAACAGTATGGGCATCATTTTGACGACATGGCAGTAAAGAATCTGCGGCGTATTATCAATGAGACTGCGGCCGATATAGTCCTTTCATCATCCTGGAGGCATATGGGGCTGACTAGGATAAAAGAGATTTGGAGGTCCTGGGGACTTCCGGGAAATGTCATTGGTTGCACCCCGGGATGTTGGGGCGATGACCGATCTTTTAGTACCCGAGGTGAGGAAATCCAGACATGGCTGAGAGAGAATGCAGAAGAGCCATACTCCTATGTGATTCTTGACGATATAGGAAAAGAAGAAGCAACGCCCGAGCAACAAGATGTTTGGATTGTTGTTGACCCTTACTATGGGATCTCGACGTCAGATGCACAATACGCAATTTCTATTTTGAATTCGTCGTTTTCTTCCGGTTTCCCGTTTCTGGATAAGATGACGGAGAACTGGTCGCGGCCGCAATTGATTGTGATGGCGGCACGGCCCTCTTGTCTTAAAACCGCATTTGCACTGGATGTGGCGCGGAATATGGCGGGAGGGGGAACCCCGGTGGCCTATTTCCCTCACGATCCGGCAGAAATTTGTCGCCGGCGTTTGCAGGAAGCGACGCCCGAGGCGGAGTTGAATGCCATGCCTCTGTATATTGACGACGATACCTGCCTGTACGGAGCCGGAACCGATGCGTTTTGCGAAAGGATACGCGAATGGGTGAATACGCGGGGTGTCCGTCTTGTTGTCGTTGACTACTTGAGTATGTACATAAAGTCGGGCGAAGGGGATTGTAATCAGATAGCCGCATTTGTGGAAAATGCGCGGTTTCATATGATTCGTTCGCTGCAGGAACTCTCCCGTGAACTCGGCATTGCCATCATCTTGATTGCACAGCTCTCTCGGAAGATCTTACGGCGAAAGGATGGCCCGATGCATCCGAAAATCAGCGATATGTATCCAGGGGCATCCGAGGCCGCTGAGAAATATGCGGATTGGATTATCTTCCCGGTATGGTTTCGATATATAGGGCTGGTGGAGGCTGAGCAGCGGCCGGATATCGGATTATTTAATATCTTCAATCCGAAAAATCAACGAACTGAATCTGTTTCGATACATTATGACCAAGATCGGAGTGTGTTTTCCGAACAGAAATCAACGCGGGAGTAGCTCGCATATTTATATGGTGCTCAATCATTTACGTAAACAATATGAATTTTTTTTAGTCAGGAACTGGCCATTGATTTGGGTACGGCCAACACAGTAATATTCAAGGATGACAAAGTCGTCCTGGACGAGCCTAGTATAATAGCCGTTGAGGCAAAGTCAGAAAAGCTGGTGGCTGCTAATTCGCTGTAATTCAATCACTTGATTAAAATTGCCTGTCGATTTTTGAGCAGGCGATTTTGCTTAAATGTTTGATATGTAGATGGTTAGGTTCCACAAGATGCACGGGATTCTCAATGGTGCGGCGCACTTTTCGGTAAAAAGTGCAAATATTTTTCGGGAAAAAGTATAAAAATTTTTCGGGAAAATGTAGATTTTTCCTCTGCCGGTGCTGAACAGGCGCGGGCGGAAAGAAGAGTTTTGAGCCTGTTTGTCCGAAGGGACCGCGAAGCGTCCAGGCTCAAAAACTTCTTCTGCCCGGCTAAAGCCCCAGCCGAGGCGTTCTGACCAAGGGCCCCTTCGGGTGTCTAATACTCGACCTTGGTAAGGAACAGCGCGTGCCCGGGCACGGACTGGCCTGCGCGGCAACGGTCGTGGGAGGCGAGCAGGGCGGGAATGTCGTCGGGAGACATGCGCCCGCGGCCGATTTCAACCATGGTGCCCACGATGGCGCGGACCATGTTGCGGAGAAAACGGTCGGCGGTGATGCGAAAATACAGGTAGCGGCCGTCTGCGGCGGGGCTCCCCTCGGGGCCGTCTGCGGCAGGGCTCCCCTCGGGGCCGTCTGCGGCGGGACTCCGCTCGGGGCAATCACCACCTGCGAGCGCGCCGAGCATCGGCACATACTCCTTCCACTCGGCTTCATACACGGTGCAAATGGAGGTCTTGGAGTCGGCGCCGGATTTTTCAAAGCAACTGAAATCGTGCGTACCCAGCAGCAGGGGACACGCGGCCCGCATCGCAGCTACATCGAGCCGGTACTTGCAGAACCACGAAGTCCGCCGCACGAACGGGTCTTTTTCGAAGTGAATGAAGTAGTGATAGGTGCGACGCGTCGCATCAAATCGCGCATGAAACTCCGATTCTGCCTCGCAAATGCTTTGAACGGCGATTTCTTTGGGCAGAATGGCATTAATTTTGTATAAAAAATCCTCGATTTTGTACGGCAGCGAACCGTCGCAGTCGAAATGCGCCACATAACCCAGCGCGTTTACGCCTGTGTCGGTCCTTCCTGCGCCTGTAACGGCGGTCTCTTTTCCGAGCAAGGTCGTGAGCGCGTTCTGGAGGGTTTGCTGGACGGAAGGGTCGCCCGGCTGGATCTGCCAGCCGCAGAAAGACGAACCGTCGTAGGACAAAGTCAGGGCGTAACGCATATTGGAAGATTAAACAGTACTTAAAATTGGCGCAGAATGGTTACATTTGCACCGCAAAAATAGCAATAGTTTTTCAAAGAAACATATGGACAGTATCAACATCAAGGAACTCAACGACCGCATCAGCGAGGAAAGCAAGTTCGTGGACCTGCTGACGCTCGAGATGGGCAAGGTCATCGTGGGACAGAAAGGGCTTGTCGAAAGCCTGCTAATCGCCCTGCTCGCCGACGGCCACATTCTCCTCGAAGGTGTGCCCGGATTGGCCAAGACCCTCGCGATCAACACCCTCGCCAAGGCGGTGGACGCCCAGTTCAGCCGGATCCAGTTCACCCCGGATCTGCTGCCGGCCGACGTCATCGGCACGCTCATCTATTCCCAGAAGAGCGAGCAGTTCAACATCAAGAAAGGCCCCATTTTCGCCAACTTCGTGCTCGCCGACGAAATCACCCGTTCCCCGGCCAAAGTCCAGTCCGCGCTGCTCGAAGCCATGCAGGAACGGCAGGTGACCATCGGTGACCAGACCTTCCCCCTGCCCAAGCCCTTCCTCGTGATGGCCACCCAGAACCCCATTGAGCAGGAAGGCACCTATCCGCTTCCCGAAGCCCAGGTGGACCGTTTCATGCTCAAGTGCGTCGTCAGTTACCCCAAGAAGGAAGAAGAGCGCCAGATCGTGCGGATGAACAACTCCGCCGAAGCCTTCCCCAAACCCAACCCCGTCGTCACGCCCGAAGACATCGTCGCGGCACGGGAAGTCGTGCGGGAAGTCTATATGGATGAGAAGATCGAGCGCTATATCGTGGACATGGTCTTCGCCACCCGCAATCCCCAGGATTACAAACTCGACGCGTTCAAGGGCCTGATCTCCTACGGCGCCTCGCCCCGTGCCAGCATCTCGCTCAGCATGGCCGCCAAGGCCTATGCCTTTATCAAACGCAGGGGGTATGTCATCCCCGAAGACGTCCGTGCCGTCTGCCCGCAGGTGCTCCGCCACCGTATCGGTCTCTCCTACGAGGCCCAGGCCGAGAACATGAGCTCCGACGACATCGTCAGCGAGATCATCAACGCCGTTGAGGTTCCTTAATAGCGCAGTGTAGCAGCGGCGAAAGAAAGATGGCAGCCTCCGAAGACAAGACCAGGGAACTCCTCAAGAAGGTCCGCAAGATCGAGATCAAGACGCGCGGCCTCTCCCACCAGATTTTCGCGGGAGAGTACCACTCCGCGTTCAAGGGTCGCGGTATGGCCTTCAGTGAGGTGCGTGAATACCAGTACGGCGACGACGTCCGCAGCATGGACTGGAACGTCACTGCCCGGATGAACGCACCCTATATCAAAGTCTTCGAGGAGGAACGGGAACTGACCGTCGTGCTGCTCATTGACATTTCCCGCTCCGGCCTTTTCGGCAGCAAGGGCATGACCCGCCGCGAGATGATTACCGAAATCGCCGCCGTCCTTTCCTTCTCCGCCCTGATCAACAACGACAAGGTGGGAGCCCTCTTTTTCAGCGACAAGGTGGAAAAATTCATTCCGCCCGCCAAGGGACGAACCCATCTGCTGCACATCATTCGTGAAATCCTCAGTTTCGAGCCCCAGAGCGACGGGACGGATCTTTCCGAGGCCCTTCGCTACCTTTCGAACGCCATCAAGAAGCGCTGCACCGCCTTCCTGCTCTCCGATATGCTCGATGTGGATGAGAAGGGAATGCCCCGCTACGAGGACGCCTTGAAGGTGGCCGCCTCCCGGCACGATTTGTCCGCCATCCGGGTGGTCGATCCGCTGGAGAAGGCTTTCCCAAATGTGGGCATCGTCCACCTCAAGGACGCCGAGACCGGCCGCGAAATGTACGTGGACACCGCTTCCAAAAGCACCCGGGCGGCCTATGCGGCCTTCTTCGAGGCCGTGCGCACGCAGACGGACAGCCTGCTGGGACGCTGCGGCGTGGACTCCGTCCGCATCGGAACGGATGAAGATTATGTACGGGGACTGATGAGCTTTTTTGAAAAACGATGAAACACACGCCCGTCTTTGAGAACCTGCAGGGCCGCGACAGCCTGCTCATCGCTGACCAGATCCGGGTCGGTGCCCATATCGAGGGCCTGGAGGAGGGAACCCGGCTTACGCCTACCTGGGCCGGCTGGATGTCCGACAGCCTGGAGGTCGTGCAGGATTGGAAAATCGACACCCTCCGCTATTATAAGAAGACCCACAAGAGCGACATCGAAATCACGACCACGCTCACTTCCTTCAACGAGGGACATTACACGATTCCCGACCTGGAAGTGGAACGATGGTTCTCCGACGGCATTGTCGATACCCTCTGTTTCGACGGCCGCGGCATCGACTACTGCACGATGCCCGTCGATACGACCACCTTCCAACTTCACGACCTCAAGCCCCAGATTCAGTACCCCATTACCTTTGCCGAGGTGCTGCCCTGGATTGGCGGGGGAATCGGGCTGGCGGGCCTCATCGTACTGGCCGTCCTGTTGTTCCGCCGCTGGCTGCACCGCCGCGACGAAGCCGTCCTGCAGCGCGAACCCGCCCATATCGTTGCCCTGCGCAAACTCGATACCTGGAGAGGGGACAAGTACTGGAGCGCCGACAAACAGAAGCAGTTCTATTCCGGCGTGACCGACACCCTGCGGGAATACATTGCCGCGCGTTACGATATCGGTGCAATGGAAATGACCACCGCCGAACTCTTCGCCGCCCTCAAAAACGTGGAGGTGGACAAGGACCTCAAGGCCGCTCTCCAGCATCTTTTCGAGACGGCGGACTTTGTGAAATTTGCCAAACTGACGCTGCCGCGTGAAGAAAATGCGGGGGTTGTGCCCCTTGCGGTGCAGTTTGTTACGAATACCTATCAGCAGGAGTTGGAGGATGACGCGCCGGCTCCCGAGAAAAAATAGCGACCATGTTTTTCGAATATCCCGGCATATTGTGGTTTGAATGGGTGCCCGCCCTTTTGGCGGCGCTCTGGATCTGGCGGGACCTGAGCGGTCGCATTCCCCATCTTCGCGTGTCCTCGCTGCAGCCCTGGAAGGCGGGACGAAACTATGCCATTGAAGCGCTCGTGCGCGTGCCCCGCGCCTTGCTTCTCGCCGCCATGGTGCTGCTGATCGTTGCCGCCGCCCGTCCCCGTTCCTCCTCTATTATGGAAAAGGTGGATACGGAAGGCATCGACATCGTGCTCACGATGGACGTTTCGACCAGTATGCTGGCCCGCGATTTCCAGCCTGACCGCCTCGAAGCGGCCAAGGACATCGCGATGGAATTCATTGCCGGCAGGCCGGCGGACCGGATGGCCATCGTCGTCTTTGCCGGCGAAAGTTACACCCAGTGTCCGTTGACCACCGACCGTGCCGCCCTGATTAACCTGATGAAGGACGTGCAGACCGACCTGATTGAGGACGGAACGGCCATCGGAGACGGCCTTGCGACCGCCGTGGCCCGCGTCAAGGACAGCGACGCCAAGAGCCGCGTGGTGATTCTGCTGACCGACGGCGTGAACAACTGCGGCGCCATTACGCCCCAGACCGCCGCCCAGATTGCCAAGGAATACGGCATCCGCGTCTATACCATCGGCGTCGGCGCCAACGGCACGGCGCCCTATCCCGTGATGACCCCCTGGGGCCCTCGGATGCAGGATATCGAAGTAAAAATCGACGAGGACATCCTCCGGGATATCGCTGCCCAGACCGGCGGCCGCTATTTCCGGGCGACGGATAAGAGCAAACTCGCCGAGATTTATGCCGAAATCGGCAAGATGGAGACGACCCGTATCAGTGTGGACAGTTTCCCCGTCTATAAGGAATTGTTCGAACCCTATGCCCTCACGGCGCTGGTGCTGATGCTGCTCGCTCTGCTGTTGGAACTGATTGTATTAAGGAGGTTGCCGTGATCGTATTTGCCCATCCCGTCTTTTTGTGGCTGCTGCTTGCCGTGCCCGTGCTGCCCCTGCTCTTTGGCCTGGGCAAGTTCCTTCGCCGCCGTCGGATCCGTACCCTCGGCGATGAGGCGCTCGTGCGCGCGCTGATGCCCTCCGTTTCCTCCGTCAAACCCTGGATCCGTATCGTGCTGCTGAGCCTCTCCCTGGGCCTGCTCGCCCTCGGTCTGGCCCGTCCTCAGGTGGGCGCCAAACTCTCGCAGAAGGAGAGCAAGGGCGTGGAAATCATGATCGCCCTCGACGTGTCCAACTCCATGCTCGCCGAAGACTATGCCCCCAACCGTCTGGAGCGCGCCAAACTGGCCGTTTCCAAACTGGTGGACCGGCTCGATGGCGACCGCATCGGCCTGATTCTCTTTGCCGGCAGCGCCTTTGTCCAGTTGCCCGTCACCACCGATTACGTCTCTGCCAAGATGTTCCTCTCGAGCGTGTCCACCGAGTCCGTGCAAGTGCAGGGAACCGCCATCGGCGACGCCATCCGCCTGGCGATGAAGTCCTTCAGCCCGCAAAGCGAAAAGAGCCGGGCCATCATTATTATAACGGATGGTGAGAACCACGAGGACAACCCCGTCAAAATGGCGGCGGAAGCCTTTGAGAACGGCGTCCGCGTCTTCACAGTCGGCGTGGGAACCCCGGAAGGCAAGCCCATTCCCATGAACGGGGAGTATATCAAGGACCGGGACGGCAACATCGTCGTCACGCGCTTGGATGAAGAAACCCTGCAGAAAATCGCCTCCGAGGGCGGCGGGGCCTATGTGCGGGCCGGGAACGGGGAATTCGGCCTCAATCCCATCATCGACAGCATCCGCCGGATGGACAAGGAAAAATTCGACACCGTCGTGTTTGAAGAATACAACGAACTCTTTATGTATTGTTTCGGAGCCTCCCTTGTGTTGCTGGCCCTCGCCCTGCTGCTATCCGAGCGGCGGAGCGCCCGGCAACTGTTCCCGGGAAAGAAGACGCTCCTGCTGCTTTTTTCGCTTTCGCTTGCGTTGCCGGGTAATGCCACCGATCCCCGCGTGAAGGAACTCCGTCACGGCAACCGCGATTTTTCCAAGAGCCGATGGAGAGAAGCGGAAGTGGACTACCGCAAGGCCCTCGTGCTCGATTCGACGGCGGTGGATGCCTCCTACAACCTCGGCAACACCCTCTACCGGATTGGCGATTACCAGCAGGCGGCCAAAGTGTTCCAGGCGGTCGAAGAGGACGCGAAAGCCTCCGGTCATCAGGCGGATTTCCAGTACAACAAGGGAAACGTCGCCGCGGCGCAGGAGGACTGGGGAACGGCGGTGGAGGCCTACAAACAGTCGTTGCTGGAGAACCCGGGCGATCTGGATGCCAAGGAGAACTATCTCTACGCCAAGGCCAAGTATGACCAGCAGCAAAAGCAACAGCAGCAGAACCAGGACCAGAACCAGCAGAACAAAGACCAGAACAAGGATCAGAATAAAGATCAGAACCAGAATCAGGATAACAAGCAGGATCAGAAACAGGATCAGCAGCAGAACCAGAATCAGGACCAGAACAACGACCGCAACCAGGACCGGCAGCAAAGCCAGGAGCCGCAGGTGAGCCCGCAGGCCGCCCAGCAGATGCTCCAGGCCATTCAGGAGCGGGAGAAAGAGACGCAGGAGAAGGTGAACAAGGAAAAGGCGGCGCTTGTCGGGAAGAAGAAACGCGACAAGAACTGGTAGGGTTCAAGAACAAGGTCTCGAAAGAAAGATGAAGATGAAGAAAAAAATACAGATAAAGGATATCAGAGCGGGCTTGCTGGCCCTCGCCCTCGTGCTGATTCCGGCGCTCTGCGGCGCATGGACCGCCCGCGCGCAGGAACTCTCCGTCGAGGCGCCGAACCTCGTGGAGGCGGGGGAGAGTTTCAACGTCTCCTTCGTGTATGACGGCAGTGAAAGCGTGTCTGACTTCAAGTGGGACGGCGGACAGGATTTTCTGGTGGTCTGGGGACCCCAGCAGGGGAGTTCTACCAGCGTGAGCATCGTGAACGGAAAGATGACCAAGACGGTGCGGCGCAGCTATACCTATGTTCTCCAGGCGCCCCGTGCGGGTGTTTTTACCCTTCCTGCCGCCACCTTGCAGGCCAAGGGGCGCACCCTTTCTTCTCCGCAGCGGCAGATTGAGGTGGTGGGAGCCCGTCCGCAGGGCGGGAACGCGCGGCCGGGAGCCGCGGCGCCGGGACAGTCCCAGGATGCGCAGGCCGTGCAGGCCGCGGAGGACGACATCATTTTCCGAATGATTGTGGACAAGGACAACGTCGTGCTCGGCGAACCCGTCCGCGTGACGCTCAAACTCTACCAGCGGGTGAATATTTCCGGTCTGGACGATGCCAAGTTGCCGTCTTTCAACGGCTTCTGGAGCCAGGATGTTACGCCCCAGCGCGACATTCAGTTCGTGCGTGAAAACTACAAGGGGGCTATCTATAACGCCGCGGTCATCAAGGACTACGTGCTCATTCCGCAGCGCAGCGGCGGCCTGGCCATTGAGCCGGCGGAACTGACCTGCCTGGTGTACCAGCGCGTTTCCCAGAATACCGGCAGCATCTTCGACGGCTTTTTCGACGATTACACGACCATCCGCAAGCGGGTGGCCACCCAGGCGCGGACCATCAAGGTCTCGCCGCTTCCCCAGCCTTCTCCCAAGGGCTTCTGCGGGGGCGTGGGCAAGTTTGACATGGAGGTGAAAGTCTCTCGCGACAGTCTGAAAACCCACGAGGCGGCTTCGCTGTTCGTGACGGTCAAGGGCCGGGGCAACCTCTCGCTGCTCGAGGCGCCGAAAGTGCAGTTCCCGCCCGATTTCGAGTTGTACGACCCGAAGGTTACGGAGAATCTCGACAAGGCTTCCGGCAGCATTTCCGGTTCCCGTACCTGGGAGTTTCCCTTCATTCCGCGCAGCTACGGCGACTTTACCCTTCCTGCCATCGATTATGCCTACTACGACATTTCTTCCAAGCAGTATGTCAGCCTGAAAAGCGCCGCCATCGAACTCTATGTGGAGAAGACGCAGGAGGCGGACGGAGCGGGAGGCGGAACGCAGATCATCCTGCAGGGAAGCAACAAAAAGGGCGTGAAGGACCTCGGAAGCGATATCCGCTTCATCCATACCCGCAATACGGGCCTGAAGTCGGAAACGTCCTTCTTCGTTTCCCGTCCGCTCTTTTCCGTGCTGGCCTGGGGGCTGTGCGTGCTCGCCCTTTGCCTGGGGCTTTTGCAGCGGATGCACCTGAGGCGCAATGCCGATCAGGGGGCGGTGCGCACCCGCAAGGCAAACCGGATGGCCAAGAAACGGCTCAAGGCCGCCCGGGGCTATCTGGACAATGCGCTTTCCACCGCTTTTTATGAAGAATTGCACAAGGCCCTGCAGGGTTATGCCTGCGATAAACTGGGGTTGCCGCTCGCGGATTTGACGCGCGAAAACGTGCAGGAAGCCTTCCTCGGTCGGGGTGCCCGCCAGGAAGATGTGGCCGCTTATCTGGAAATCGTGGAGGCCTGCGAAATGGCCCGGTACAGCCGCAGTGGCGGACAGCAGGAAATGCGGGCGCTTTTCGACAAGGCCGAACAGACCATTTCCGAACTTGATTCGTGTATGACTGACAAGAAATCCGTATCCAAGGCTACGCTGATACTGCTGGCCTTCCTGCTGTTGGGGGCCGCTCCCGCCCGCTCCGCCGACTACGTGGACTCCCTCTGGAACAAGGCCGTTTCCGACTACAGTGAGGGACGTTACCTCGAATCGGAGAAGGCGTTCGCCTCCATCGATGCGCTCGGCCTTTCTTCCGCGGATCTGGAATACAACAGGGGCAACGCCTGCTTCAAGGCTGGCAACCTGGGCCATGCCATTCTACATTACGAAAAGGCGCTCAAGCGCAATCCGTCCATGAAGGATGCCCGCTACAACCTCGAAATGGCGAACGCGCAGACCGTCGATGACATTGAGGCGGTGCCCGCTTTCCTGCCGGCGGTGTGGCTTCGGAATTTGGGCTATATCCTGCCCTCGGACGTGTGGGCTGCGCTGTTTTTGATTCTGCTGGGGGTGGCGCTGACGGGTGCCCTGCTCTTTTTCTTCGCCCCCGAACTGTGGCGGAAGATCGGTTTCTTTGCCGGATTGGCCGCGCTGCTTCTTTCCTTCGTCTGCTTTGCGTATGCAAGGGCGCAGGCGGAAGCGTTCAACCGGGAGGATGCCGCCATTGTCCTGCGCAGCGTCGCGGAGGTGAAGAGTTCTCCTTCAGAGGATAACGTGTCCAATCTCTTCGTGCTCCACGAGGGAACCAAAGTCAAGTTGCTCGACACCGTGGGCGAGTGGAAAAACATCGAACTCTCCGACGGCCGCCAGGGCTGGATGCGCGCACGCGAACTGGGCATTATCTGAAAAGCGGTTTCTCAACCGCAGGAAAATCGGCTTCGCGCTTGCAATTGTAAGGGCAAATCACTATCTTTGAAGGTTAAACACAAACCTTTGAAGAAGATGAACAAGTCCCTGTTCTGCGCAGCCCTTCTGTTGCTTTCCGCAACGGTCTTTGCCGCGCCTAAATCCCAACTGCCTGACTGGCAGGATCCGGCCGTTGTCGAGAGCCATCGTCTCCCGATGCGTTCCTACTTCGTTACCGATGGTAAGTATGTGAGTCTCAACGGGGAATGGGAGTTTCGCTTCTTTGCCGACCGTAGCCAGGCTACCCGTGAGGGTTTCTCTTCCCGCTCCGGGAAGGGGGATGGCTGGAAGCCCATCCAGGTGCCGGGCCTCTGGGAATTCGCAGGCTATGTGGATCCCCTCTATGTCAACACCCGCTACGCCTGGGACGGACATTTCGAAAACAATCCGCCCTTCGTGCCCGATGAGCACAACTATATAGGCCAGTACCGTCGCGTCGTCCGCGTGGAAAAAGCCTGGAAAGGGGAGGAGATTGACCTTGTCATCGGCAGCGCGACTTCCAATGTCCGTGTGTTCGTGAATGGGAAGGAAGTCGGTTACAGCGAAGACAGCAAACTGGAAGCCCGTTTCGATCTGTCGAAAGTTCTCAAGGAAGGGGACAACCTCCTCGGACTGGAACTGTCCCGCTGGTGCGACGGCACCTATCTCGAGTGCCAGGATTTCTGGCGTTTCGCAGGACTTTCGCGCGATACCTACCTTCACATCCGTCCGAAGGCCCATATTGAGGATGTGAAATTTACGGCTTCCGCCGCCGGCGAATTCGACTTCAAGGCCGAAGTGACCCGCCCGGTGGATGCCCTTTCCCTCGAACTGCTGGATGCGGACGGGTCTTCCGTATTCAAGGAGACGATCAAGGTTTCCGGCAAGGAAAAATCCGAGACCGGTTTCCCCGTGGTGCGCCTGAAGAAAAGCGTTCCGAATCCCCGTCTCTGGAGTGCGGAAGAGCCGAACCTCTATTCCCTGAACGTCTCCGCCTATTCCAAGGGCAAGGCGACGGAAAGCACCCGCTTTGACGTAGGTTTCCGTACGGTGGAGGTCAAGGGTATCAACCTGCTCATCAACGGCCAGCCCGTGCTGATCAAGGGCGTGAACCGCCACGAAATGAATGCGTACAAGGGCTATGTCGTGTCCGTGAAGGATATGGTGGAGGATATTCGCATCATGAAGCAGCTCAACTGCAATGCCGTGCGCACCTGCCACTATCCCAACGATCCCCGCTGGTATGGGCTCTGCGACCGCTACGGCATCTATGTCCTCGACGAAGCCAATGTGGAAACGCACGGAATGGGCTACGGCGAGAAGACGCTCGCGAAGGTGCCCGCTTTCGAGTTTGCTCATGTGGACCGCGTCCGCAGGATGGTGCTGCGCGATTATAACCATCCCAGCGTGATTATCTGGAGCCTGGGCAACGAATCCGGCGAGGGACCCAATTTCGTCAAGTCCGCCGAGTGGGTGCGTTCCTATGATGCCACCCGCCCCGTCCATTACGAGCAGATGCGTCAGACGCCCGTTTCCGATATCAACTGCCCGATGTACTATTCCTACGCGAAATGCAAGGCCTACCTGGAGAGCGGCTGGCCGGCGGGCAGTGACCGGAAACGAGCCCTGGACAGCGGCTGGGACGGAACGCCGAAGCAGGACAAGCCCCTCATCCAGTGTGAATACGCCCACGCGATGGGCAATTCCATGGGCGGATTCAAGGAGTACTGGGACCTGATCCGACAGTATCCCGGCTATCAGGGCGGCTTTATCTGGGACTTCGTGGACCAGGCCGTGTGGTGGCCTGCGGACGGCAGCAAAGGCACCGGCCATATCTTCGCGTACGGCGGGGATTTCAACGACTACGACCCTTCGGACGGCGATTTCAACTGCAATGGCGTGATTGCCGCCGACCGCAGCCTGCATCCTCACGCGCACGAGGTGTTCTACCAGCATCGCAACATTCATACGAGCGCAACCCCCGAAGAAATTCTCTCCGGCAAGGTAAATGTCTATAACGAAAACTTCTTTGTCGGACTGGACAAGGTCCGCCTGGTCTGGACGCTCCAGTGCGAGGGACGGAAGGTCCTGAGCGGGGTGGTGGACCGGTTGGATGTCCCTGCGCAGCAGAAGGTCGCCGTGGATCTGCCGGGCCTTAACAAGGCGGTGGTGGAAAACGCCTGTGGCCCGCTTGGAGACAAGGATGTGTTCCTGCTGACCGAATATCTGCTAAAGGCGCAGGACGGCTTGCTGGAGGCGGGATGGCGGGTGTCTTATGACCAGCTTCCCGTCGTGAAAGCGGCCGCCAAGGCTTTTACCGGCAGCGGAAAGGCTCCGCAGGTGGAGAAACAGGACGGCAAGATGGTGTTCTCCGGCGTCGCGACGGGCTGTCTCCTGCAGAGCCAGGTCTGGAGTGCGACCCTCGATACCCGCAGCGGTCTGCTGACAAGCTACGTGCTGGGCGGAAAAGACCTGCTCAAGAGCCCGATGACCCCCTGTTTTACCCGCGCTTTCACCTCCAACGACATGGGGGCGAACGATCCGAAGGATCAGCACCGGAAGTACAACCTCGCGATGCGTGCCTGGGCGTCTCCCGTTTTCGAACCCGAATCCATGGAAACCGTCTGTGAGGCGGAAAAAGTCGTCGTGAAAGTGGTCTTCAAGCCCATTCTCGACGGTGCCGCCCGCGTGAGCCTGGAATATGGCTTCGACAGTGAGGGGAACGTGACGGTGGAAGAGTCGATGGAGGATGCGGGAAAACTCGCGGAGGCCCCGTTGCTGGGCCGTTTCGGCCTCGAGTTCTCCATGAGCGGCGCGTATTCCACCGTGGATTTCTATGGCCTCGGCCCCTTCGAGACCTATGCCGACCGGCAGTCTTCCGGTTTGGTCGGCCGCTACGTTCAGCGCGTGGAGGACCAGTATCACTACGGCAACCCTTATCCGCAGGAAAGCGGCACCCATGTCGGGCTCCGCTATTTCAAAACGCTGAATGATAGCGGCGAAGGCCTTTGCATCACCCGCGCTGATGGAGAGGCGTTCTCCGCTTCCGCGCTTCCGCTGAGCCGTTTCGAGATCGATCCGGTGACAAGCGGCATCCGGCATTCCCTGGAACTGAAGGGAAAAGCCTTTGAAAACGAACGCGGCATGGGGACGACCTGGGTCAACTTCGATCTGATTCAGATGGGGCTGGGTTGCGAGACTTCCTGGAGAACCCTGCCTCTGGAGGCCTATTGGGTGAAACCCGAGCCTCGCAGCGTGCGGTTTGTGATCCGTCCTGTCCTTAATTTGTAACAAAAATCAATCTATACGTGTTTATGAAAATACAGTTTGCGATCCTTTCCTGCCTGATGCTTCTGGGCTCCGGAATGCTCTTGAGCGGGTGTCGAAACAGCCAGGCGTCCGGCGAGAAAGTAGTCCGGGTCAGCGTGATGGAGGTCTCCCGGGAGCAGAGTGCCTATTCCCGCCATTATCTGGGAACGGTGTTTTCCAAACATATCCGTTTGCTGACCTGTCCTTACGGCGGCACCGTCGTGGAACTCAATGTCCGGACGGGACAGCGGGTAGCCAAAAACCAGCAGCTTGCCCGTATCGATTCTCCCACGGCCAAGAGCATGAAGAAAACCAGTGACGCCACCCTGGCCCAGGCCCGGGACGGCTATGAGCGTGCCCGGAAAGTCTATGAGGCCGGCGGTTTGAGCGAAATCAAGTGGATGGATGTCCAGACCAAACTGGCTCAGGCCGAATCGGCTGCGGAGATGGCCGACAACATGGTGGAGGATTGTAAAGTCAAGGCTCCCTGGGATGCGACGGTGAACGAGGTACACGTAGCCCTGAACGACGACCTGGCTCCGATGTCACGGGTGGTTTCCCTCGTCGATGAAAAACACCTCGAAGTGGCCATTGGCGTTCCCGAGAGTGAATTTTCCAAGATTTACGAAGGCATGAAGGCCGTCGTGGTCATTCCTGCCCTGAACGATTTGACCTTGAAAGCGAAGGTTTCCGACCTTGACGTCCAGGCCAGCCCCGTCAGCCATTCCTACCTGACCCATCTGCTGCTGGACCGCCAGCCGGAGGCCTTGAAAGCCGGCATGGCCTGTAAAGTAAGCCTCGAAACCGACCTGCTTCCGCGCATGGTCGTTCCCGCCAATGTCGTGAAGGTGGATGACGAGGGCCGTTATGTCTGGGTTGTCAACGACGAAGACCTCGTTGAAAAACGCCACGTGACCGTGAAAGGCTTTGCCTCGAACGGTGTCAACATTGCCGGCGGCCTGCTTCCCGGGGAACGGGTGATCGTCGAAGGGACGGGAAAGGTCAGCAGCGGCATGAAAGTATCCCCCGTTAGCGTGAAAGCCCTATGAAAAAGCCCGGTGATTTGATACAGGGTTTTGTCGAAGGGTCCAAGGCGGTTTATCTGATCGTCGGGGCGCTGGTTCTTCTGGGCGTGGTCGGCGTACTGAAGATGAACAAGGCCGAATTCCCTTCTGTGCCCATCAAACAGGGACTGGTGGCCGCCATCTATCCCGGCGCTTCCGCAGAGAAGGTGGAGCAAGACCTGACCAAACCCCTGGAAGAAGTGTTGATGACCTGTCCTGAGGTGGACCGTAAGAAAATCAAATCCGTCTCCAAGGATGGTATCTGCTATATCTATGTGACGCTCAATGTCCCCTCGAGCAAGATTCGTCAGACTTGGGCGGACCTGCGTTTCAAGTTCCAGACGCGGAAACTGACCCTGCCCTTCAACGTGCTGGCCATCGTGGTTATCGATGATTTCAGCAACGTCTCTTCGGTGCTCGTGTCGATGGATTCCGACGACAAGGGCTGGAGCGAGATGTCCGAGTATGCCGAAGACCTCAAGGAGCGCCTGCTCGGCCTGCCCGATGTGGCGAAAGTGCAGATCCTCGGGGAACAGAACGAGGAGATTGCCGTTACGGCGGACTTGGACCAGCTCGCCGCCTATGGCGTGAGCCCCCTGGCCGTCAACCTGATTTACACGGTGGACGGCGTGCAGATTCCCAGCGGCAGTTTTGCCGGTAAGTACGGGGATGCCCGAATCTATGTGGATGAGATGGTACCCTCCGAAGACGAGGTGGCCAAGAAAGTCATTATGAACGACCCGGCCGGCGGCATCGTCCGGCTCGAAGATGTGGCGCAGATCGAGCGCCGTATCCAGGAAAAATCCACCGCCATCCAGTTCAACGGACACAACACCCTGCTCGTCTCCATTTCCATGCGGGAAGACCGGGACATCGTCGCCTTCGGCGGCGAGGTGGACAAGGTGCTCAAGTCCTTCGAAGATGAACTGCCCGAGAGCGTACATCTCTCCCGCATTACCGACCAGCCCAAGGTGGTCCGTACTTCGGTGGTCAACTTCCTGCGCGATCTGATTATTTCCATTCTCGTGGTGATTGCGGTGATGTTGTTGCTCTTCCCCTTCACCAGTGCGGCGGTCGCCTCCTCGGGCGTGCCTGTGTGTACGGCGGTGGCCATCGCCAGTATGTATGTGGTGGGAATGCCGCTCAACACCGTCACGCTGGCCGCTTTGATTGTGGTGCTGGGTATGATCGTGGATGATTCGATTGTGACCATTGACGGCTATATGGCCAAACTCTCGACCGGCATGGGAAGGGTGGAGGCGGCTGTCGCTGCCGCGAAAGAACTGCTGATGCCGATGATGATGGCGACGCTGTCCATCAGCCTGATGGCTTTCCCGATGCTTTTCTGCGTCCAGGGACATATGCACGATGTGTTCTTCGGCTTCCCCTGGGTGATGGCCATCGCCCTGATGACCTCCCTGGCCTATGCCATCATCGTGATTCCTTCCCTGGAAGTCCGTTTCATCGGACCGGTCAGCCGTCTGGACAAGCCTTCGCGCTTTGCCAAGATTCAGGAGGCGTTCTTCAATGCCTTGCAGAAAGTGTATGACAAGGCGGAAGTCGTCTGTTTCCGTCATCCCCATCTTACGGTCTTCTCCGGTGTCGCCCTGGTGGCCGCGGGCATCGCACTTTTCTTTGCCCTGAACATTCAGCTGTTGCCGAAGGCCTCCCGCGACCTCTTTGTCATTGAAATGAACCTCGAGGACGGTTGCCGACTGGAAGCGACCCAGGCAAATGTGGATACACTCACGAAACTGCTCCTGAAGGATCCGCGCGTGAAGAACGTAACCGCTTTCGTCGGTTCCAGTGCGCCCCGTTTCCACGAGACTTACGCGCCTTCGCTCCCGGCACCGAACTTCTCCCAGTTGATCGTGAATACGGTCAGCGAAGAAGCTACGCGCGAACTGGTGCGGGAGTATGAACAGAAATACGAGTACTTCTTCCCCAACGCCATCCTCCGCATCAAGGAAATGGATTACCAGGGCGTGCCGGCTCCCCTCGAACTGAGGGTGGAAGGCAAGGACCGGAGCAAAATGATTCCCGTGGCCGATTCCATCGCCGCCTTCATGCGGGCACAGGATGATATCCTCAAATGGGTGCACACCGATTATGCGACCATCCCTTCCGTGAACATCACCCTCGACAAGGATGAGACATCGCGGCTGGGGATCAGTCCCGCCCAGGTGGGCGTGACCCTGAGCCAGGAATTCGCTTCGACCTCCCTGCTTTCCGCCAAGACGGGTTCCATTCCGGTTACCCTCTACGGTACCGAGAATACGGACAGCGCCACCTACGACGTCATCCGCAACAAATACCTGCGGGGGAGCGTGGCTCCCATGCGGGTGCCCCTGCGACAGGTGGCCGACATCCAGCCCGACTGGGTGCCTTCGCAACTGGTCCGTTACGGCGGCCACAACAGTGCCATCAGCGTCAGTGCAGACCTCAAGTCCGGTTACTCGCACCCGGTCGCGCTCAAACGCGTGAAGGAATATATCAAGGGTCTGGAACTTCCCGAGGGTGTGAAGATCGCCTCCGGGGGGCTGACCGAGATGAATGAAGAATTGATACCCGCCATGGCGGCTTCGTTTGTCGGCGCCCTGCTCGTGATGTTCATTTTCCTGCTGATCAACTTCAAGAAAATCAATATCCCGGTGTTGACGATGACCCTCTCGACGCTCTGTCTCTTCGGCTGTTTCCTCGGCCTGTATCTCTTCGGCCTGGATTTCAGTATGACGGTGCTCCTGGGTCTGATTTCCCTGATTGGTATCATCGTCCGCAACGGTATCATCATGTTCGAGTATGCGGAAGAACTCCATTTCAAAGAGGGAATGTCCTACAAGGAGGCGGCCATGCTCGCCGGTTCGCGGCGTATGCGCCCCATCTTCCTGACTTCCTGCACCACCGGATTGGGCGTGCTTCCGATGATTATCAGCGCCGACGCCCTCTGGATGCCGATGGGTGTGGTCATCCTCTTCGGCGTGGTCGTGACCCTTCCGTTCACCGTGCTGATCATGCCCGTCTCCTACTGGCGGCTGTTCCATAAAAAAGATGTCAGCCATGAAGCCTAATATCCTCCTAGTCCTTGTCCTGCTCTTTCCGCTGGCCCTCGGCGCCCAGGAGCGGACCTTTACCCTCGAAGAGTGCAAGGAAATCGCCTTGCAGAACAACAATGAAGTCCGCAAGGCCCAACTGGACATCAAGGGCGCCAAAGCCATGGAAGGGGAGGTGGCGGCCAACTTCTTCCCGACGGCTTCGCTGACGGGCATGGCCTTCCACGCCTTCAATCCGCTGATCAGCATCAACGCCCTCGATGTTGTCGGAGACAATCCGTTGGGCAATGCCATTCAGGATCTCTGGCAGGCGCTGGCCGACGCCAACGGCGGGAACGCTTCGCTGGACTTGTTCCACTACGCGCAGCACTATGGCATCATGGCCATCCAGCCCGTCTTCGCCGGCGGCCGCATCGTGAACGGTTTCCGGTATGCGAAACTCGGCAGCGAGGCGGCGCGACTGAAAGCCGAGATGACCTCGCGGGATGTCATGGAGGAAGTGGAGAAAAACTACTACGGCCTGCTCTCCCTGATGGAAAAGGAGAAATACCTCAATTCGTTGCAGGAATTGATCGATACCCTTGACAAGGTGGCGGGCGTCGCGCTGGGCGAAGGCGTCATCCTCCGGTCCGACCACATGCTCCTGCAGAACAAGAAACTCGAACTGAAGAACGGCATGGTCAAACTGCGCGCCGGTATGCGTCTGATGAAAATGAACCTGTTGAACAGCATCGGCTGCACTTATCGGGTGATGGATCTGGATTCGTATCATTTCACGGGCTGCATCGCGGAGGGAATTCCTTCTCCGGATGAAGTTTATCGGGATGAGAACGAAGTGGTCGCTTCCCTGACGGAGACCAAACTGCTGGAACTGCAGGTCAAGGCGAAGAAGTTTGACAAGAAACTGACGCTCGGCTCCACGCTGCCGCAGATTGGGCTGGGGGTGAGTTACGGCTATACCCGGTTGTTCAGCCCCCGTCCGGGCCGTTGGAACGGGATGGTCTTTGCCGCCGTCTCAATTCCGCTGACCGACTGGGCGAAGAATTCCTACAAGATGCAGCGCCAGCAGACCGAAATCGAAAAGGCGGAGTACGACCGCGACCACCTCGGCGAAATGCTCGTGCTGCAGCAGCGCAAGTTCTTCCTGGAACTGACCAGTGCCTGGGATGCGCTTACGCTGGCCCGCAGCCAGAAGGAATACGCCCTCTATCAGTACGAGCAGGCAAAGGTGCAGTTCGAGGCGGGATATACCACCACGGCCGACCTGCTGCAGGCTTACAGCGGTCTTTCCGAAGCCACGGAGACGGAGTCCACCGCCTTGAGTGATTACCTGACGGCCTTGCAGGTGTACCGCAGCCGTCTTCCCCAGGAGAAAAGCGGCATATGATGGATTGGCGAACTTTTTGTGTGGCGGGCCACGCCTTCAGCGTACGTTGCCCGGAGCGTTTCCTCTCGTCCTACGAGCCCTTTGCCGTAGAGAAGATGCCGACGCTCTTTGATTTGCAGGTCATTCCGGAAGAGGATCTCTCTCCCTTGCTGGCTCCCCACGAGTTGATTCTTCGCTGCAACGAGGAGCCCCCCTATCTCTGGCTGTATAAAAATACGACGGAACCCGACAAGGATGATGTGCACTTCGGCTTTTCCCTCAATGGAAACGAGTGCGTTTCCCTGCTGAAACTGCCCCGGAACCTCGAAGGGGGCGCGTGTACGCTGCACGTACGCCGACGCATCATACGCTCCGAACTGGAATGCTGCATCAACAATTCCCTGATGCTGCTCTTCACGATCTATACGACGCTTCGCGGTACGCTGATGATTCATTCGTCCGTGACGGTATGCGAGGGGAAAGGCTATGCCTTCCTCGGAAAGAGCGGTACGGGCAAAAGCACCCACAGCAGTCTCTGGCTCAAGTACATACCCGGAACCTGGCTGCTCAACGACGACAATCCCGTCGTCCGCGTCCTGGAAGACGGCAGCGTCCGGATTTACGGCTCGCCCTGGAGCGGAAAGACGCCCTGCTACAAGAACGAATCCGTTCCTCTCGGGGGCATCGTCCGTCTCGCCCAGGCGCCCTACAATGAAATTCGTCGGCTCGTCGGCCTTTCCGCCTACGCCGCGTTCCTGCCTTCCTGCTCCAGCATCAAGTGGAAACGTTCCCTTGAGGATGCCCTCTGCAAGACGGTAGAGAATGTCGTCTCGTCCGTGGGCGTGTGGGATCTGGACTGCCTGCCCGACGAGGCGGCGGCCCGGCTCTGTCATCAAAACGTAACGACCCTGTGAGAAAGTACCTTTCATACTTTTTCTCGGTGACGGGTCCGTACCGCTGGGCGCTGACCCTGTCCGTTCTGTGCAGTATCGTTCTGGCGGTATGTTCCTTCTTCTATGTGTATTTTTCGAAGGCTCTCGTCGATGTGGCGACCCATCAGGCCAGCGGCCATCTCGCCTATCTGGGCGCTGCGTTTGCCGGGATTATCCTGCTTCGCATCGGCTCCCGTGCCCTTCGTACCTGGATGCAGAGCAAGAGCGTGTTCCAGATGAAAAACGCCTTGCGCCAGCGGCAGTTCGACGCCCTCTTGCAGATGACCGCCCCCTCGCGGGAGAAACTGCATTCGGGGGATATCATCAACCGCCTGGAAGGAGATGTGGATGCCGTGAGCAACGCCGCCTGCCTGACCATTCCGAACCTGATTGGGACGGGGCTGCAATTCTGCGTGGCCTTCGGCTACTTGGTCTGGCTGGATGCGCGGCTGGCCTGGATTCTGCTGCTGGTCATTCCCCTGGGCATCATCGCCGCCCGTTTTGTCCTGCGCAAGATGCGTATGATGAGCAAGGATGTGCGCGAAGGGGACAGCCGGGTACAAAGCCATATGCAGGAGAGCCTCCAGCATCAGACGCTGATCAAGGCCCTCGAATACGACGGGCAGAGCAGCATGAATCTCACGACGCTCCAGAGCGACGTGTATAAGAATTCTCTGCGGCGGACGCGTTTCGGCATCGCCGCCCACGTCATTTCGGCGCTCTGCTTTTCCGTCAGTTACGCCTTGGCCTTCCTCTGGGGAGTGTACGGCATTGCCGCCGGGACGGTGACCTACGGTATGATGACCGCGTTTTTGCAACTGGTCAACCAGGTGCAGCGCCCGCTCGCGGAAATGGGGGACCAACTCCCCGGCCTGTTCCACAGCACGGCTTCGGTGGATCGCCTGCTCGAACTTGACGCCATGGAAAAAGAGCCCCTTTGCGAACCCCGTATGCTCGAAGGCGTGGCCGGTATCCGGGTGGAGAACCTGTGCTTTACCTATCCCGGCGCGCAGGAGGCTGTGTTTACGGATTTCAGTTATGGTTTCGCACCGGGCAGCAAGACGGCCATTGTCGGAACGACCGGCGTGGGCAAGACCACGCTCATTAAATTGATGCTGTCCCTGCAGCAACCTTCTTCGGGCAGCCTCTCCTTCTACAGTGAGGGAGGGGAGCGCGTTCCCGCTTCCGCCGCCACCCGTTGCAACCTGATTTACGTTCCGCAGGGAAACAGCCTGATCAGCGGGACGGTGCGGGACAATCTGCGCATGGGCGATCCCTTTGCTGACGAAGAGAAACTCCGCTCGGTGCTCCATACGGCCGCGGCTGATTTCGTGCTCTCGCTGCCCGGAGGAATGGATACGCCTTGTTTCGAGGCGGGCGGCGGCCTGAGTGAAGGACAGGCCCAGCGGATTGCCATCGCCCGCGGACTCCTGCGTCCGGGCAGCATCCTGTTGTTGGATGAATTTTCTTCGGCGCTCGACGAGGCAACGGAAAAGACCTTGCTGGAGCGCCTGGTCGCCGAATATCCCGATAAGACGATGATTTTTATTACCCACCGGGGTATCGTGACGCAATATTGTGAACATACACTAAAACTCAGTTGATATGAAACTCAAGAAAGGATTTGTGCTGCGCGAAGTCTGTAAGCAGAAAATCGTGACGGCGGAAGGCTTGGAGAACATCAATTTCAACAAGTTGCTTTCCCTGAACGACAGCGCCGCTTTCCTCTGGGAAAAGGCGGAAGGCAAGGACTTTACCCTCGATGATCTCGCAGACGCCCTTGTGGAAGAATATGGCATCGAGCGCGAGCGGGCGCTCAAAGACTGTGCCTCGCTCGTAGAAAACTGGCGCAGCGCCGGTGTGCTCGACGAGTAAATGACGCTCTCAGAGGAACAGTTTCTCTATCTGTTGCGCGCCGGCTTGTGGGGCCGGGCCTGCGGGGCTTTTCCCGTGGCGGCGCTCGGCCGCTTGTCCGTCGGAGAGGATAGCGTACCTGACTGGCAAGGCATTTTGCGCCTAGCCCGGCAGCAGAGCGTGCTCCTGTTGGTGCAGGACGGGCTTGAAGTCCTGTTGGAGGCCGAGCCGCAGTGGGCGCAGGAGGGGAAAGCCCTCCCGCCGATGCATCTTTTGAAATTGCAGCGTTTTCGCGGGAAGACGGCTAAGGCCCATGCCGAGTTGGAGGACTTGATGGGAGAGATCCTCGCTGCGCTGAGCGCGGACGGCCTGCATCCCGTCGTTCTGAAAGGGGAACCCCTCTCTACCTACTATCTTCATCCCGAATCCCGCAGTTGCGGCGATATAGACCTGTGGGTTCCTCCGCAGGAGTGGAAGCGGGCCGCCTCGTGCCTGTCTGAGCGCCTGGAGGACGGCGAGAGAAACAATCGCCATCGCGCCTACAGCTCCGGCGCCAACGAGGTGGAACTCCACTTTCAGGCGCTTGAATTGGAAAATCCTTTCCGCCAGCGCGCATTCCGCCGGTATTCCGAGCAGGAACTGAAGGAAAACACGCGCCCCTGCGCCCTACCGCTGACCGGCCTAAAGCTGCAGGTCCCCTCCGAAGGTTTCAACGCCCTCTTTATCCTCGCCCATGCCTTTCACCATTTTATCGAAGGGGGCGTAGGCCTGCGCCAACTCTGCGACTGGGTGCGGGTGTTGGAGCACAGCTCCTGGGACGCTGCGGCGCTTGCTGCGCTGCAGGACCAGCTCCGGCAGTTCGCCCTGACGAAAGCGTGGCAGGTATTCGGTTTTATCGCCGTGCAGTTTCTCGGACTGCCGAAAGAAAAATTGCCTTTCTACAATCCCCGGGCGGTGAAAGATGCCGCCAAGGTGCTCGCGCTGATTCTTTCCGAAGGAAATTTCGGGCGTTATGGAAAGGGGAAATTGGGCAAGGACGCGGAAGAAGGGTATCTTTCGAAGAAAAACAAATCCCTGCGCCTGGGCTTCAGGCGGCTGTTTGCCAAGTCCTCCATCTTTCCTTCCGAGACGATCTTCTATCTGCCCCGTTGGGCCGCACAGGCCTTCCGTCGTCTTCGACGCGGAAAATAAACGGATTTTTTCAGTGAAACCTCAGCCCTTGAAATGCTCCAGGAGCGAGACGACCTTGGAGGAGAGGGAGTGGCGGAAGAGCGTGGCTTCCAATTGGCCGACGCGATGGGTGTCCGTTCCCCAGATGTAATACATGCCTTTTTCCAGCATCCATTCCGCACGGGAACTTTCGATATCGCCGTAGGCACCGATGAGGGAGGGAAGGTTCAGTTGGAAATGAATGCCCTTTCGGAACATATCGCGATAGTCGCTGTCCCTCATATACTGGTAGCGTTCCGGATGCGCCAGCATCGGGCGATAACCCAGGGATAGGATGCGGTGGAGCGTGTCTTCGAGGTTGAGGGGCGGGAAGACGATGCTGGTCTCCACGAGGACGATGCCTTCTTCATAGGTGCAGAGCAACTTCGTCCCCGCGTCCATGCGGGACGCGAAGAGGTTGTCCATCATATATTCCGCGCCCAGATGCAATTCGATTTTCCGGCCGGTCCCGCCTTCATCGGCGGCATAGACCTGCTGCACCTCGGCGAACAGTTCCCGAAGTTTCTCTTCCTCGTTGGGCATATCCTCCATGACGTGGGGAGTCAGCCATTGATGCTCGATGCCCGCATGTTCCATGATGTGGAGGCAGGAAAGAGTATCTTCCATCTGGCGGATGCCGTCGTCTACGCCGGGCAGCAGATGGCTGTGACCATCCGTCGCCCCGTCGAGAAGACCGGTGTCAGAGAGGCTGTACTTTTTGGAGAAAGGCCACCACATACCTAGTAGCGATAAGGTCTGTAAGTGCGGTAACCGTACTTGCCGTAGATGTGGTAACCGTAACCGCCGTAGAGTTTGTTGGTGTAATCGGTACCGTTGAGAATCAGCGCCATGTGCGGATACTTGTCGTTGCGGTACAGGTTCTCGATCAGCGGCAGGTCATGTTTTTCGAACATACCGGCACGGATGCAGAAGATGGTGATATCCGTCTTCCGGGCGATGATGGCCGTATCCGCCACGATGTCAATCGGAGGACAGTCGAGGAAGATGTATTCGTACTTATCGCGCATCTGGTCGATCAACTGGTCGAAACGCTCGCCCAGCAGGAGTTCAGCCGGGTTCGGGGGCAGGATACCGGCGGGCAGCAGGTCGAGCAGTTCGTTGATCTTGACCACCATGCCGTCCAAATCCGTTTCCATACCGGAGAGGTAGGTGGAGACGCCGGTCTTGCTCTTGTTCAGGGCCTTGCTCAGGGAACCTTTGCGCAGGTCGAGGTCGATCAGCAGGGTCTTGGCGCCCTTGACGGCCATACTCATGGCCACGTTCATCGCGGAGAAGGTCTTACCGGAGCCGGGGGTGAAGGAGGTGAAGAGGAAGACTTTGTGGTCGCGGCCCGCCATCAGGTCGATGTTGGTACGCAGGACGCGGTAGGCTTCGTTCATCGAGTCGCGGCTGTCTGGCTTGACGATGATGGCGCGGGTATCCTGTTCCGGCTCTTTCTTCTTCAGGCCCAGCTTGGCCAGCCGGATCTTCTTCTTTTCGCTCTTCTGCTTGAGCAGGGGAATCTCGGCAAGGAAGGGGATGGAGAGGCCGTTGAGGTCATCCTTGCGGCGGACTTTGCTGTCTAGGGAACGCTTGATAATGACAATCGCTACGGGAATGGCCAGACCGGTGAGGATGGCCAGCAGATAGACGACGTTCTTTCTGGAAGAGGGAGCGCCGCCGGTCGGCGTCTGGATGATACGGGTGTTGGAGGTGTTGACCAGGGAGGCCAGTTCGTTCTCCTCCCGTTTCTGGAGCAGGAAGACGTAGAGGCTTTCCTTGACTTTCTGCTGCCGCTGGATGCCGATGAGCTGAAGTTCTTCGCCGGTGGTGCCGGAGATGCGGGCAAGCAGGCGGTCTTCCTGGTTCTTGATGCGCTCGGCTTCGATGTTGTAGGAACTGATGAGGTTGTCCATCGAGCGGATGATGGCGCTGCGCATGGAGGCGAGCGTCATGCTCATGTCGGCGATGAGCGGGTTGTTCTCGCTGCTGTTGGCGCGGAGCACGTCGCGGTTGAGGAGAATTTTGTTGTACTCGTTGATCTGCGAGTCGGCCGCACCGTTGCTCAGGCCGATGTTGGTGGGAATCAACGCGTTCTCATTGGCGGGGTCGGCCAGATACTCGCGCAGATAGCGCATGATGCTGAGCTGGTTCTGGACGGCGAAGGACTTCTGGGCGTAATCTCCGACCTGGGAGATATACAACTGGGCTTCGCTGCGTACGTCGGCGATGTTGTGTTCCTCCTTGAAGTTCTTGAGGTTGTTCTCGATTTCGGAGAGTTCCTTTTCGATGACAATCAGTCGCTCGTCGATAAACTTCGTGGTGTTGTTGGCCGTCTTGTTCGTGTTCTCGATCCACTGGTTGTTGTAGGCGTCAATCAGACTGCTGAGGATGTTCTCGGCCTTGCGGGCGTGGACGTCGCTGTAGCGAAGGACGACCACGGAGTTGTTCTTGTTGGAAACGCTGACGCTCAACGCGCTGGCGCAACCCTTGGCTTTCTGTTTGGTATTCAGCCAGGAAACGGTGATGTCGCGGCTCCATTTCTCAAAGCCGCCGGCGGGATAGATGACGATCCTGCCGATTTCGGTATCGAGGGTGTCAAGCAGGTTGCCTTTGACGGATACGCCCTTGAGGGGCTTTCCGTTGATGCGGAATTCATCGAGGACGAAACTTTGTTCACCGGCCTTGTGGAGGACGAAGGAGAAACTGCCGCCCACGGGGCTCTCGATGATGCTCATCTGGACGGGCTTTTTCTCGTCGAGGGCAACTTTCCGGAGGGTCTGATGCTCAGTGTATGAGGTTTCGAGACCGAGGCTGCGGACGACCGATTCCATCAGGTCGGGGGAGGCGAAGGCTTCCACCTCGTTATAGACGTTCACGCCGTTGGAGAAGGTGCTGCGGCGGTAGAGAGCGTTGCTGAAGGAAGTGATATCCCGCATGGCGGAGTTCTGTCCGCTCTCATCCACGATGACCTTGGCCGTGCGCGTATAGACGGACGGGGTGCGATATACGTAAAGCCCTGCCAGCAGCATACAGAAGGCGACGCTCAGCAGGCACCACCATTTGAAGTCCCAGATGCTCTGCCAGATTTCGCCGAGGTTGATGCCGTCCTGCGGTTCTCCGGTCGGGTAGTTGTTGTAGCTGTTGTAGCCGTTGTTCTCGGTATTTTCGTTGTATGCCATGTTCATGAAACTAGCGGATGACGTTGATAAGGAGGGTGGCGAGGGTGGCGAGGAAGGAGCCGATGCTCACCCAGAGGCTGACGCTCTTGACGTTGTTCTCATTGATGGTGGACTGGCCGGCCCGTACGGAGTTGGGCTCGACATAGACCACGTCGTTCTGCTTGAGGTAGTAGGCGGGGGATTTGAAGAAATCCACGCTGCGCAGGTCCATCTGATAGACGGTGCGTTCGCCGTTCTGTTCGCGGATGACGAACACGCGGTCGCGGCGGCCGTAGATGGTCAGATCGCGGGCGAGGGAAAGGGCGTCGAGGATGGTGAGTTTGTCACTGTCAATGGAGAAACTGCCCGGAGAGGTCACCTCGCCGAGGACGGCCACCTTGAAGTTGACGAATTCCACGCTGACGATGGGGTCCTTGATATAGTTGCTTTCTACGATTTTCTTTTTGATGAACTCGGACAGTTCCCAGCGGGTGAGGCCTTCAATCTTGAGCAGGCCGAGGATGGGGAAGTCGATTTCGCCGTTCTCGTTCACCACGTAGCCAATCAGGCGCTGGCTGGAGCCGCTCTCGGAGAACTCCGTACCGGCCTGGTAGGTCACGACGGGGAGGTTGAACATCTTGGAGAGTTCGGGGTTGCGACTCGAGACGATAATGGAGATAATGTCTCGGGGCTGGATGCGGATGGCGTTGAAGTTCTCAACGGTCATCTTCTCTTCCGGATTGACGTCCTGGATATAGTTGATTTTTTCGGAGGTCTTGCAGGAGAAGACCAGCAGGCAGCAGGAAAGGAGTATCAGTATTTTTTTCATACGCTTTAGATGCTGAAATTATGGTAATGGATCCCGAAACGGTGGAAGGCCTGCTCGTCAAGGGCGTTGCGGTCGTCCGGATGGGCAATGGAAATCATGAGTTTTGCACGCTCCTGGAGGGATTTTCCCGTCAGGTCGACGGCGCCGAATTCGGTTACGATCCAGTGGGCGTCGGCGCGGGGGGTGACCACACCGGCCCCTTCGGCAAGCGTGGCGACAATCTTGTTCTTTCCCTTGTTGGTCCGGGAGGCGAAGGCCGTGATGGATTTGCCGCCCTCGGAGAGGAACGCGCCCCGCACGAAATCCACCTGTCCGCCGGTACCGGAGAAGATGCGGGTGCCGATGGAGTCCGCGCAAATCTGGCCGGTCAGGTCCACTTCCGTGGCGGAGTTGATGGCGGTGACGCGGTCGTTGCGGGCAATGACGTAAGGATCGTTGGTATAGGCGATGTCCTTCATCAGGACGTCGGGATTGTGGTCGAGGAAGGAATAGACCTCTTGCGAACCGAGCAGGAAGGAAGCGACGACTTTGCCGGTGTCAATCTTCTTGCGCCGGCCGTTGATGACGCCGCTTTTGATCAGTTTGAGCAGGCCGTCGGCGAACATTTCGGTATGAAGACCGAGGTCTTTGTGGCCGGAGAGCTGGGCGGCGAGGGCGTTGGGAAGCGCGCCGATGCCCATTTGCAGGCAGGCGCCGTCTTCCACGAGGGCTGCGCAGTTCTTTCCAATAGCCTCTTCCAATTCGGTGGGGGCCTTGTAGACGGCGGTCACGAGCGGGGTGTCATCCTGCACGAACCAGTTGATTTTGCTCATGTGTACCAGGTCGCCGCTGGAGAAGGGTACGTTTTTGTTGACGACGGCGATGACCATCTCGGCGCTTTCAATGGCGGCGAGGGAACAGTCGACGGAGGTGCCCAGGGATACGAATCCGTTCTCATCGGGATAGGAGACCTGGATGAGGGCGGCCTGGAGGGGAATGAAACCGCGGCGGTAGAGCCGGGCGCTGTCACTCAGATGGACGGGGAGATAGTCGGCATAGCCGGCATTGACGTTGGCCCGTACGTTGGGACCGACGAAGAATCCCTGCTCGAAGAAGATGCCCTCGTAGCGGGCTTCGCTGTAGGGGGCGGGGCCTTCGGTGTGGAAATGGTGGAAATGCAGGTCTTCAATTTCACCCCGGTCGGCGCGGCGACAAAGGGCGTCGATCAGCACATGGGGAACGCTCGCCACGCTGCTCAAATGAATGTGCCCGTGGGAGCGCAGGTGACTGACCGCCTCGTCCGCCGATATGAAGGGTATATGGATCATGTATCGTATGCGCGTTAAATCCGTCAAAGATAAACATTTTTTTCGTAATTTTGCCCCTGCTATGCATACAAAAGAAGAAAATCTTGCTTTGTTTTCCAAAGTACTCGACATTATGGGCTACCTGCGTTCCCGTTGCAGTTGGAATGCATCCCAGACTTTCGAGTCGCTTCGCACCCAGACGCTCGAGGAAGTGTACGAACTTTCGGACGCCGTCCTGAAGGGGGCGGATCCGTCCGTGAAAAAGGAGTTGGGCGATTTGCTGCTGCACATTGTCTTTTACTCCCGCATTGCGCAGGAGGAGGGACGCTGGGATATCGGAGACGTGATGGAATCGCTCTGTCAGAAAATGATTTTCCGCCATCCGCACGTATTCCCGGGCGGGGTGTATCCTCCCGCGGAAAATGCCCGTAAAATGACGCCGGAGGAGGTTTCTACGGCGTGGGAGATGCTCAAATCGAAGGAAAAAGACGGCAACAAGACGGTGCTTTCGGGCGTGCCGGATGCGATGCCGCCGATTCTGAAGGCGTATGCGATGCAGGACAAGGCTCGGGGCGTGGGTTTCGACTGGAGAGTGCGGGAGGAAGTGTGGGATAAAGTAAAGGAGGAACTGGGCGAAGTGATGGAGGCGGCGGGGGAGAACGACCCGGTGCACGAGGAGGAGGAATTCGGCGACCTGTTCTTTGCGGTCATCAATGCGTGCCGGCTCTACGGCGTGAATCCGGATACGGCGCTCAACAAGGCGTGTGATAAGTTCAGGCGGCGTTTTGGCTACCTGGAGGAAAACACCATCAAGCAGGGGCGCGACCTGCACGAGATGTCTCTGGAGGAGATGGATGTGATCTGGGAAGAAGGAAAATCGAAAGGATTATGAGCGAAGAGAGTGGGCAGGGCGCGGGGGCGCGGACGTTGGCCAATGCTGCAAGCGAGCAAGCGAGGCAGGGCGAATGGCTGGAGCGTGAGGAAATGCTGCTGGGCGCGGACGGGCTCGCGAAGTTGGCTTCGTCCCGGGTGGCCGTTGTGGGCTGCGGGGGAGTCGGCGGTTATGCGGCGGAAATGATAGTCCGAGCGGGCGTGGGTCACATCCTGCTGCTCGACAGCGATGTGATTGCAGATTCAAACCGCAACCGGCAACTGATCGCCCTTTCTTCTACGGTGGGCCGTTCCAAATGCGAGGTGCTGGCCGCACGGCTGCGGGACATCAACCCTTCTTTGGAGGTGGAAATCGTGCCTGAATATCTGGAGGCATCATCGGTCCCGGAGCAATTGGCCGATTGGCCGGGAATCGTGGATTTCGTGGTGGACGCCATCGATACGCTCGCGCCGAAACTCGCGCTGATCAAGTTCTGTGTGGAGAACCATCTTCCGCTGGTCAGTTCGATGGGAGCCGGGGCGAAACTCGATGCGACGAAGGTGCGGATCGCGGATTTGTCAAAATCGTTCAACTGTCCGCTCGCCTTTATCGTCCGCAAGCGGCTCGGCCATATGGGGATCCGCAAAGGTTTTCCCGTGGTGTTCAGCGAGGAGCTTCCCGACCGCAGCGGCATCGTTCCCGTCGAGCAGCGCAACAAAAAGTCGCAGGTGGGGACCATCTCTTATCTGCCGGCCGTCTTCGGCTGCGTCTGCGCCCAGGCCGCCATCCGCCATCTCGTAGGGCGGTAATTCGCGTTCGTTTCGCGGCTCTATGGAGGAAGGGGTGTGCTCATCGGAGGACTCCGTTCCGCGCTTACGCGCTTCACTCCGGACCCTCCCACAATCTCCTGCGTCCCGCTTCGCCTCCCAACCGCTCCGCTCTTTTCGCCTAAACGCACGTCCGGCTACGTTTTTCCGCATTTTCGTAGCCCGCCAAGTTCCAAGGAACGCGGCCAGCCACGTGTGCACGTGCACATGTTCCCGACCCGGTGCTGGAGCATCGCTTCACGCTGTTTTCAGCCCAAAAAACGAAGTGGCGGTGTGCTCAGCGATCAAATGTGGAGGGGACAATTAAATCAAATCCAGCCCCAAACCTTTGAAGTAATCGTAGGTGGGATCGTAGAACTCCGGCAAGCGAGTGACATCGGAGGGATTTCCTTCAGGAATGCAGATGACCATTCCCTGGCGGGCACGTGTCAAAAGGACGCGATAGGCATTGAGTTGGTAAGCACGTCCTTCGGCCATATTGATGTTTTGCCATCGGTCGCTGCGGAAATAGGAGTGCTGCCAGCCATGTCGTGCAGAATCGTAACGGAAGTCTCCGTCCCAGACCAGACAGGTCCAATCCAGTTCCAAGCCCTGGATGTCAAATTCCGTTGCGACGTCCTCAAGGAAAAGAGAGGAACGGATATCTGTGATAGGATTGAGAAACCAAGGGACGATATCTGCCTGCGTGCGAATGTCAATGGCGAGGGGCTTGAGGCGAAATGCTTTGGAAGAAACGAGCATACCATAGCGTTCAGAACCACGAGCGTGGGCTCGAAGCCAATCTTTTGCCTTGTCTAGATTGCGTGTCAGAACGATAGGGTAGCGCTCTCGGATTTCATCATAGGTCTTTCGGGCTGCAGATACATCCAAATCCAGAAGTTGGTGAACAAACAACGAGAGCGTTTCTGCTCGATAGGAACGTTGAGAAACAGCCAGATGCAGGTTGCTTTCCATATGTACATGAGGATTTCCCGCGAGCAAAGAAGAGACATTGCCTTCCGCGTATTCTTTATCCGTCAGTCGATCTGAGATATAAACCTGCCAGTCGGGGAAAGTTTCATTGAGCGCCTCGATCCAAAGCCCGATACCTCCTTCTCCCGAGTTGATTTCCTGGCCGCCGCCAACGAGACATACAATCGTTGCCCAATCTTTATGCTGGTCCAAAGACCAGATGAGAAACTCTCCTTCGGACATGGGGAAATCCGCCAACCCTTTCTTTCTCGCCAGCCATCCGCTTAGATGACGCATATCCCACATCCGTTGAGCTTCGTCAAAAATGGCTACATTTTCCACCTCGGCGGCATTGGAAAGGGCGTTTTTTGATATTTTTGCAGGGTCGATCTCAAGCGAGCCTCCCCGAATCGGCACTTTCAGCTTGGCAAGCATATTGTCCCGGTAGCGGTGGATAATCTGGATGAAGCGGCTCACTTGCCTTTCGGCTTCCGTTTTGGTACATTTCCGACCAGCGGATTTTTCTTTCTTTACCTTATCACGAGCCAATGCTTCCGTAAGCACTTTTACCAGTGGCCCGTTTCCGGAAAGATATACCGCCAAATCACCCTGCTCCTGTTGGATGGCAACGTTCAGCCCGACCAGCGTTTTCCCGGCACCCGGAACACCCGTCACAAAACAAATGCTCTTCTGGTGTTTTTCCTTCGATTCACGGATAATATCAAGAATGAGCGATGTGCAGGAGTCTATGCCTGCCTTGTCGGCCTCATGCTTGGTGATATCTTCAACGCTGTGATTCATGTAAAGGGCAGATGCGGCCTGAATAATCGTAGGTGTGGGGCTATATCGGCTCACGGCCCATTCGTGTGCGTCAAGTGGCGGTTGAATTGCTTCCTTTTCAAGTATGTTATTTAATAGAGGAAGGAGTGTCGTTGCATTGGAAAAGATCGGCTCGTAAACGCGGTCGTTGTAAAAACTGAACCGGCCGGTCCCAGAGGAACATATTTTATCCGGAGCTTCCGTAGCCACAAGAATGGGGACAATGACCCGGTCGCGGCTCTCCTCATGGAAATTCTTCAAATCCAGTGCATAGTCCCACACTTGTTCCTTGTCATTGACCAGAAACTCGTTTGCTCCGGCCTTGAATTCCAGCGTGAAAATGATGCCTTCGAGCAGCAAAACGACATCTACGCGTTTTCCCAGACGGGGGATGGTGTATTCAAAAATGATTTGCCCACCCTTTCCCAGCCGTGACAACGTCTCTTTAAGAATGGTAATTTCATCCAACCAAGCCCCTCGCTGTTCCAGCGTCAAGTCGAACTCGTTAATCGCACTCATACTTCCCAGAATGTTCTCGACATCCTGAGAAAGAAAATGATGGATTGACTCGCTATAATAGAATCGCTGCATGGGTGGTGTTGCCCAGGCAAAGATAAGAAATAATTGCTCTTCGCCCAAAACCACCCCTTATTTCATCAATTCATCGGCTATCTTCGGAAGCAGGATTTCATCGGCGGGAAGCCAGGAGACGGAGCGAAGGTCGTGGAGGGAGAGCCACCGGGCGGCTTCGTGTTCGTTGAGGTGAAGGGCGTCGGAGCGGAGGGAGCAGAGGTAGCAGTGAAGGGTGATGTGGAAGGTGGGGTAGTCGTAGTCGAGGGTATGGAAGAATCGGTCCACCTGGATTTCGGCGGAGAGTTCTTCGCGTATTTCGCGAATCAGGGCCTGCTCGGGGCTCTCGCCGGGCTCGAGTTTGCCGCCCGGAAATTCCCAGAAGTCTTTGTATTCGCCGTAGCCGCGCTGTGTGGCGAAAATCTTATCGCCCTTTCGGATGATAGCGGCTGCCACTTCAATGCTTTTCATACGGCAAAGTTCGCAAATGTGAGCGAATCCGCAAAATTTCCTTACCTTCGCGTTATGGCAACTTATTATCAACATTTCAAGGGCGGGAAGTACCGTCTGCTGTACGTCGCGAAGGATAGCGAGACGCTGGAAAAGATGGTGGTGTATCAGGCGTTGTATGGAGAAAAGGGCGTCTGGGTGCGGCCGTATGAGATGTTTTTCGGAAAGGTGGAGCGGGACGGACGCGTGTTTGACCGCTTTAGTCCGATTAGCGAGGAAGAGGCGCTGGCGGACGATTAAAATGTAACGGATATGAAAAATTCGTTGGGGTATCTGCTGGGTTTTCTGGTGTTCGTGGCCGGAATTCCTGCGTTGATGTACTGGGCCTCGGGAAGGCCGCTGAACTGGATCCCGGCTATGGGATGGGCGGTGACCGCCGTCATTTTGATGCTGCTGTGGCTGCTCAGCATTTTGGCCGTTCCGGTCTTTGTCGTAAAAGATTTCGGGTTACGCGCATTACAACTCATTCAGCATCGCTTTGCAGCCTTCGACAAGGTCGCGGTAAGTCTGTTCAAAATCGCCGGTGTACCAGGGGTCGGCGACGTCGCGTGAGAGGTTGGCAAAGGACATCATCAGGCGGATTTTGCCTTCCGGGTCATCCGGAATGATGCGGCGGATGAGGCGGAGATTGGACGCGTCCATACAGATGATAAGGTCGAAACGCTCATAGTCCAAGAGGGTTACGCGGCGGGCGCGTTTGCCCTCATCAAAGGGAATGCCGTGTTCACGTAGGCAGCGTTTGGCGGGCGGATAGACGGGATTGCCGATTTCTTCATAGGAGACGGCGGCGGACTCGATGTGAAACGTTCCCTCAAGTCCTCGTTCCTTTACCATTTTCTTAAGGATAAACTCGCCCATCGGGCTGCGGCAGATGTTGCCGTGGCAGACAAACAATACATTCATAAGACAATCTCCTCCATTCTGCGGGCCACTTCTTCGGGGTGGTCCACCAATAGTTGGCCGTGGTTCATATGGGGAAAGACCGCGATGTGTGCGGCGGGATGGAGCTTCAGCAGATGTTTCGCCTGGGGACGGGCCACAAAGGCTTCTTTCGAACCGTACCAGAAGTGGATGTCGGCCCCGGAAATGGCTTCCAATTTGTTGGTATAGACCGACTTGTATCCATCGAGAACCGCCCTGCGTCCGCCATAGGGATAGACCTTCACGCATTCATCCAACAGGACGTCGAAGTAGTGGGAGTGGAACAGGCGCCTCCAGAATCCGGTCCAATGGTAGCAGGTCCAGACGTTGAGGCTCTGATAGTGCCGAAGCGGGGCTTCCAGCCATCCGGGCAGGGGCAGCAGGGGAGCGGCGTCCAGAATGGCGTGGTCAATCTTCACTTCGTCCCGTTCGAGGATGCGCGAAAGAATCTTTCCGCCCAGCGAGAGTCCGTACGCACAGTCCAGATGCCCGCCTAACTCTTCCTTGAGATGCCGGATAATCTGCACGGCCTGGTCGTCCACCGAGGTAAAACGCGTCTGCACGCCCGGCGTGAATCCGTCCACTTCCGCCGCGATGATGCGGAATTTCCCTTCCAGCAAACCGATTAGCGGCAGGAACAGTTCATAGGAGACCCCCAGCCCGGGAATCAGCAGCAGCGTTGGTGCGCCCTCTTTACCAAAACGTCTGAATTTCATAAGGCAAAGATAAAACTTTTGGCGCAAAAATTTGGAAGTTTCCCGCTTAATCGCTATATTTGTAAAGTTCGTGAGAGAGGGTTCTCCTCCTCACCGAAAAATTCCATTTTATTAACATACCGGCAGCGGGGCCTTGACCCGACGGGCTGCCAGCGCGGGGGTACACCGCCTTTGTGCTCAAAGATGAATATGAGCGGCGGAATGAAATCAACCTCTACGACCCGGTCGTGATGTATGTCAAAAACAAGGACAACCGGACCTGGTGTTTCTTCGACTGGACGAACACGGCAAAAAGGTTTTCGCCGCGTGCGAGAAATTCCATCCTTTAACAGCACGCTTCATTGAACTGATGAATAGGACAGAACCCGGTGAAAATGCCTTTTCGAGAATGTTTTTCTCACAGGAGGAAATCGATTTCCTGGGCAAGGAGGCGTTAAAAATCTTAATTACAAATAGTTATAAAAGGTTAGAACTTGGAGAAACGGCGAAAGCAGAGCGGCCGGGAGGAAGGGGATGTGCTACAGCGGAGGCGTGGCCGCCCTCGGCCTCGTGCAGAGGGAGGGGCCCGCAAGATACAAGTTCCGCGAAGCCGTTTGCGAAAGTGTGCAAAAATGCCTAACTTCGCGGTCAGTAAATTTGAAACCTATGAAAGCATTTGAAATCTTCCGTCTGGGCATTCTCGCCGGCATTGCCATCGGTATCGCCGGATTCGGCTATCTTGCCCTGGGGGGTATCGCGGGTGCGGTGCTCTTCTCCTTCGGCCTCGCGACCGTGATCAACTATCAACTGAAGCTCTACACCGGCGCCATGGGATTTGTCAAGACAAAAGAGGATCTATGCAACCTGCTGCCCACGATTCTGGGTAACATCGTCGGCTGCCTGATCATTGCCGTCCTGGCCAAATTCTCCCCGATGCACCTGCCCGCCAAGGCCCTCGCGATTCTGCAGGCCCGTTTGGCCCCCTCGATGGTCGGCGGCATGCCTGTTTGTGGGATTTTGCGTAGCGGCATTTTGGCCATCGGTTGCGGCTTCATCATGACCACGGCGGTCAATTTCGCCCGTCAGGGAAAATGGATTCCGCTGCTCTTCGGTGTGCCTATGTTTATCGTGTGCGGCTTTCCCCACTGTATCGCCGATACCTTCTACTATCTGACGGCCCCCTGGGGCTTCTACTGCCAGCACGGCTGGAGCGTCCTTGCGCTCTTTCTCTGCCTTGTCATCGGCAACACCATCGGCGGCAACCTCTACCGTCTGATTACCTGGACGAAGTAGGGGATATGCCCGCTTCTCTCAAAGAAGAAAAACAGCGCCTTCGCCAAATCCTTCGGGAACGGGCGGAGGCCTTTTTTGTGCAGACGCCTTTCCAGCAGCGGGAAGAAAAGGCGTGGGAGATTTTCTCACGCATCGAAAAGACCGGCGCGTTCCGGGAGGCAAAAACCCTTCTGCTGTACGCGTCCTTGCCGGACGAGGTCCCCACGGGCGAGGCACTGTCCCGTTGGGGAACATCCAAACGCCTGGCTCTTCCGCTGGTACAGGGGGATGAACTGGTCCTCAAGGCCTATGAACCCGACAGGCTCCGCCCGGGTTATCAGGGGATTGCCGAACCGGAGGAAAGTTGCCCGACGATTGCCCCCGAAGAAATCGACCTTGTCATCGTGCCCGGAAGGGCCTTTACCCAAGAAGGCGCCCGCCTGGGACGGGGAAAAGGGTATTACGACCGCCTGCTGCCGCAGCTTGCAAATGCACGGAAATTCGGCGTCGCTTTTCCTTTCCAAATCGTGGAAAGTCTTCCTTCCGACCCCTGGGACGAGAGACTGGACGCCGTCTATTTCTCCTCGTAAGAAGCGGGCGAACTTGTTGAAATTTTCGTATCTTTGTCTTTCAGTGCATACGCCTTATGGAAGAAAACAAACTTGAAATCATCCAGGTCAACATCTACGGTGCCGACAAACCCGGCCTTACCACGGCGTTGACCGACATTCTGGCCCGCTACGATGCCTTTATTCTCGATATCGGCCAGGCCAATATCCACAATTCGCTGACCCTCGGCATCCTTTTCCTCACCCAGCAGGACCGCAGCGGCCAGATTATGAAAGAGCTCCTCTTCAAGTCTTCTTCCCTGGGCGTTCACATCCGTTTCAAACCCGTCTCGGAAGAGGACTACAACTCCTGGCGCGAGCGTCAGGGAAAGGATCGCTACATCATCACCCTGCTGAGCCGCAGCATTGATGCACGCAAGATTGCAGACGTGACGAAAGTGGTCTATGAACTCGGCTTCAACATCGACGCCATCAAGCGTCTGACGGGTCGTATTCCCCTTCGCGAGGAAGATCGACAGACCCTTTCCTGCATCGAACTGTCCGTGCGCGGCAGCATTACCGAAGAGCAGCGCAGCCAGATGCAGACGCATTTCATGCGCCTCTCACGGGCCGGTATGGACATTTCTTTCCAGAAAGATGACCTCTACCGTCGCAGCCGCCGGCTGATTTGTTTCGATATGGACTCCACCCTGATCGGTACCGAGTGTATCGACGAACTGGCCGCCCGGGCCGGCGTCGGAGAGCAGGTCAGAGCCATCACGGCCAGTGCGATGCGGGGAGAGATCGATTTTGTCGAGAGTTTTACCCGTCGCGTTTCCCTGCTCAAGGGACTGGACGAAAGCTGTATGAAGGAAATTGCCGAGAACCTGCCCTTCAACGAAGGACTGGAGCATATGATGAAGGTGCTCAAGATGGTGGGGTACAAGACGGCCATCCTCTCCGGCGGCTTCACCTATTTCGGCAAATACCTCCAGCAGAAGTTCGGTTTCGACTATGTCTATGCCAACGAACTGGAAATCGAGGACGGCAAACTGACCGGCCGCTTTGTCGGTGATGTGGTGGACGGAAAACGCAAGGCCGAACTCCTCAAACTGCTCTGCCAGGTGGAGCACATCAACCTCGCGCAGACCGTGGCCGTGGGTGACGGCGCCAACGACCTGCCGATGATCAACCTTGCGGGCCTGGGGATTGCCTATCACGCCAAGCCGAAAGTCAAGGCCAATGCCGAGCAGTCGATTTCGGTCACCGGCCTCGACGGCATTCTCTACTTCCTCGGTCTGAAAATGTCCCGGATGGATCCCGGGATGAAATAGTTCAGGATCAGTTCGGATTTCCCGAAGGTAAATTCACCGTGAAACACGCCCCTCCCAGGGTGAAGGAGCGGCTGTAGCGGATTTCTCCGCCGCACATCTGCAGGATGTTGCGGCACATCGCCAGTCCGATACCCGCCCCGCCCGTCTTCGTGGTGAAATTCGGAGAGAAGAGTTTCTCGATGTTTTCTTCGGCCACGCCCGGTCCGTTGTCTTCCACCGTGATATCCAGCATGCCGTCTTCGGCCCCTTTTCGCAGGCAGACAAGAATCCGTCCCTCTTCCAGCCCCGCGTTCTCAATGGATTGGATGGCGTTGGTAATCAGGTTGACGAAGACACGGATGAGCTGCGGCTTGGGGCCATGGATAAGGGTGCCCTTCAGGCCGACATACGAAAGGGTAATGTGCTCCTTGTTGTCGAAAAGGGCCATCTGGTCGGCGAGGGTGGCGTCCAGGTCGAACTCCACCGGCTCCTGGGTGTAGAGTTTGGCAAAGGAGGAGAAGTCGTTGGCCGTCTCCGTCAGCACATCGATATTTTCGAGGATGATACGGGACAGTTCGTCGAACTTGTCGCTCCATTCCGGTTTGCCCGAGGCCTTCAGGCGAATCAGGCGTTGCAGGTCGAGTTTGATGGGCGTGAGCGGGTTCTTGATTTCGTGGGCGACCTGGCGGGCCATTTCGCTCCAGGCCTTGTCCCTTTCGCGGCCGGCCATCACGCGGGCGCTGCGTTCAATCATATCCACCATCTGGTTGTAGGCCTTCACGAGGGCGGCAATTTCATCGTCGCGCTCATAGCGGATGTGTTCCAGCCCCTCCAGTCCGCTGTTTTCCATTTTGCGTCCCATGGCCCGCAGGGGGGAGAAGATGCGGTCGGTCAGGCGGTAGATGACGCTTCGGCTGAAAAGCAGCAGCATGAAGGCGATGACAATCAGCAGGACCGCATGGGGCAGGGCGGCGGAAATCAGAACCTGGGTGGGCGGCATCGGCACGCAGGCGAGGCAGACGGTCTCACCGTAACGGTTGGCCAGCGGGGTGTAGATGGTCATGAAACGCTGACCATTGAGCGTCTCTTCCTGCCGGCAGTAACGGCGGTGCTGGTAAACAAGGGAGTAGTAAGCCCGGTCATCCATCCGGGAGCCCAACAGCATCTTGTCGTAGACTTCGGGAGCGGTCGTCATGAAGAGACTTCCGTCGGGCGAATAGAGACTGATGTCACACTTGCTCATGCGGGCGGCTTCGTCGAGGCTGCGGCGCAGTTGTCCGTTCTGCAACTGGCTGTAGTCGGAGGCGGCGTAGCAGTCTTTTTCGAGGAGGGTGCGGATGGAACCGATTTTTTCAGCCCGGTTTTTCCCGCTTTCTTCGAGGGTGGAATCCACCACGAAACGGATGCTGATCAGCACGACCAGGGCGAGTGAAGCGCCCAGGGCGAACATGACCGCCCCGCCGATGCGGCGCGTCAGGGAATTCTGCTGCCGGTAAATCTGGCTGCCGGGCCGGATGAAAATCAGCAGAATGAGCAGAATAATGCCCATCCGGAGGAACAGGCCGCTGAACTGGGTCAGGACAGGGATTTCCCGCCGGGAAATGATGACGGTCTCGTTCCCGTCGAAATGGTTATAGTAGTGCAGCCAGCCTTTGTCGTTCTCGTGGAGGGCGCCATGCTGCATGGGAGCGTACTCGTCCAGCAGCGTGGGGTAGGGGTAGGTGCCTTTGAAACTCACGAGGCGATGGTCCACGTAGCGGGCAAAGGAATAGGGGTCGGGTAGTTCACCCAGCGAGTTTTCCGGAGAGAGCAGACTGTGGAAACTGCTCTTTTCCTGTCCGGCCGCGGACTCGATTTCGATGGAGAGGGTTTTTTCACCGGGGTAGCGGATACGGGCACGGTAGTGCGGCAGGCCGTTTTCATCTCCCAGCAAGAAGAAACGCGAACCCGGAGATATCGCTTCGCCGTCCTTCCAGCGTCGGTCCGCTTCCCGAAGGAGCGCTTCTTCGCCCGGACCGAAACAATGGATGGCAATCAACCAGTTCGGAGAGAAATCGGCGAAATAGTTGTCCATGATGCGGCTGCGCAGCAGGTCTTCTCCGCCCTCGGCGCGGGCGAGCAGCGGAAGGTAGACGTCGGCAATCATGCGTTTTTCTGCCCCCATCAGCCGCATTTCCATCATCAGGTCGCGCTCCAGGGTCAGCCGCTCGGCCCACATCAGCGTCCGTTCCTTTTCTTTTTCCAGGCCGACCTGTGAGAGGGTGTAGAAGGCGGAAAGGGCGAAGACGAAGGAGAGGACCAGGCAGGCCAGCATACCGGGAAGGGGCACGCGGCGTCCCTTGGGGCGCAATGTGATTTCTGCAGGAATGCGCAGCAGCTGGAGGCTTGTCACCAGCAGCAGGGTGAAGACGAGGGTCGAGAGCAGACGGTAACGGAAACTGGGGGCGCTTATGCCGATGTTGACCGGGAGGCTGGAGTTGTACAGAAAACTCCGGCAACTGGCGGAAAAGTACACCAGGGCCCCTACAAACAGGGCGTACACGGCGATGAGGATGACAATCCGGCTTTTGCGGCCGTTCTCCCGGCAGGCCCGATCGACCAGATCTTCCTTCATCATGAAGACGGACAGCAGCAGGAGGGAAAGGTAGAGACTGTGCGTGAGTAAATCGCCGAAGGAGGACCAGATGGCTCCGTCTGCATATATCACCGGGGAAAAGAGGGCGCCGTGCCCGCTCAGTTGGGCACCCCACCAGCGTGCGGTCAGGTAGCAGCCGGTCAGCAGGAGGACACAGATGCCCCACAGGGACCAGCGGCGGCGAACCCCCAAAAGCAGGAGGGCGAAGACGGCAAAGCAGAGCAAGGCCAGCCACTGGAGGACGGACGCCTCGGATGCGGTGCCCGGACGGGGGTTCAGGCCGATGAAAAAGAGCGGCTCTCCCCGATAGTGGACGGGGGCGCCGATTTCCTGGGGAATCTCACTGATAAAATAGACGCCGGGAAGGCCCAGGCGCGAGGATACGGAACGGTCCACGCCCCGGCTGCGCGCATCGCAGATTTCGAGGGCGCCGAGCACTTTTCCGTCCCGTTTGTTGGAAACCAGTTTGGCCAGGTACCATTTTGAACCGAGGGTGACGAAGCGCCAATCCTCGGTCAATCCGGCAATCGGCCCCGCGCCGTACTGGCGGGGAAGAAGCCGGGCGGGCTCCATGCCCGGGGCAATCCGGTCGTTGATCAGCGGCAGGGGATGCTTCCAGAAAACAAGGGAGTCATTTTCATACCGATAGACCGACATGTCTTCCGGAAGTTCTTCCAGGAGGCCTTCTTCCTGCATGCGGAGATCCAGCTCATCGAGGGCGGCGCCGAGGCGTTCTTCGACCAGACGGCTGACGGATGCGGGGTCGCCACTCCGATGGCGTTCTTCCGCAGGAGGAATGGTCAGCAGAATCAGGCCGGCCAGTAGGACAACCAGCGGAAGGCGGAAGGTCTTCAGAAAAGACTGTATGCGGGAGGAAAGCGTCATTCGTGGTGGTAGGGTTCGCCCCGTAGAATGGTGAAGGCGCGGTAGAGCTGCTCGGCGAAAATCACGCGGACCATCTGGTGGGAAAAGGTCATTTTGGAAAGGGAAAGCTTGCGGGCGGCCCGTTCATAGACGGCCGGGGAGAAACCATAGGCCCCGCCGACGGCGAAGACGAGGTTCTGCCCCTGGTGCAGCAGTAAATCCTGCAGGGAGGCGGCCCACTGGGTAGAGGTCATTTCCGTGCCCTTGTCATCCAGAAGAATCAGGTAATCCCCGGCGGAGAGGCTTCCGAGCAGGGCGGTCCCTTCTTTCTCCTTGATCTGCTCCCGGGTGAGGGAGGAGGCGTTTTTCAACTCCGCCAGTTCCTTTACGCTGAAGGGAACGTAGTGCGTCAGCCGCGACACATAGGTGTCCAGCCCTTCCCTGACCCAGGGTGCATCGGTCTTCCCGACGGTGAGCAGTGTAATCTTCATAGACTTGCAAAATTAAGAATATGACTCTATATTTGCAAACAAAAAGCGCGTATCCATGTCAATCAAACGTTGTTTCTGCGTCCTGACGGCCCTCTTCGCCCTCCTGCTGCCCCTTCACGGACAGGGGAATGCCGACGCAGTCTTCGTTCCGATTTCCAAGTACCTCTACGAGGGGGATGCGCAGAAACTCTCCGCCTGGTTCTACGACAGCGTGGAACTTTCCATCGAAAAGGAATCGGCCGTGATGAGCCGTTCCCAGGCCCGCCTGATGATGCAGAACTTCTTTCGGAATCACGTTCCCGAGCGATTTACCCTCGGTCACAGTGCCTCCAAAGCCCATGTCAAGTCTGCCGTCGGTAAACTTGTGGCAGGGGGAGAACGCTTTGACGTGTCCATTTTCGTGAGCGACCGCGGAGAGGGATACAAAATTCAACAACTGCAAATTCAGAAAGAGTAGTGCTGCTGGGAAGAACGGAGGAGGGATTGCGCTATGCGGTGCGCCAGCGGCCGGGTTCGGCTGTGGCTTACTGCGCCCTGACGGTGGGTGGCGGTACGGCGGGGGAGTGCGCAGGCGACTCGAAGGCTTTTCCGGAGGGAACGGCCCATTTCGTGGAGCACACCCTGTTCAAAGGAACGAGCCGAAAGCGTTCTTCGCTGATCAATTCCTATCTCGACCGGCTGGGCGGGGAACTCAACGCCTACACCACGAAGGAGGAAATTGTCCTGCATGCCACCATTCTGAAGGAAGACTTGCGCAAGGCGGCGGACCTGCTGCTGGAACTGGCCCTGGATCCGGTTTTCCCCGAAAAGGAAATCGAGAAGGAACGCGGGGTCATCATCGACGAGATTCATTCTTATAAGGATACGCCCTCGGACGATATCTATGATTGTTTCGAACAGCGGCTCTTCGCTTCCCATCCGCTTTCCCGCCTGATTTTGGGGACGGCCGCTTCGGTCCGTCGCATTCGTCGTGAGCATCTGCTGGCCTTCAACCGCCGGTTTTTCCGCTATGACAATATGGTGCTGACCCTCGTGGGCCCGGCTCCGGAAAAACAGATGGAGGCGCTCGCCAAAAGACTGTCCGCCAAATGGAAGGCCGCCGCGCTCTCGCGTGTCGAGGCTTCCGTTCCCGCTTCGGAGGCCGTCGGTGCGCTTCCCGCTTCGCCCGCCTTCGTGCCGAACCCCTGTTTCAACCAGTTGCTGTCCAAGCACAACCATCAGGTCAACTGCATCGTGGGCGGCCTGGCGCCCGCACTTTCGGCGCGTCAGCAGCGCATTGCCTCCATCCTCCTATGTAATATCCTCGGCGGCCCCGCCACCAATTCCATCCTGAACGACCTGCTGCGCGAAAAGCACGGCTGGGTGTACAGTGTGGAATGTGCCTATACGCCCTTTGCCGATACCGGCGTGTACACCGTCAGTTTCGGCTGCGAGAAGGAGAACCTCGAGCGTTGCCTGCAACTCATCCGAAGGGAAATGCAGCGGCTTTGCGAGAAGACGCTTTCTCCCCGGAAATTCGCCCGCTGCGCTCGTCAGCTCCTCGGCCAACTGGCCGTTTCCGCCGACAGCGGGGAGGCGCAGGCCCTCTCAATGGGCAAGAGCATGTTGGTGTTTGGGACCGTCCATTCCGACCTGCAGGATCGCGAGGCGGTGCTTTCGCTGACCCCCGAAATCCTTCAGGAGGTAGCCCGGAGGCTCTTTGCCCCGCAGAATATATCCACGCTGATTTATCAATAGTATATGAAAAGAATCCTTCTGTTTGCCCTTTTGATCTTGGGCATGAGCCTGGAGCTGGGAGCTCAGGCCAAAATTTATACCAAGAAGATGAAAGTCGCCGATTTCACCGACAAGACCTTGAAAGTGGTGCTCTCCGGCGGTGAAATGGCCGACGCCCCCTTCAAGGCCCGTGTGCTCGATCACTGGCGGATTTCCCCCTATGAGTTCTGTACGCTTTCGGAGTTTGAACGCGACAAGGCGGATACGAATTTATACTTTATGTTCATTGCCGGCAAAAATGACGGCCTGGACCATCTGGAGGTCGTGAAAGGGTCGAAAGTGCCCGGGGAGAACCTCGAAAAGATGCTTTCCGTCGTGAGCCTTCCGCTGCGTGCGACCGGTGAGAAAGGCACCCGCTACCTTTCTTATCTCGGGGCCTATCTCGATATTTTCCAGGAATTCATTCTCGAAGCGATGCACAACGACATTGTCGGCTACAGCGGGCTTTCCAACAAAGCCTTCAGGGCACGGGCGGAAAAAGGTTCCGTCTTTCTGGTGGCGGACTGCGACGTAGCCGAGATGCCGGATGAGGCGATGACCGCCGCGCTCGCCGAGCGGGGCATGCGCATCGTTTCCGAAGCGGAGACGACGGAAAAGATGGACGTGGCAGCTGCCGCCACGCTGGTCAGTTACTGCATCCGGCCCATCGAACCCGTCAAGCACAAATACTGTTACTCCCTGCTTGTCGGTGCGGAGGATCACAAACTCTACTACTGCAACAAGAAGTACTACGTAAACGAAAACAACGCGGGTTTCAACCGCGCTGCCTTCAAACGATTTGTCCGACTTATTAGCCCGCTCAAATAGTTGAAGCTAAAGAGGCGCAAGCTTCCAGGCGATGGACGCCGGTCAGGCGTCCATCGCCTGGCAGGCGGTAATCGCCACCATATTGTAGATATCGTCCACGCTGCAGCCGCGGCTGAGGTCGTTGACCGGACGGGCGATACCCTGCAGGATGGGGCCGATGGCCTGGGCGCCGCCCAGGCGCTGCACCAGCTTATATCCGATATTGCCAACTTCCAGGCTCGGGAATACCAGCACGTTCGCCTTGCCGGCAATCTCGCTGCCCGGCGCTTTGCTCGCACCCACGGACGGAACCAGGGCGGCATCCGCCTGCAGTTCGCCGTCGATCTTCAGGGCGGGATCCAGTTCTTTGGCCAGGCGCGTCGCCTCGATGACCTTGTCCACGACTTCGTGTTTGGCGGAACCCTTCGTCGAGAAGGACAGCATCGCCACCCTCGGTTCTTCGAAGAGGCCGACACTCTTGGCCGTACGGGCCGTGCAGACGGCAATCTGTGCCAACTGGGCTGCGTCGGGAACAGGCGTCACCGCCACGTCGCCGATGACCAGCACCCCCTCTTCGCCATACTGGGGCGCCTGGGTCACCATCAGCATCGCTCCGCTCACGCAACTGATTCCGGGGGCGCACTTGATAATTTGCAGGGCGGGGCGCAGGGTGTCCGCTGTGGTGGACAGAGCGCCGCTGATCTGGCCGTCCGCATCTCCGCTTTTAATGACGAGGCAGCCGAAATACAGGGGGTTGAGCACCGTCTGGCGGGCCAGTTCAAGCGTCATACCCTTTTTCTGACGCAGTTCGAAGAGCAACTGGGCATAGGCTTCGGTCTTTTCGCAGGTGGCGGGATCGAGAATGGTCGCCTGGTCGATATGGCTAAGGCCCAGACTTTTCGCCTTGGCGAGAATTTCCTCGCGGGGACCGATCAGGATAATGTCGGCGAGACCGTCGGCCAGGGCTTTGTCCGCCGCCGTGATGGTGCGGTCTTCCAGAGATTCGGGAAGCACGATGCGCTGCTTGTTCGCCTTCGCCCGTGCAATCAGTTTTTCGAGAACAGTCATATTGTTGATATTTAATGTTTCAATAAGTGCAAATATACAAAAAAAAGAGACCGCATCGGTCTCTTTTTTTG
>JAGCXP010000108.1 GCA_017961345.1 Bacteroidales bacterium | reverse complement strand
GACAATGGATACTTTCAGGCCTTCAAGGGAGGCGGAGATGACCGTTTCGGCTTGGCTTCCGGCATTGCCGTTGGCCGTGCTGTCGGTGAGAAGAACTTCTTTGGCGCAGGAAGCGAAGAGGCTGGCGCCGGCAAGGAGGGATAGGGTGTAGTTGAGAATCTTTTTCATGGCTATTTCCTCCTAGTTTGCAAATTCATCATAAATGGTTACGGTGTCCATGTCGGTGAGGGCCGAGGTCCCTTCGGTGGACGTACAGAGCGGAAGTTTTCCTTCTAGCGGTACCTGCTGCACAATGGGCGTCAGATACAAATGTTTGGCGTTGTTCATTGATAAATGATTGGTTATTTGTTATTATATGTATTCACTTGAGGGTGGGCAGGCTGCCGCTGAAGTCCCAGACATCGGAAGACCAGCCGAGGGTGGTGGAGGCGAGCTGGGAGAGGGTGGTGCCGGAGCCTACGTGCTTGCCGTGATAGGCCCATCTTCCGGCGTCAAGGTTGCCCGTTCCGGCGGAAATGGCCGTCGCCGTGGTGTAGTCCCAGGTGAAGGGGGCTTCCTGGCTGTTCTGATACAGCGGCGTCGTGGTGCCGTTGATATTGGGATGATCCCAGTCTTCCGTAGGAGGAGGACAATAGACGGCCAGTGTCATCAGGGGATTGCGGTAGTTGTCCGTCATGATGCAGTTGGGATGCGTGACGCCGCAGACGGCTCCGCTGCTCCAGTTGGTCTGGCTGGCGCTCTTCGGCGTGACGCTGGCGCTCCATGCGGCGCATTTGCTCACGGAAACGGTAGGAAGGCTGGCGCGGCCAATCAGTCCGCCGGAGGCAAAGGATCCGATGACCGCACCGGTGGCGTAGCAATTGGTAATGGTAATGGACGTGCTCTTTGTTGCAGAGTCCGTCGTGAAACCGATCAGGCCACCGTATTTCTGATTGTATTTGCTGCTTGTACCGACATTACCGGTGGCGTAGCAGTCGCTTAAAGTAAGGTTCCCGCCGACGTAACCGATCAGTCCGCCGCAGTTGGTGGTGCCTTCCACATTGCCGGTCGCATAGCATTTGGAAATGGCGACCGTCTTCGTTTCACCAATCTGTCCGACGAAGCCGCCAATGCTGCCGCCCGAGGCGGAAATGTTACCGGTGGCGTGGTTATTTGTAATGGTCCCGCCGTTGATGGTTCCGACAAATCCGCCGTTGTTGGAGCCGCTCGGGGTGAGGGAGGCGGAAGAACTGTTGTAGGTAACGGTGCCGGCATCAATGACTCCGACAAATCCGCCGACCGTACTCTGGCCGCCGACCGTGCCGGAAGACGTGTTATGGGTCAGGGTGCCGTTCCCGATTCCGCCGGCAAATCCGCCGCAATAGTTGTTGCCGCCGACGCTTCCGTCGGAAGTGCAGTTGCTAATCGTCGTGCTGGCAACCAGGACAATGCCGGCAAATCCGCCGACATGGGTGCCTATCAGGGAGGACATTTCTACGATGGCATCGGAATATTCAACCTGGGCACCGTCAGCAATATATCCGCCGAAACCGCCAATCTGCATTTTGTTATTTTTTTCTGCGTTCGTCGAGGTGACGGTGATATACGCTTTGCAGCGGGTCGTTCCGTCTTGGGTGACCTTACCGTAGCAGGTGCCGGCAAATCCGCCGATATTCAGCGGCTTGTCTGCGGCGGAGGGAGTTCCGGCCTTGATGGTTACCTTCTGGGTGGGTGTACCTACGGAGCAACCCTTTACGGTCACGTTTTTCTGGATCTGCCCAATCAATCCGCCGCAGCGGGCGTCGGCAGAGAGAGCCGTGCAGTCGATGGTGGCATTTTCCACGCGGCAGCCCGAAATTACGGACGCATAGTTGCCGGTGGAGCCCAGCAGGCCGCCGGAGTATTTTGCCGATGCCGTGACAGTACCGCCCGTGAAGAGGCAACCGCTCATGGTTACGAGGCCGTCGGCAAAGCCCACGACACCGCCCGCGAGGCTGCTGAATACGTTGGTGCCCATGACGGTCACATTCGAGATGACGGTACCTTCTTTCTCAATGGTCGAACATAGGCCGCCACAGTAGTTGGTCCCCTTGGCGGAAGCGCTGCCTACCGTGCAGTTGCTGATGTTGACGTTGCTCACCGAGCAGGGGACGCCGCTGCTTCGTTCTCCAATGTAGCCGGCCAGCACACCGCCATTGTTCCCGCCGGGTTCGATGGTGGAATTCGAGATGGTCAGGTCCTTGACGCTGCCGTTCAGGATGCCGAACAGCGAAGGATAGGCCTTGTCGGAGGTCACCGTCAGGTTGGTGATGGTCTTGTTGTTGCCGTTGAAGTCGATATACCGGTTGTAGGGACTTTCCGTATTGAGCGGCGTCCACTCCTTGCCGGCCATGTTGATGTTGTCGATGAGTTTGAAATAGGTGGTGGCATCCGCGACGAGGGCGCCGGCGATGTTCATCATCTGGGCAGGGGCTTCAATGAGGTAGGGATCGCTTTCCGTTCCCGTGCCGCCCGCGAAGGTGTCGGAGGCGGGTTCTTCCAATTCGAGTTCGAGGTCGTTGACCGCACCCATGGCAAGGGTTTTGCCTCCGACGGCGACTTCGGTCGTGAAGAGGTCATCCGCCGTGACGGTCAGGACCGTCCCCTCCGTGAGGGCGTTGTCGCCCCAGGGAAGCTGGAAATAGGCGACGAGCGGGCTGGTAGGGGAGATGGCCGCCGCAGGATTGAAGTTCAGCGTGAGGGTCGCCGTCTTTTCGCTCATCGCGTTGGTGGTGTAGAATACGGCGCTGGGGGCGGTGACGGTCAGTTTGCTGATGGAGGTGATGCCGCCGGGAAGGGTCGCCCGCACGCGAAGGAAGCCGCTTTGCTTGAACTGTGCTCCGTGGGCGCCGGCCCAGGCGCTGGTGAAGGAAACCTCCGTATAAGTGCCGATGCTGGAAAGCAGGGCCAGGTATTTAAGGTGGGCGGTGGAAGCGTTACCGCTCTGGTTCTGAATCACATAGCTCATGGCGTTTGCGGCGGAAACGCTCGTGGCGCCGTAGAGGATGTCGAATTTGTCGGCGCTGACGGCCTTCCCGGTGAAGGAAGCCATGGCGGGGGTAAATCCGGCGTTGATGGTGTAAACTTCGCTCAAGGTCGGCTCGATGTGGTCGCTGATGACCAGTTTGTCACCGGCCTGCCAGGCCATCGCAAGGGGGCCGGTGGCCGTACCCTGGGTGATGGAAATCTTCGTCTTGTCGGGAATGGAGGCGTTGATCGTGACCAGGTTGTCAGCATCCGAGGGGATGCTATCCTGCACGGAATCAGCATTTTCCGCAACTTTCGTACATGCGCTGATTAAGGTAATGGCGGCACATACAATACCCCCACCCCACATTAATCTGTGTAGATTCATGGTTTTGAACATTGGTTATCGTTGTTCAGTAGTGCTACTGTTTGGCCGGAATGTGGTTGGCTTTCCGGTTACTACAAAGGTACGAAAAACTTTTAAAAGAAAAAGTTTGCAGAAATTAAAAATATGTCGTACATTTGCAGTCCCAAAAGGAAAATTCCTGAATAGCTCAGTTGGTTAGAGCATCTGACTGTTAATCAGAGGGTCCCAGGTTCAAGTCCTGGTTCAGGAGCAAAACGAGGTCGGAAGCCGATGGTTCCCGACCTTTTTTATTCCTCATATGCGACTTAAATTCAAATACATACTCCTTCTGGGTGCGGCAGGTCTGCTCTTGTTGGCGGCCGGAAAGGCGCATAAGGAAGAAGCGGGGGGGCAGGAGGCTGAAGCGGAAGTCGCCTTGGAACCGGACACGCTCAGCGTCTTTATTCTCGGTGATGTGATGATGCATCAGAAGCAGATTGATGCGGATTACGGGACTTTTTTCAAATATATCGAGCCTCGGATGCAGGCGGCGGACTTCTGTGTCGCCAATATGGAATTTCCCCTTGGAGGAAAACCCTATGCGGGTTATCCCGCATTTTCAGCACCCGATGCATTCGCCAAATATGTCAAAAACTGCGGTGTGGACGCGTTTCTGGTGGCCAACAATCATATTACGGACCGTGGACTGAATGGACTTAAGCGGACGGTGGACTATTACCGCGATTCGCTGCAGATTCCCTTTGCAGGCATTAACAATGCGCCGCTTCTGCTGGAGAAGAAGGGTATCCGGCTGGCCCTGGTCAATTTTACCTACGGGACCAACAATGGCCTGGAGACGCAAAATCCGCACGTGAGCCTTCTGAGAGAAAAAGACGTGGCGGAGGCGATGGATTCTGCCGCGCGTACCGGTGCCGATTTTATCGTAGCCCTGCCGCACTGGGGCAAAGAATATGAACTTACGCATAGCCCCGCTCAGGAAAAGTGGGCTCGATACCTTATAAATAAGGGGGCGAGCGTGATTGTCGGGGCTCATCCCCATGTCGTGCAGGATACCGCGCATATTGCTGGCGTCATCCGGGATTCGCTTCATACAGTCCCCGTCATCTATTCCCTCGGCAATGCCGTGTCCAATATGAGTGCTCCCAACACGCGCCTCGAACTGGCCGTTACCCTGCGTTTTGTTAGCGACAACGGGAAAAAGCGGATGCTGGAACCCCAGTTGCACTGGATGTGGTGTACGCTTCCGGGCCGGTTGACGCATTCCTACGCTACGATTTTCGTGGAGGAATGGAAGGACCGTAGAAACGAGTGGCGCATCCCGGCGGATTATGAAAAGATGATGGAGCACTACCGCCGCATCAGCAAAGCGGCAAAAAATTCTGACCGATGAAAAAGCATTTTCTGCTCATATTCGCCGCCGTTCTTTGCCTGATGGCCCCTACGGCGTTTGCCCAGAGCCGTATCAAGCTTGATAAGGAGCACCTGAACGTTTCTGCCGGCGGGCGATACAACCATATTCTGAACGGTCAGGACATCTATGGAAGGCTCGTGAAAACCTACGGCTCGGGACAGGGCGGATTTGAAGTGGGGCTGGACACCCATCCTTCGGACAGCAGCTGGTGGGCACAGGCCTTCAATTTCCCGCATCTGGGACTCGGATTCAGTTACGACCATACCGGCGGCCTTGCTAGTTATGAAGGCTCGAAACTCGGCGATTTCTACAATCTCTACGGCTCGTTGCAGTTTGATTTCTTCCGGGTGGAGACCTTCTCGCTCGGCATGAACATCGATGTGGGAGTAGCCTATACGCCGGAGCGCTACCACTATTTTACCAATCCGGGAAACGTCTATATCGGTTCGCGCATCGAAGCCATCATCGGGGCGGGACTGGAGGCGAAATGGCGTTTTCTGCCCCAATGGGAAATCGCCCTCGGAGGTTACTTGACGCACCATTCCAATGGGATGACGCGGGTGCCCAACAGCGGCATCAACCAGGCCGGCGGCGGGGCTCGGCTCCGTTATTACCTCTCCGCTCCGGAAAAATACCGCAAACTGGACCTGGCTGCGCCGGACTTTCCGAGAGGCTGGCACTGGACGGTGTTTGCGGCCGCCGGCGTGCACAGTTGTGACGTGGAGCGGATGGCTATGGAGAAGCAGATGACCGAAGGAGAGCGCCCGTATGACGATAATTCAACGGCACCGGCCCGTTTCCGCGGCATTCTCGGTACGGAGGCCGAATGGCGTTATCACCGGCTGCTCTCGACCAGCATCGGCCTTGAAGGCAACTATGCCGTCAACGACTACCGGATGATGGACCGGGTGCTGAAGGGGCAGGAAGATCCCCGCGGTTATTCGCCCTTCTATGTCTCGGTGGGCATTACGCAGCATCTGCACTTTGAGAATTTTTCCCTGCATGTCGGCTGGGGGGCCTATGTGTTCAGGAAAACGGGCCTGAGCGAGGATATGGACTGGCATTTCCAGCGCATCGGCGTGCGCTATCTGCTCCCTTCCTTCAAGACGGGTAGAATGTACCTGGGCTTTGATATGCGGGCCCATTTCCTCGACCGTTCCTATTGTCTGGAAACGACCGTCGGATTCAAACTCTAATTATTGGATCGCCTGCGCTAAGGAGGGTTGTCAGTGATGCTGGAGCTCCAACTCGTGATCAATGCACGAGGGGTATTCGCTGCGGAAGTGGCTGATCATAATCAGCGTCTTGTGCGCGCGGCGGACAAAGGCCTCGATGATGATTTTGGCGCGAAGGCTGCGCCCCTCATCAAGTCCGTGGAAGGGCTCGTCAAGAATCAGCAACTCGGGATCTTTGACGAAGGCGCGGGCAAGCAGGCATAGGCGCTGCTCGCCGCTGGAGAGTTTCAAAAAGGGGCTCTCGGCCAGGTCCCGGATGCCGAAAATATCCATCCATTCGTGGCAGACGGCCATTTGTTCGGGCGTGGCGTGCTGGAAAAGGCCGACCGTATCGAACAGTCCGCTGGCAACAACCTCCTGCGCGGGAATGTTCTTCTGATAGGCGCGATGCATCTCCGGAGAGACGTAGCCGATGTGTTTTTTGATGTCCCAGATGGTCTCTCCTCCGCCGCGGCGGTGGGAGAAGAGTTCGATGTCGCAGGCGTAACTCTGGGGATTGTCTGCGCACACGCAGGAAAGGAGGGTGGATTTGCCGCTGCCGTTCGCCCCGCTGACCACCCAGCGTTCTCCTTCGCGGACGACCCAGTTCAAATCTTTGAGAATGGTGCGCTGGCCGTAACGGATGGTCACGCCGTTGCAGCGGATAATTTCCGGTGCGGTTCCCTTGGGATAGAAGGCCTCCTGCGAAAGGTCTTTTTCCGGAATGGCTCGCACGCGGGCTCCCAGGGTGCTTCGGTCTGGTGCCGGGGCGGCCTGAGTGTCCAGCCGTATGACGCCCGTGATGCATTTCGGGACGACATCCAGCCGGGACATCACCAGAACCAGCTGAATCCCTTTTTGAGAGAGTTCGTCCAGCAGCCCGGACAACATCTGGCGGGTCTGGGCGTCCAGGCCGATGAAAGGATTGTCAATAATCAGGATCTGCGGGCGTCGCAACAGAGCCTTGGCCAGGTGGAAGCGCCGCAACTCGCCGCTGGAAAGCGAAATCAAATATGCATCCAACAGGGGAGTCAGATGAAAAAACGTAAGCAGGCGCTGCTTGTAATCCTCTTCACACCGAATACGGGACAACGATTCCCGGACCGTCGGATTGAATTCCGGATCGATTTCAATCTGGTTCCAGCGTTTTTGAAGATAATAAGAACTGTCCGAGACGCCATAGGTGTCGCGGAAGGCGATGTACTGCACCTTGTCGTAGGGACAGTGGGTCAGGAACTGTTCCACCAGGCGGCTTTTGCCGGCGGCGTTGTCGCCGATCAGGACGACATTTTCTCCCGGACGCAACTGCCCAAGACCAAACCGGGCCACCTCTGGAGAGAGATTGCCCGGTTCAAGCGATGGTGTCTGAAATCCCGGCATTAAATCATCAGGGCGCCGACCAGACCGAGGATGGCGTAGAACTCCGGAAGAGCGGCGTAGATCAGCGTGTTGGTGAACACATTGTGACCCTGGGACACACCGACGATACCGTTGGCGCAGACCTGGCCCTGACGGATGGCGGAGAGCATGCACACGAGGCCGACGCTCAGGCCGATGCCGAAGACGGCCAGGCCGCTTTCGGCGACTTTGCCGAGGAGCATGAAGAAGGCCACGAAGCCGTAGATGCCCTGGGTGGCAGGGAGGGCGGAAAGCACCATGAAGCTACCGGAGGCTTCCGGTTTGCGTTTGAGGCCACCTTCGGCCGCGTTACCGGCGGTCGTGGTTCCGATGGCACTTCCGATACCGGCGAGGGCGAGCACGAGGCCCAGGCCGAGATAACCAAGAACAGTGTTGAGCATAGTTGAAAAGATTTTAATTGTTAATTGTTTTTAGTCAAAGGGTTGTATTTGCGGCCGACGGCTTCGTATCCCGAGTTCTTGAAGAATTCGAGGAAGTTCAGTCGCAACGGGTGGACGAAGGCGCCCAGGGCGCACATCGCGATGTTGAGTACGTGGCCTACGAGCACAATCAGTGCGAAAGGAATCCAGAGGACGGCATTGGAACCGTCTCCGAGCACCATCATGCCAATTTTGTTGAAGGCCAGGCCGAGCATGGCACCTGCCAGGCCGAGGGCATACAGACGGAGGTAACTCAGCACGTCGCCCAGCAGGCCGGTTACGGTGTTGTAGGTCTCCCAAAGGCCGCTTCCGATGTTTTTCAGGGGATTTCGGTGCAGATCGTTGAGCAGGAAGATGCCCAGCGCGCTGACAATTCCGAGGATGATGACCACCCATTTGGTGACGGGAGCGGAAAGCACGCCGGCAAAATAAACGCCGGAGACAATCACGCCGCCCACAATCAGCAGGGTCCAGCCCCAGGTCCCGAGGGCATTCAGGAAACCGTTGTTCTTCGTCTTCTGGTAGGTCTTGACGAGGAGGGCCAGGCAGATGTGCACCACGCCGACCAGCAGCGAGAGCACCATCGTTCCGTCATATCCCATGATTTTCGAGGGGAGGAAGACGCCCTTGATCGGAGCGAAAATATCCCACTCTGCGATGTCTATGGAGAAGAAGGTATGGAAGAGGAAGCCTACCACGACCGTGGCTACGCCGAGGGTGGTGACCAGCGGAGCGAGTTTCTTCATTCCGTCTGCCTTTTTCATCATAAGACCGGCGAGCACCAGCACGAGTCCGTAGCCGCAGTCGCCCATACAGAAGGCGAAAAACAGCATGAAGAACACGGAAATGAACGGCGTGGGGTCGAAACCGTTGTAGGCGGGACGGCCGTACATATCCGTCATCATCTCGAACATCTTGACGAACGCGTTGTTCTTGAAGGCGATGGGAGGGTTTTCCTCCACTTTCGCATCCTCTTTCAGGTAGAGGATGTCGGCATTCTCGAGGGCGGCGGTCACTTCCGCTTCCTTCTCTTTCGGGGCGAAGCCTTCGAACGTCACCACAAGGTTGTCGGCCGCGGAAGCGGCAGCGGCACCGGCCAGATAGAGATCGAGCTGCTGGAAGGCATCGGCGCGCAGCGCTTCGAGTTCGGGAAGACGGGGCTGCAGCGCGCTCAGGCGGCTCTCCAGCGCGGAAATTTCCGTGTCGAGCGCATTCGCTCGTGCCTGTGCCTGCGAAAGAGTGTTCTCAGGAGCGGAGATTTCTCCGGGAAGGCCGTCGGGGCCCGCCACGACGAAATACACCGTGCCTTTATCCTCGCCATCCATCACGCTGAGGGCATAATCGGCCGCCCAGGCGCTCTGGAACTGCTTGGCGCTGAGCCGATGGAAGTGGAGGGGAATGCCGGCCTCTTTCAGCGTCGCAATCGCCTCCTGCGAGAAGTCGCCCCAGGGACGGAGCTCTTTGAGGGTTTTCTCGGCCTCTTTGCGTTCTTCCTGAACGCTGGCATACCGCGCAAACGCTTCACCAACCGCTTCTTTCAGGGGTTTATCCTCATTTCCGGCGGCTTTCGATGCATCGGCGCTTTCGGGAACAAAGGCCTTTAGCTTATGGATCAGCGTATCGAGCTCTTCCACCTTTTCCATCAAGCGGGAGGACTCTTCGTCCACCGGTTTGACACTACGGGTGATATCCACGAGGCCCAGACCCTGCAGCATCTGAAGCAGGGCATCCTGTTCTCCGTTGAGAAGAACGAAGTTGTAACGGGTCATCGGACTGATCATAGGCTTTCCTCCTCTTCTTCCTGTTGCGCGTGACGCGCTTTTACAATCTTGGAAGCGGCTTTGTTCAGGTTCTCCTCGTCCTCCATGAAGCGTTTGATCTTGCGAATCGCCTCCTGGTAGCCCGGAATCTGCACTTTTTCATACAGATTGACCTTCTGGGTGGTCTTGCGGCGCTGGAAATCCAGGATGCGGCTCTTCTCCTGATAGACCTCCGACTCGATGCCGAGGCGGCTGAGTTCCTTGAGGATGCTCACACCGTCGGCAAACCAGGCGGGGGAGGAGAAAGCGTCGAAGGCGGCAATCTCGTAGTGGATTTCACCCAGGCCGGGCGTCTTGACGCCGGCGACCTTTTCGGTGAACAGGTCCACGTCCGTAATGCGAATCAGGCCTCCGTCAAACTCATTCCAGAGGGCGGCGAGGTAATCGTAGCGTTTCAGGGCTGCTTCCAGTTCGGCGATGAGCTTCTCCGAACGTTCCTTGGCCTTGCGGACCTCCAGACGCAGGGCGCTTTCCTTGTTTTTGAGCGTAGGAAGCGCGTTAACCCGCATCTTGAGCTGCTTGGTGATGGACGTCAGCGAAGTCTTGTTGTATTGGAACTTGACAGCCATTATTTTTTCCAGTATTTGTCAATCAAGGCCTGCTTGATACTTGTTTCCGTCGGGGAGAAGTATTTGGCGAAGAGTTCCCACGCCGTGTCAAGCATCTCGTCGAGGGAGAGGTTGACGTCGATGGCGAGAATCCGCGTCGCATACTCCTTGGCGTATTTGATGCAGCGCTGGTCGTAGTCGGACAGGTCGAAACCGTTCTCGAGCTTGGTCTTGGCGTTGGCTGCGTCGGAGTACAGACGCACGGAGGCGTTCATGACCTGGGAGTGGTCCTCCCGGGTTTTCTTGCCCTGAACGTGCTGTTTCAGACGGCTCAGGCTTCGGAACGGGTCGATGATAACCTTGCCGGAATCCGCATCGGCGCGCAGGTACAACTGGCCTTCCGTAATGTAACCGGTGTTGTCGGGGATGGCGTGGGTGATGTCACCGTCGTTGAGCGTCGTAACCGCGATGATGGTGATGGAGCCCGCATCCTTCGAGGGGTCGTTCGGATCAGGCAGCTGCACGGCCTTCTCGTAGATCTTGGCGAGGTCGGAATAGAGCGAACCCGGCATGGAGTCCTTGGACGGAATCTGGTCCATACGGTTGCTCACGATGGAAAGGGCGTCCGCATAGAGGGTCATGTCCGTCAGCAGCACGAGCACTTTCTCACCCTTTTCGACGGCGAAATACTCCGCGGCGGTCAGGGCCATGTCCGGGATAAGCAGACGTTCCACTGGCGGCTGCTCGGTCGTATTCACAAAGGAAATAATCTTGTCCAGGGCGCCGGCGCTCTCAAATTCGTGTTTGAAGTAGAGATAGTCGTCGTTGGTAAGTCCCATGCCGCCGAGGATGATCTTGTCCACGTCCGCACGGAGGGCCACCTGGGCCATCACGATGTTGTAAGGCTGGTCGGCATCGGCGAAGAACGGAATTTTCTGGCCGGAGACCAGGGTGTTGTTCAGGTCGATACCGGCGATGCCCGTCGGGATAATCTGGCTCGGCTTCGTACGCGTGTAGGGGTTCACGGAAGGACCGCCAATCTGGCGGGCCTCGCCTTCGATTTCGGGACCGCCGTCGATGGGGTGACCGTACGCGTTGAAGAAACGGCCGGCGAGCTGGTCCGACACTTTCAGGGTAGGGGGCTCGCCGAGGAACACCACTTCGGCATTGGTCGGAATTCCCTCCGTGCCGGAGAAAATCTGGAGGGTGACAAGGTCGCCCTTGGTCTTCACCACCTGGGCCAGACGGCCGTCTACGACCGCCAGCTCTTCATTGGAAACGCCCGGCGCCTTGAGGGAGACCGTCGCTTTCGTGATGGCCTCGAGCCGGGTGAACGTCTTCTGATATACTTTATTTGCCATTGCTGTCGAGGAGTTGATTGAGTTGGGAGAGGAAATCGTTGAACTTGTCGCTCTGGAACTCGGAGTAGTTCATCTGCCGCAGGATATTGATCATGTTCTTGAAATAGTCGCGGCACTTTTCAAAGTCATCGAAGACGAATTCCCGGTCACAGATATCCAGGACGAGCTTGAGCATATACTTCTGGCGCTCGAGCGGGCAGAGGGCGTCAATCTCGTCGAAAGCGTCCTGCTGGAGGATGACAAAGTCCACCAGCTCGCTCTTCCAGAAGAGTTCGTGATAGTTCATAGGTACGCCGTCGTCGCCGAGGATGTTGATCTGCTCGCTGGCGTCGCGACCCTTGCGGATGATGTTCTTGGTCTTGTTCACCATGTCCACCCAGCCCGGCATGATGCGCTCGTCGAGGTGCGCGATGATTTCGGGATACTCCAGGTACTTGGAATAGGAATCGATGGGGTTGACGGCGGGGTAGCGTTTGCGGTCGGCACGGTTCTGCTCGAGGGCATAGAAGCAACGGGCCGCTTTCTTGGTGCTTTCGGTCACCGGTTCCTTGAGGTTACCGCCGGCAGGGGAGACCGTACCGATGAAGGTGACGGCGCCCGTCTGGCCGTTGTTGAGCACCACCATACCGGCACGTGCGTAGAAGTTGGAAATGATGGCGGAAAGGTCCATCGGGAACGCGTCCTGACCCGGAAGCTCTTCCAGACGGTTACTCATTTCGCGGAGTGCCTGGGCCCAGCGGGAGGTGGAGTCGGCCAGCAGCAGAATCTTCATTCCCATGGCGCGGTAGTACTCGCAGATGGTCATGGCCGTATAGACGGAGGCCTCACGGGCGGCCACGGGCATGTTGGAGGTGTTGCAGATGATGGTGGTACGTTCCATCAGATGGCGGCCGGTGTGGGGGTCGATGAGCTCTGGGAACTCGTCGAAGATTTCCACCACCTCGTTGGCACGCTCACCGCAGGCGGCCATCACGATGACGTCGGCTTCGCCCTGCTTGGCAATGGCGTGCTGGAGCACGGTCTTTCCGCAGCCGAAAGGACCGGGAATGAAACCCGTACCGCCTTCGGCGATGGGGTCGAGGGTGTCAATCACGCGCACGCCCGTCTCCATGATGCGGTTCGGCCGGGGTTTCTCCTTATAACCTTTCACGGCCACCTTGACGGGCCATTGCTGGGTCATCGTAACATTGACGTCTTCGCCGCTTTCGTTGGTCAGGACCGCCACGACGGTGTCGAGGTTGTAATTGCCGGCTGTCGCTACTCTCTTGACGGTGTACTCTCCCTGGAAGGAGAAGGGAACCATAATATTGTGAGGCAGCCAGCCTTCCTTCACTTCGCCGAGCCAGTCTGCGGCCACGACCTTGTCGCCTGCCTTGGCGAGGGGCGTGAACTCCCAGAGTTTGTCGTGGTCGAGCGGAGCGGTGTATTCGCCTCGTGTGAGGAATACGCCGGTCATGGTCTCCAGGTTGTTCTGGAGGCCGTCGTACGAACTGGACAGCAGACCGGGGCCGAGGGTCACTTCCAGCATCTTGTTCTGGAATTCGACGGGGTCGCCGGTCTTGAGTCCGCGGGTGCTTTCGAATACCTGGACGGCAGCCGAATCTCCGTTAACCTTGATGACCTCGGCCATCAGGGGGGTGCCGGCGGTGGTGATATAGCAGATTTCATTCTGCGATACCGGTCCGTCGCACTTGACTGTCACCAGGTTGGAAACAATACCCGTAACCTTTCCTGTTGTTTTCATATAGTAGTTGTTTTATTTGTATTCCACTCCATTGTAGGTACCCCGCACCTCGTCCACCAGCGCACGGAACTTCTCCCGGCCGGTCTGCTCGTCGAGCTCGAACCAGCGGGCGACGATGTGCAGCTTCGCGAGAAAGCCGAGGATGGCTTCAAGGGTAAATCCCTCGAAGGTGGTCAGGGCTTCGATTTTATTGTTGTAAAGGGCGTCCAGCGCACGTTCCCGGCTCAGCAGGTCGGGGGCGGCGAGCGCCTGATTGGTGGCCGCTTCTTCTTCAAATTCGACCCCCTCGAGGGATTTGAGGGCCGCCGCATCTTCTTCCTGGTCCGGATCGAAGGCGAGGATGTCCGTCCCTTCCGCTCGTCCCAGACGCTCATTGAGATACGCCACCTTGGCGTTGCGCACCCGCAGGTCGAAACGGAAGTAGTCGCGGAGGAAGCGGTTGCGGTCTGTCAGGACAGCCCTGTAGAAGTCCTTGCCGAGCTTTTCCTTGTCAAACCCGTCCTGCATCGTCCGGACGAGCTTTCCGTCCTTTTCCGAGAGCTGCTCGAGGATGAAGGCGACCATGTCGGCGGGCGTCTCCTTCCCGAAACTGTAGTCGGGGGAGAGGGCCGGCAGGGAGGCTAAGATATAGGTGTAGTTGTTCATTCCCCGAAGAGAATTTTCCGCGTGGCGGGACGCAGGTAGGACGAAATCAATTCGCGGAACGCTTCGTCATCGAGGGAGATGAACCAGCCGCCGTCCTTGGGGCCGATCTTGAGCCCGCCGGCGATGTTCTTCGAGAAGGAGACCTCGACGCCCTTGCCCAGGATGGAGGAGAGTTCCTTTTTGACGAAAGGTTCGAGCTGGGCCTTCTGGCTCTCGGAGAGGACCAGGGCGAGGTCGCAGGCTTCATCTTTGTTGAATCCCTTGGCAACGGCGGAAATGACCTCTTTGGCGAAATCGGTCTCGGAAAGGGCGTCTTTCACGGCGCAGTCGCTCATTTTGGCGACAATCAGGCCTTCGATGGCCTGGCGCGTGGTCGAGAGGGTCTCCCGGGAGGCGAGGGCCAGGTCGGAATCGGTTTTGTGACGGAGGTCGTCGGCTTCCTTCTGCGCTTTGGCAAGAAGATCGGCTGCTTCCTTCTGCGCTTTGGCAAGGATGGCGTCCGCCTGCGCTTTTGCGTCAGCGAGGATCTTTTCGCCTTCCTCCCGTCCTTTGGACAGACCTTCGTTGTAGAGTTTGTCTGTCAGTTCCTGCAATTTGTTCTGCATATCGATAAATTTTGGTTGTTCCTTATAATATATTGAGGCTCTGTTCCTTGATTTTTTCCAGTTCGTCCTTCATCCGGACCACGATTTTCTGAATGCCGGCGTGGTTGGCCTTCGAACCGGTAGTGTTGATCTCTCGTCCCATTTCCTGGGCGATGAAGCCGAGTTTGCGGCCGGAGGCGGGTTCGTTCTCCAGGGTGTCGAGGTAGTAATGGCAATGCTGGCGAAGCCGTACCTTCTCCTCGTTGATGTCCAGTTTCTCCAAATAATAAATCATCTCCTGCTCCAGCCTTTGGCGGTCCAGCGGGAGAGATGCCTCGTCGAATTTTTTGAGCAGTTCTTCCCGAATGGCATCGATTCGCTCTTTTTCATAACTTTCCATCTCGTCGACAAAGCCCAGGATGGTCTGCACTTTCTGCGTGACGTCTTTGCGGAGGGCTTCTCCTTCCCGCTGGCGGAATTCGCGAAGGTGCTCCGCCGCTTCTTTCAGGGCTTTCTCGGCCAGCGGCCAGTTTTCTTGCGTAATGACATCCTGCTTGCGAAGGTCCAGCACGTCCGGCAGGCGCAGCAACGAGGAGAGTACTTCCATCGGGGCGGATGCCTCATAAGGGTCGGGAATGCCGAGCTTTTCGGCGAGGGCCCTCATTTGGCCGTAGTACGCGGCCGCAAGGTCTTCATTGATGCTTCGGGCGCTTTCGGCCGCGTTGGGTTCCCAGGTAATAAATACGTCAATGGTTCCGCGAACGAGCGTTTCGGCAAGATATTTGCGTACCTCGATTTCCTTGTCCTTGGGCAGCAGGGGACTCTTGATGGAAATGTCGGCATTTTTGCCGTTCAGGCTCCTGATTTCAAAGATCAGGCGACCTTCCTTCAAAAGGGCTTCCGAGCGCCCGTAACCGGTCATCGATTGAACCATTATACGTGAGGTTTAAAAAGATTTGCAAAAATAGCGATTCCTTTTCAAATAAAAAATAATGTATCTTGGAAAAAATGCTTAATTTTGTAGGTAATTTGAAAATTGAAACAATTAATCTTTAAAAACAAAGTATTATGAAACACTTCCAGATTCTGGCCTCCGTCGCCATCCTCCTGCTTGCCGTGTCCTGCGGCAGCGCCAAGAAAGCCACCGTTACCACGGGCACCGATGTCAACGGTGTGGAAACCATCATCGAGACGATGAAGCTCTCCGGCATTGAAATGGGCAAAGCCCTCAATGAGAAGGGCACGGCCATGATCGACATCCCTTACAAGTGGTTTGCCGGAATCGGTACCGCCGACAACAAGCAGGTGGCCATCGAGCTGGCTCAGCGTGAGGCGTACGCCACCATTTCCCGTATCTTCAGCAATGCGGTGAAGGATCAGGCGGAACGCGGCAACGTGGCCAACAACGGCGCCGTTCAGCAGGCCCTGACCTCCTACTGGGAGCAGGTGAGCACCTCCGTTTCGAAGTTCTGCGAGCCTTACGGCGATACGAAAGTTGTGTACAACACCGCCGACCGTATGTATGAAGCGACCGCGAAGATCGCCATTCGTGGCGACAAGTTCAATCAGGTGCTCAACAACGCCACCAACTTCAAGCCTGCCGACCTCACCGGCGAGGAACTCGAGCAGTTCATTGAGGTGAACAAGAAGATTATGGATGCCGCCAAGGGCAACTAATGCGCTTTAAACGGTTTCTGACGCTGCTGACGCTGCTTTTTGTCAGCGTCGGCGCTTTCTCACAGAATATGCCTCCCGAGTGGCAGAAGTTCACCCGGGAGGGATATTATTTTTCGGTTCGTCAGGAAACCAACAAGAAAAAAGTCAAGGAAAACGAATTCCTGGACTATCTGCTGGGAATGGTCCGTGCGGACCTTGCCAAGCAGATCAAGATTACGGTCCGCGACGAGGCGTCCCTGGAAAAGAAGTCGGAAGACGGGCATACGAGCATCGCCTATTCGGCCAGTTCCAATTTCTCGACGGACGTGACTCTGCGTTTCGTGGAAACGCGAACCTATTACGATAAGAAAAAGAAGGAGGGCTATGCCATTGCCTGGCTGTCCAAAGCGGAGTTGCAGCGCATTTACAACGAACGCTCTGCTCGGATCGTTTCGATGCTGGATGCCTCCGCACGGGCTGAGCAGGAAGGGAAACTGGACGTAGCACTCAAATATGCTTACTGGGCACTGGTGCTCAACGCCACCCTGCCCGAAACGATGACGACCGTTTGGCCCAAGGCGACTGCAGACGAATCGCAGCCAGAGAGCGAGCCGGTGTCCCTCTGCGCCCGGGAACGCATCGAAAACATCCTTTCGGGGCTTCAGTTCCTGTATCTCGGCCCTTCCGAGGAAAATCCGCTGCTGGGCCGCTTCCAGGTGACCTGCTACGGGAAGCCCGTCACTTCGCTCGATTATACCTATAACGACGGTATCGGCCTGAGCGGGGATATGCAGGTGCGCAATGGCACCGGACTGGTGGAGTTCCGTTCCGGCATGGATGTCCGGCAGGTGGACATCAACGTCAAACTGGCCTATGCCGGGGACGCGGAAATGAAGCTTGCGATGGCCGAGGTGGCCGCCGTCAATTTCGCAAAGGCCTGCATTGCCGGCGTCGCCCTGATACCGGGCGTCATCACCCCCATTATCACCTCGATTGCCAACCTGATCAAATCTTCGAAGAATCACCCGGATACGGAGGGGGAAGCCGAAGGTGAAGGTGTGGTGGATGATCCCGAGGCGGAGGCCGCCGCTGAGATTGACCAGGCGACGGACCAGGCAACCTATCAGGCGAACGCAAACCTGTACCCTTACGACGAAGATACGGGCCCCAATCAGATTGAATTGCTTTCCCAGACGGTTCACGAAGGCTTTGAAAACCTGGATGACGAACCGGGCTCCGTGGACGGCGATGCGAAACTGCTGGAAAACGTCGGCCTCGTTCTGGACGCCATCGGGACGAAGAAGTATTCCTCCGTCCGCAAGTATTTCACCGCCAACGGGTATTCGGTCTTCACCAAACTGATTCGGTACGGAAACGCCCGCGTGGTGGACCGGAGCGGTCTGCAACTGGTCACGGAAGGGGACATCCGGACCTGTCGCAGCGTTCCTATGGTATTTTCCTTCAAGACCAACGACCACCACATTCTTGAGCACGTGGCGTTCTGGTTTGACGCCAAAGGAAAAATCGACAACCTGACTTTCGCTCTTGAATCCGATACCATTAGCGGCATCCTCTCCAAATCCCAATGGAGCGACGGAGCCAAAATGGCGCTGATTTCATTTTTGGAAAATTACCGGACCGCTTTCGCGCTGACGCGTCTGGATTACATTTCTTCCATCTTCTCCGACGATGCGCTGATTATCGTCGGCCGGGTGGTCAAGAAAACGCGCATGGAAGGGGATATCCGCCTCGATCAGGAGGATATCGAATACAATAAACTGACGAAGGAGAGTTATCTCAAACGTCTGAAAAGCAGCTTTGCCAGCAAGGAGTACATCAATCTGCAGTTTGCCAATGCGGAGATTTACCGCCTGACCCGCGGGGCCCGCGAAAACCTCTACGGCATCCAGCTCAAACAGGATTACTTCTCCTCCAACTACAACGATTCGGGTTATCTCTATCTTCTCGTGGATATGGAAGACAGCACCCGTCCGCTGATTTATATCCGTACCTGGCAGCCCGAACCCGACCCCGAATTCGGCCTCTATGGCCCCGGAAACATTTAAGCCTTGAAGCGAAATACCCTCATATTCCTGCTGCTAAGCCTGCTGTTTGCGCTTCCCTGCGTGGAGTCGTTCGCGCAGATACGCATGTCGATTTCCGGCAAGGCGCAGTTGAGAGCCGACGATACGGATGCCAGCGGCTATTTCCGCCGGCTGGATGTCAACGACAATGTCTGCGCCATTATCAAGGTGCGGCCCACCCAGGCGAT
>JAGCXP010000107.1 GCA_017961345.1 Bacteroidales bacterium | reverse complement strand
TTCGGTCGCTTCGAACAAATGCGGCATCCGCTTCGCGGCCCGCTCACTGCGCAATCCCTCCCACCCCCGTTTTTCCCACTACGCTCGGAGCATCCAGCACGCCGCCCGCTATCGCACACTGCGCTCGGCTTTTAGGCCATAAAACTTACAATTTCACAAAATGGTTCAAAAAAGGAAAATCTTTTTTTGACTTTTTGATTTTTCCGGGGATTTTATCATAGTATTGCAGTCCGGTTCTCCGTGAGGAGTCCGGGCATCGCAGCTGCGGTGCTGTATATTGTTTAACTTTTTAAATGCTGCAATCTATGGCATCAAATCCCATTCCCGTGCAGGCCGGGAAATACGCCTGCATCCTCTATGACTCCACTTTCAAGGTGGTGGTCGTCAATCGTTCCCAACCGGAACTGGTCCGTCAGATTATCGAACTGCTCATACCCGGGAAACACATTTCCTCGCTCACTTTTCTGGACAAGGAGCAGAACGGTTTGGTGGTTTCTGAGAAAAAGACTAACTTTGACCTGCTTTGCAGGGATGACCAGACCGGAGAAGAGTTCATTGTCGAAATGCAGTTCGGGGAACAGCGGACGTATCGCGAGCGGATGCTCTCGTATGCGACCTATCCGATTCGCCGTCAGTTGGCGGAGAAGATCAACCGGAGATTGTCCGGGGAAGACATCGACAAGATGGATTACTCGCTGCGTCCCGTGTATGTGCTGAGTTTTCTCAACTTCGCCCTTCCTCATGAGAATGAGCATGCGTTGGCGGAGAACGGGCTTATCAGCAGCTATTCCATCCGCAACGCCCGGAACGGGGAGTTGATGACGGACGCGCTGCATTTCATCTATGTGGAGATGGGTCGGCTACCCTACGAGGCGAACGAAGAGGCCAAATGCAAGAGCCTTCTGGAGAAGTTTATCTTCTCGTTGAAGTATATGCATCAGATGACCGCCCCGCCGGAGTCGTTTACAGAGGATATCCTCCGCCTGTTGTATCACGCTACGGAGTTGGGCACGATGAACATCAAACAAAGGGAGGAGTACGAAGAAAAGATGAGAAACGAATTGGATATCAGCCTCGAAAAACGTTTCGTTGCGGAAAAGAGTCGTGCAGAAGGTTTGGCGGAAGGCCGTGCAGAAGGTCGTGAAGATGCCTTGCTGGAGACGGCCCAGAAACTGAAAGCGATGGGAATTTCTTCGGAACAGATAAAAGAGGCGACCGGTATTGATCTCTAATTTCTTTGGCTGAACTCGCAGCCGCACCAGAGCTGGTTGTAGAAGTTGTATTCTTTGAGAAGGGCGCCCCGGCGTTCCTGGAGGCCGCCTTTACGCCAGTTTTTGTCCCACCAAATGAGCGGGGGGAGTTTGCTGCCGGTGTCGCTTCCGGTGAGGGATGCTACGTTCTCTGCGTCTCTTCCAGCGTGAGGGGGCTCGTTGCCGGGATACTCGGCCAGCGCGGTCTCGACGGCCCACGCTCCGGCTTCGTTGATCTGGTCCAGGCTCTTCCATCGGGAGGAGGCGAGGGTGGTGGTCAGCAGGGGAAAGCCGTTCTTAAGGGCGTAGCGGGCGCTTTCGAGCAGACGGAATTTGAAACACTGCAGGCAGCGGGGGCCGCGTTCGGGGGCGTCTTCCAAGCCTTGGACGGAGGCTAGCCAGGCGGCGTGATCGTAGTCGGCGTCAATGATGGTAAGGCCGAGCGAACGGACAAAACGGGTGCACTCTGCCTTGCGGCGGAGATACTCTTCTTCGGGATAAATGTTGGGATTGCAGTAGTAAATCGTCGGCTGATAGCCGTTGCCGAGCATCCATTCGATGATGGCGCAACTGCAGGGGGCGCAACAGGTGTGCAGCAGGACGCGTCCCACGGGAACTTCCGGAACGGGTTCCGTCGGTGACATTATTCGGAAAGGCGTTCCCAATATACGCTTTGGCTGATGCCCAGCAGGGAACCTTTGATGCGAAGGCGTCCGTCTTCCTGGAATTCGACGGTGCACTTGGCCTTCAAGCCTTTGGTGGGGTCGTAAATCTCACAGCCGTCCCAACGCTTCTTGTCGGCGTTGTATTTCAATCCTTTGAAGAGCACGATTTGGTCTGCGGGCGTGGAGCGAAGGGATTTGTCGGGGTTCTTGACGTCGAGTTTGGGGTTACCTTTCTTGTCAAGGGGGACTTCCAGCCAGTAAACCTGCGCCTGGTAGCTGCCATCGGAGAGTTTGGTGACGCACACCTTGCTCACTTCACCGTTACGGACGGCTTTCCATTTGCCGAGAATGTTGTCGGCTTTGTTGTTCAGTGCGCTTTCGGCGCTCAGGCAGAGGGCTCCGGACAGGAGGATAAAGAGGGCGAGCAGATACTTTTTCATCTCTTTGGGGTGAGGGTTTCTTTTGCAAAAATACAAAATTTTCCTATCTTTGCACGATTTTCCTCGAGCAGGAAAAAAGTTTAACCTTTTAAAACAGATCCAAATGGCTGTTAAAATTCGTCTCCAGCGTCACGGAAAGAAGAACTTTGCCTTCTTCCACATCGTTGTCGCTGACACACGCGCACCACGGGATGGTCGCTACATCGAGCAGATTGGTTCCTACAACCCCAACACCAATCCTGCCACCATCGTTCTTGATTTTGACCGTGCCCTGGCCTGGCTGAATGTCGGTGCCCAGACCACGATCGTTACCCGCCGCATCCTCTCCTATGAGGGCGTGCTGCTCCGCAAACACCTCCAGGGCGGTGTCGCCAAAGGTGCTTTGACGCAGGAGCAGGCCGATGCGAAATTCGAGGCCTGGAAGGCTGCGAAGGACGCGAAGGTCAGCGCGAAGGTGAGCGGCCTTGCCAAAGAGCAGGAGAGCAAGGCGAAAGCCGCTGCTGCCGCCGAAGCCAAGGTCAATGCCGACCGCGCCGAAGCCCTTGCCAAGAAGAAAGCGGAGGCGGAAGCTGCTGCCAAGGCTGAAGCGGAAGCCGCTGAGGCTGCCCAGGCCGCTGAAGAGGTTGCCGCCGAGGCTACCGAAGAGGCCGCTGAAGCTGTGGAGGCTCCTGCCGAGGCTCCCGCCCAGGAAGCTGTCGAGAGCGCTGCCACCGAGGCCTAGCCTTTTCGGGGGATGACGTTCTCTGACCAGCTCAGGCCTGTCGCCCGGGTGCTGAAATCCAATGGCGCCGACGGACAACTGGTGCTGGGTTTGCAAGGTCTCGATACGGACGTCTTCATTTCCCTCGTTACCCGAAAAAATGTACCGGTGTTCATCTTTTTTGATGGGCGGCCGGTACCTTTTTTTCTGACGGACGTTTGCCGTCGCGGTGATACCAAGGTGCTTTCCTACCTGACCGGCATACGCACGCAGGCTGACATTGCGGAAGTGGAGGGAGAGAAACTCTGGATGGAGCGTCAGGCCCTTTCGGAGGACGAGGATCCGATGGAAGACCTTTCCCTGCTGGTGGGGTGGACGTTGCTCGACAAGGGCCTCAAAGCGGGAGAAATCGTTGCTTTCGAGGATTTTCCGGGCAATCCCTGTGTGGAACTTGAAAATGGGGCGTTGGTTCCGCTGCGCGAGGACCTTATTCTTTCGCTGGACGAAGAAAAACGGATACTTGATATGGACCTGCCCGAAGGACTGCTGAATGTATGAATAATGATATACGTATAGGTAATGGCTACGATGTCCACGCCCTCGCGGACGGACTTCCGATGTACCTCGGCGGCGTGAGTATTGTTTCGCCGAAGGGTTTTGTGGCCCACTCTGACGGAGATGTCGCCATTCACGCACTTTGCGATGCCATTCTGGGTGCTCTTGCGCTCGGAGATATCGGAAAACATTTCCCGGATTCTTCGCCCGCCTATAAGGGTGTCGATTCGAAGAAACTGCTGGCCCAAGTGGTAAAAATGGCCTCCGAACGGGGCTGGGGCGTGGGCAATGCGGACATTACCATCGCCCTCCAGGCCCCTAAACTTGCACCTTACATTCCGCAGATGCGCCAAGCCCTTGCGGATGTCATGAATGTGGATGCGGACCGCGTGAGCGTCAAGGCAACCACGACAGAGCGCCTGGGTTTTGTAGGTCGGGAAGAAGGCTGTGAAGTCTGGGCGAGCGTGCTGCTTGTTCGTTAGCGCCCCCCTTCGGCTTTCATAGCCGGATGGCCGGCGTGATGAATTTTTCGTATATTTGCAGGATTTATTTTTGACGGAATATGGCTGCCAATCCGCTAGTAGAAAAGATTATGGGGCTGCAGGAGAAGTACGATTCCCTTCAGGCCCAGCTCTCCGACCCTCAGGTGATGTCGGATATGAAGAAATATGTCCAGCTCTCGAAGGACTACAAGGAACTCGCTCCGGTCATCAAGGCCGGAATGGCGTATAAGAAGACAGTGGAGGATATCGAGGCGGCCAAGGACATCATTGCCAACGAGAAGGACGAGGAATTGCGGGATATGGCCAAGGAAGAATTGGCTGAACTCGAGCCGAAAATCCCCGAGATGGAGCAGGAAATCAAGCTTCTGCTCATTCCGGCCGACCCCGAGGACGGCAAGAACGCCATCGTGGAAATCCGCGGCGGTGCGGGCGGCGACGAGGCGGCCATCTTTGCCGGTGACCTTTTCCGCATGTACTCAAAATACATTGAGAGCAAGGGCTGGAAACTGGAAGTGACGAGTTCTTCCGAGGGTACGGCTGGCGGCTATAAGGAAATCGTGTTCAAGGTCAGCGGCGACCATGTGTATGGTACGCTCAAATATGAGAGCGGCGTGCACCGCGTCCAGCGTGTGCCCCAGACCGAGACGCAGGGCCGTGTACAGACTTCCGCAGCGTCGGTGGCCGTGCTGCCTGAGGCGGGTGAATTCGATATCGAACTCAATATGAACGATATCCGCAAGGATACCTTCTGCTCTTCGGGTCCCGGCGGCCAGTCCGTGAATACGACTTATTCCGCCATCCGCCTGACGCACATCCCCACGGGCATTGTGGTCCAGTGCCAGGATGAGAAATCCCAGCTCAAGAATTTCGACAAAGCCCTCGCGGAACTTCGCACGCGTATCTACAATATGGAGTATCAGAAGTATCTGGATTCCATTTCCGCCAAACGCAAGACCATGGTCTCTACCGGCGACCGTTCCGCCAAAATCCGAACCTATAACTATCCGCAGTCCCGCGTGACCGACCACCGCATCGGCTATACGATGTACAACCTCCCCGTCTTCATGGACGGCGCCATCCAGGAGGTCATCGACCAGCTTATTATCGCCGAAAATGCAGAACGACTCAAAGAGGCAGGGGAGTGACCCCGAATCGTTGAACTGGTACGCACTGAAGGTTTTCTTCAACCGTACGCGTCGTTTCGAGGAACTGCTCGAGCCCCTCGTGAGCGAAATGTACGTGCCGCGCAATGTTATCACCTCGCTGATGTTCGTGCGGACAAGCCCCACGCAGATTGAGAACATCCGCCAGAAGTGGTACGGCTGGCTGATGGTCTATGTCTCCCGGCCTGACCGCACGCCTTATATCATTCCGGAACACGACATGGATGTCTTTCGCTTTGTGACCAGCATGGCGGACAAGAACCTCAAACTTATTGATCCTGAGGCGGTCCGGTTCAAGTCGGGGGAGAAGGTGCGGGTGACCGACGGGCTTTTCAAGGGCGCCGAGGGCTATATCAAGCGCATCCAGGGAAACAAGCGGCTGATCGTCACTATTCACGGTGTCGTCGCCGTCGCTACGTCCTACATTCCGGCCGCTTATCTTGAAAAGTTGGAAAATAATGATTAACTTTGGGCTGAGATGCGGCTGACGATTCTTCATATTCTGGCTTCGATGCTTGTCTCCTTCCTGGCGGTCGAACTGATCAGTCCGCTCACCAGGCGGGTTGCCGTCAAGTGCGGCGTGCTGGACAATCCCCAAAGCCGCAAGCTCCAGCGTGCTCCCGTCCCCCTGCTGGGCGGCGTCGCCGTCTTTTTCGGCATCGTGTTCGGCGCCTGTTTCTCCCGTGCCTTTTTCGGCAGCGGGATGCTTTATCCCATTATGCTGGGGGCGATCGTCTGCCTTTATCTGGGAACCCTGGACGACATTCTGGGCCTGAGTCCCTACACCCGTTTTCTGATGGAAATCCTGGTCGTGGTGGCGATGATGTCCGTCAAGGACTACGCCATCAACGATTTTCACGGCCTTTGGGGCGTCCATCGGATCCCCGACTGGGCTGCCTGGCTGCTGACCATTCTCACCGTGGTGGGCATTATCAATGCCATCAATCTGCTCGACGGGGTGGACGGACTCTCCAGCGGTTTCTGCATGATGGCGAGCCTGATGTTCTGCTATGTCTTCTTCCGTTCGGGCGATTACAGCTGGTCGGCTTTTTCGGCGGCTACCTCCGGTGCCCTCTTTCCCTTTTTCCTGCACAATGTCTTCGGCAAGAAGTCCAAGATCTTCCTCGGTGACGGCGGCACGCTGGTGGCGGGGCTGCTGATCGCTTCCTTCATCATCCGTACCCTGCAGACCAACTCTCCGGTGGAGAACTATTTCCATCAGGACCGCATCTCTTTCGTCGCCTTTTCCCTGGCCTCGCTCGCCGTGCCCATTTTCGACACCCTCCGCGTGATGGGGGCGCGCATTGTCCGGGGGCATTCTCCCTTCGATGCGGACAAGACGCATCTGCATCATCTTTTCATCGAGATGGGCTTTTCCCACATCGGTACGACGCTCCGCATCCTGCTGCTCAATACGCTCGTGGTGCTCTGCTGGTGGATCTCCTTCCTGTGCGGAGCCAGTCTGGAAGTGCAGCTGTATGTCGTCGTGGGCGTCGCCCTGCTCATTTCGTGGGTTTTCTATGCCTTTATGATGTGGCACATCCGCCACGATACGCCTTATATCCGCCACGTCCGCCGCATCGCGTACGCTACGCACATCGAACGCAAGGGGATTTGGTTTATCCTGCAACGCATCGTCGATAAATTTTACGAGTAAATGGCTGATACGTTTCTTTATTCCCGGCTGTCCAAATATCTCAGCCATTATGCTTCGCCCAAGCTGATTCTGCTGCTGGACGTAGGTCTGTCCGTGCTGGCTTCCGCGGTCGTGTTGCTGCTCATTCGCGGCATTCTCCACGTTTTTCTCTCCGCCGCATTTTTTGTCCAGTATGTGGCGCTGGCTACGGTCTGGTCCGTGGTCGCGTTTGTTTTGACCTCCTCCTATCGGGGCGTCATCCGTCACATGAATGCCCGGGACGGGATCCGTCTCATCATCGCGGTGGCGGTGAAAGTGTTTCTGCTGGGGCTGACCTGGTATATCGTGGGGAAACTCCGTCCGGCAGTTTATCTGACCCTCTCGCTGGATGCGGTCCTGACTTTCGGCTTCCTGGTATTCTTCCGCTATTTCCTGCTCGCTGCCTACGATTTCTATAGGAAAAAACTCTCGGACCGGATTCGGAGCAAACGGGTGCTGGTCTATGGCATTTCCGAAAAATCCATCGCTCTGTTGCCTCGTTTCCGCAATTCGCCCCACTATGAAATCGTCGGTTTCCTGGTCCCCGGGAAAAAGAAGGAGGATTACCGCCTGGCCGGTTGCCAGGTCTATGCCTTTGAGCAAGAGGAAGATATACAGCAGATTATTACATCTACGTCCATGACGGGGATTCTCTTCGCCAAAGAAAGCGATGCGGCATCCGAGCGGGAACGGCTGGTGAACTTCGCGACGCAGCTGGGCCTCGAGGTGCTCATCACCCCGGGCGCCGAGCAGTTCAGCAACCGGCTTCGTATCCGGAATATCAACATCGAAGACCTGCTGGAGCGGGCTCCCATCCGGATTTCCACGGACGTAATTGCCTCTGACCTGGCCGGAAAGACCGTACTCGTGACGGGCGCCGCCGGTTCCATCGGTTCGCAGCTTTGCCGCCAGATTGCTTCGTTCAATATCCGAGAACTGATTCTCTTTGACAACGCCGAGACCCCGATGCACAACCTGCGTCTGGAGTTGGAGGAAAAGTTCCCTTCCCTGTCCTTCGTTCCCATCATCGGGGATGTGCGAATGGCGCAGCGGCTCGATGACGTGTTTTCCCGCTGGCATCCCCAGGTTGTTTTCCATGCTGCCGCCTACAAACATGTTCCCCTGATGGAGGAGAACCCCTGCGAAGCCGTGATGGCCAATGTCTGCGGCAGCCGGAACGTGGCGGACAAATGCGTGGAATACGGGGCGGAAAAGATGGTGATGATTTCCACCGACAAGGCGGTCAATCCGACCAATGTCATGGGCTGCACCAAGCGTCTGGCTGAAATCTATGTCCAGAGCCTGGGCCTGCTTCAGAAGGGGAAAACCCGTTTCGTTACGACCCGTTTCGGCAATGTGTTGGGTTCCAACGGTTCCGTGATTCCCCGTTTCCGCGAACAGATCGCCCAGGGCGGTCCTGTTACGGTGACGGATCCCAGGATCAACCGCTTCTTCATGACCATTCCCGAGGCCTGCTCGCTGGTGCTCGAGGCGGCCAATCTTTCCGAGGGCAACGATATCTTTGTCTTCGATATGGGCGAGTCCGTCAAGATAGACGTGCTGGCCCGCAGGATGATCGAACTGGCCGGTTATGTTCCCGATGTGGATATCAAGATTGAATATACGGGACTCCGTCCGGGTGAAAAACTCTATGAGGAAGTACTCAGCAACGAGGAAAATACCCTCCCTACGCCTCACGAGCGCATTCGCGTGGCCCGTGTGCGGGAGTATTCCTATGAGCAGGCGGACCGGTTTGTAAACCGTATGCGGGATCTGGCCATCGAGGGGGATGTCCCTTCGCTGATCAAACTGATGAAGGAGGTCGTTCCGGAATACGTCAGCCAGAATTCCGTCTTCGAAGCCTACGACAAGAAGTAGGCGCCGTTATTTCCGATACTTCCCTTCTTCTTCCAGCATGCCGAGATAGGAAGCGTAGCGCTCGGCGCTGATCAGCCCCTTTTCCACCGCGTCCTTGACCGCGCAACCCGGCTCGTGGGTATGCGTGCAGGGGGTAAAACGGCATTGCTGTGCAGCTTTCAGCATTTCGGGGAAATACAGGGCGATTTCTTCCTTCTCCAGACCGACCAGCCCGAAGCCCCGGATGCCCGGGGAGTCAATGACAAAACCGCCTTCTCCGCCGCGAAGGGGAAACATTTCATAGAAGGTGGTGGTGTGCTTTCCCTGCAGATGGGCGGTGGAAATGGCTCCCGTACGAAGTTCCAGCGTGGGGTCCAGGCTCTTAATCAGGCTCGATTTGCCGGTTCCGGACTCGCCGGAGAACAGGCAGACCTTGCCCTTGCAGGCCTGCTGGAGCGCCTGCAGTCCTTCTCCGCTTTTGACGGAGGTGTGCAGGACCTCGTAGCCCGCGCCCTGGTAGATGGCATCGAAGGCGGCGATTTCATCCGCGCATTCCGCTGCATAGAGGTCGGTTTTGTTGAGCACAATCGTCACGGGAATGCGGAACATTTCGCAGGTCACGAGAATGCGGTCGAGGAAGGGGAATTTCAGGCGGGGGAAATACAGGCTCGTTACGACGAGAGCCCGGTCGATGTTGGCGGCCAAAATGTGGCTCTGACGCGAAAGGTTGGTGGATTTGCGGATGAGATGGTTCTTCCGCTCGAGAATTTTCGTGATGACGCACGAGGCCCCATCCTTTTCATACTCCACCCGGTCTCCGACCGCTACGGGGTTGGTCGCGTTCCCTTCGCTCAGGCGCAGGTTGCCGCGCAGGACAGCCTCGAACGGTTCCCAGCGGGGGAGTTCGGAAAGCAGGTAGTGGCTGCCGGTATGCTTGACGACGATGGCGGTGGATGACATTTTCACGTTTTTTCTTTGCAAAAATACACAAAATTCTTTACCTTTGATTTATGATATCGGAAGTCAATCTTGAAAGAATCCTGGAGACCCTGTTCCGGGAAATCCAGTTTACGCAGACACCCTCCGGTCTGTATGATCCGCTCCGCTATATGATCGAGCTCGGTGGAAAACGGGTTCGGCCGCGTCTGTGCCTGACGGTGTATGCCCTCTTCTGCGACCAGTTCGGCGAGGAAATCCTCTCTCCGGCCGCCGCTTTGGAGGTGTTCCACTCGTTTACGCTTATCCACAACGACATCATGGACAAGGCGGATATCCGCCGGGGGCAGCCCACGGTCTTTCGCAAGTGGAACGACAATACGGCCATCCTCTCGGGGGACGTAATGAGCATCGACAGTTACCGGCGCATCGCGCAGGCTCCGGCCGAAGTGCTGCCGCAGGTGCTTTCGCTCTTTTGCCAGACGGCCGCCCAGGTCTGCGAGGGACAGCAGTACGATATGGAGTTTGAGTCGCGCGAGAGCGTGTCCATGGAGGAATACATCCAGATGATCGGGCTAAAGACGGCCGTGCTGATGGCCTGCTCTGCGAAGATGGGGGCCTTAATCGCCCGCGTTCCCGAGGAGTGGTGCGATGCCTTCTACCGTTTCGGTTACCACCTCGGACTGGCTTTCCAGATTGCGGATGACTGGCTCGATACCTATGGTAATCCTGCGGTGTTCGGCAAGGCCATCGGCGGGGATATCCTCAATGACAAGAAGACCTGGCTTCTTACGCGGGCGCTGGAAGGAACGGCAGGCGAGAAACGGACGGCATTGCTGCAGGCCATGCGCCTTCCGATTCAGACAGCGGAGCAGAAAGCCGCTAAGATAGCCGCCGTGAAGGCGGTCTATGATGATCTCGGGGTAGGGGAAGAGGCCCAGGCGGAAATCGCCCGCCTGCATCAGAAAGCGCTCTCCGAACTCGATGCCCTTCCGCTCAACGTCCTGCAGCGGGAAATGATGGCGCGCTACGCGGCCCGTCTGATTGGAAGAAAAAAATAACAAGATGAAAGATAAATTTGAACAATTGCTCCGGTCAACCGGCCGGGAAGGGGTGGATATCGTCTTGCGCAACCTCGATAAACTGGGCTTTTTCCAGGCCCCGGCTTCGACGGTGTTCCATCTGAACTGTGAAGGAGGGCTGCTCGAGCACTCCCTGAATGTCTGTGATATGGCCTTGATGTTGCGGGAGCAGCTCATCGCGCGGGACGCTTCGCTTGAAAAACGGCTTCCCATGGATAGCGTCATTATCGTCTCCCTGCTGCACGACGTGTGCAAGTCGGAAATCTACAAAAAGGGCAAACGCAACAAGAAAAACCCCGATACGGGCCGTTGGGAAGAGGTGGATACCTACGAAGTGGACTACTCCGCCTGTCCGCTCGGTCATGGGGAGAAATCGGTTATTCGCTTGCTTCAGTGGGGCTTCAAACTCTCCATGGATGAAATCCTGGCCATCCGCTGGCATATGAACGCCTGGGATCTTCCGTTCCAGAGCGCCGAGATGAAGGGAAATTGCAGCGCGGCGAAGGATAAGGCACCGCTTTGCGCCCTGCTACAGTGTGCGGACGGCCTGGCCAGCGGCATTTTGGAAACGACCATCCGTTAAGTTTGAAAAAGAAGGGTAACATAGAGATCAAGAACCGGCGCGCCAGTTTCGATTACGAGTTTCTGGAGCGCTATACGGCGGGCATCGTCCTCTGCGGGAGCGAAATCAAGTCGATCCGCGAGGGGAAGGCATCGCTGGTGGATGCGTTCTGCTATTTCAGCGGGAACGAACTCTATGTCAAGAATATGCAGGTGTCTCTCTACGATTGGTCCGGCCCGTGGAGCCGTCACGATCCCAAGCGGGACCGCAAACTCCTTCTCCAGCGCAAGGAGCTGCGCAAACTCCAGCGCTCCGTCAAGGACAAAGGCCTCACCATCGTTGCGCTCCGTCTTTTTATTGCCGACAACGGCTACGCCAAACTCGACATTGCTCTGGCCAAGGGTAAGAAGGAGTACGACAAGCGCGCCTCCATCAAAGAAAAGGATCTGCGCAGGGAGCAGGAACGGCTATAAGCGCTCGCTCGCCGCTATCGCGGACGGCAGGGGAATGCCTCTCGCCCGCAAGTCCGCGGCCGGCAGGGGGCATTTGTCCTCCAGACGCTTCGCGGTCCCTTCGGACAAATGATCGGCCAAACGCCTCCCTGCCGCTCCGCTATTTGCGCGGCTTCGCTCTCTCCCATTTCCGCTCGCGCCAGTACTCGAGCATTGCTCCACGCTGTTTTTGGCCTCAATACGAAGTGGCGCCGTGCTGCAGCATTGCTCCACTACGTTTTCGGCCCATTTTGTGCGCGCAGGTGTGCTGGCGGCGACGCACTGGCGCTCGCTCGCTCGAAGGGAAAAAACGGGGCCAACCCGTTCGCTTGCCGCATAACTTGCTCCCTTTCGGTCGCTTTGAACAAATGCGGCATCCGCTTCGCGCCCCGCTCACTGCGCATCCCTCCCACCCCCGTTTTTCCCACTACGCTCGGAGCATCCAGCACGCCGCCGCTGTCGCACACTACGCTTCGAATTTTTGTTTATCTTTGCAACAGCAAGGTGGTCGTCGAATCGGCCGGTAATGAAATCAGGAGCAGGGTCCTTTTATTCTAAAGTCGCTCCCTTCACAAGTCAATAAGCTGAATAATCACGCGTCAAATCTTGAAGTCGCAATTTGCGACATCAAGTTGGGGAGGCCGTAGAAGTTTCCTTCTTTGAAATAGAAATATGTTACTTATTTTAGTAGAAAAATTTCTATTGAGCAAATTACTATTATAATAGATTATTTACTATCTTTGCTAGGTCAATTAAAATGAAGTATGGAGCATTTCACAAAATTGTGGTACGGAACGGATGGGTTGTGTTGCGTCAGCGGGGGAGTCATATTATTTACAGAAAAGGAGATATAACGTATCCTGTTCCTTATCATGGGAGTAAAGAAATGGGTAAGGGACTGCAGAAGAAAATGATGCGTGAGATGGGTTTGGATGATTAATTTGATGAAAAAATGAAAACGATTGAAGCAATCATTGAGCGGGCTTTGGATGGCTCTTATAGCGTTTACTGCAAGGATGAGATTTTTTCCGGGCATGGCGATACGATAGAGGCGGCCAAACAGGACATGCTGGAGCAGATGAAGTTCTATAAAGAGACGGCTCTGGAAGAGGGATTCAAATATCCGCCTTTTCTTGACGGAGAATATGACTTGTCCTATCGGGTGGATGCAACCAGCCTGCTGAAATACTATGTTGAGGCCGGATATTTTACTTTGGCGGGTATGCAAAAATTGACCGGAATCAATCAGAAACAGCTCTGGTCTTATATCAAGGGAAGCAAACCCCGACAGGCACAAAGAGATCGTATCGAACGCGGCTTTCGCTATATCGAAAAAGACCTGTCAACCTTTTTCTTCGGCTGAATTCGCAGCCGCGCTTATTTACGGCCTTCGCCGCTCATTTGCAACAATTCAAATCTTTTTCTAACTTTGTAAGGCACGTCAATAAATGACGTGCAGACATATTGCGAAAGTGTTTTTCGCCAGAACGCTTCGCGGTCCTTCGGACAAACAGGCTCAAAACTCTTCTTCCTGTCCGTCTTCTTTTCGGCCCTTGCGATTAGCTTTCAGATTTTCTATCTTTGACAACACGATAACAGTTCGCCGCCCGCCTCATGTACGGATTCACCCAGGAAGTCATCGATGAAATCAAACGAGCATGGCCGGAGGAAAAATAGGGGTTGTATTGTACAATGCAGATACAATTCTTACACAAATTTGGCAAATATGTGTGAATTTTTTCGCGAAATGCGTATATTTGCGGCGCTGAATAAACATACGTTCAATAAGATGACCGCCATTAACACTCCAGTATTTGACAGGGAAAAAGCGATTAATGTTGTCCTTTATGTCGCGAACAAACTTGAGCGGAGAGATTTTCACAAAATTTTTAAGGTAATCTACTTTGCAGATAAGGCGCACCTCTCTGAATGGGGGCGTACCATTTCAGGGGATTCGTATGTTGCCATGAACGATGGCCCCGTTCCTACGCGCATTTATGATATGTTCAAGATTGTTCGAGGAGATAGTCTATATTCTTCGGACAAGAAGGCATTTTCATTTTATTCAAAATTCTTTGACGTAAACGGGAATTATTTTCTTGTGCCAAAGAAGGATGCGGACATGAAGTATCTTTCGCCAAGCGACATTGAATTCCTAGACAAGTCGCTAAACGAGAACAAAGATTTACCTTTCGCGGTTGTTCGAGAAAAGTCCCATGATTTTGCTTGGAGAAACACTGCAAAAGACGCATTGATTGACTTTTCCGACATGATGCGCGAAGACGGCAATGATGAAGGATTTATTTCTTTCATTAATGAAAAGATGCTCGTTGAAAATTTTTATGCTTCTCGACATTAAGCGTTTATGACGTTTAAGAAGGGTGACATCTTTCATTCGACGAACTTCCCGTCCATTGACCATGGGAAGTTTTTTGTGGTACTCGGGCAAAACGCGACACATATCATTGGAGCGTTCTTCATTAATTCCAACATTCGTGGTTTTCTGTTATCTAAGCCACGTCTTCTTGAACTGCAAGTAGGCTTATCGCCCGATGAATATGCCTTCCTTACGCACAATTCTTATCTGGATTGTTCTCAAGTAATTAAGATTCCGTCAGCTGTTTTATTGGCAGATATTCAAGCGGGAGTTGCCACTCGGCGAGGTAGTCTTCATCCGAAGGACTTGGAACTCGTATTAAATCTAGTTCGCGACTCAAAAGTATTTTCCCCTGCGGATCAAGAATTTTTCAAATAGAACCCCACCTCCCCACCGAGGTGGCTTTTTATGTGCTGGCGCAATATTTGTAGTAATCTACAGTAAAGAACATTAAGATGAAAAAGGTTCTGCTCATACTGCTGTCGCTGACATTATCTCTTACGCTTTCTGCAAAAGTCGAGAAAGAGCATAACTGGCTGACTTATTCTATGGAGGTAAAAACAACCGGAGTAAGTCAGGAAGAGCTTTATGATTGGTGCAGATATATTTCGGGGACAAGTTGGGATCCTGTTTTTTCTTCCTGCAATTGGGACGATGAGAATAAAATCAAATGTTACAACTATAATAACGCATATTTTGAATATGGTAAAAACAAATATCGACTCAATTATAAGGTGTTTATTTCGTGTTGTGACGAAAAGTACATCATTTCATTAGGCTTTATTAAAGCATATATTGTGCACTACTGGGGCGGTGAATCTCGTGTGTTTAAGTACGACTATTTGACAGAAAACAAAGAGGGCGTTCGTGGCGGAATTGCGGGTGCGACCTATCGTTTCCATGATGATAATGTACGAAAAATGCTATCAGACTACTTTAAAACCATTTGCACGAACATCAAGGCCGATATGATTATTAGACATCGTCGATAATACTTTAAATTGTCCTTTCATAGCCCGGTAACACGGGCTATTTTTGCATCGCAAAATACTGCGATGCGCTAGTTGTGATTTGCTTTCAGATTTTCTATCTTTGACAACGCTATGACAGTCAATAGCGAATGCATTGAGAAAATTTAATGCCTATCTTTGAAGAAATGAAACGTGTAGTATTTATCATTACCCTTGCCCTTATCGTGTTGGGGTTCTCTTCTTGCACGAAAGATGGCGTGCTTTCTGGAACGAAATGGCTTGGAGGAGAAAGAGGATCCGCAATGGAGCTTCGCTTTACTAAGAACGACTTCGAACTCCAGGAAATCTACTTGAATGAAGTCTTCGCTGGACGCTATGTTTACGAGGCCCCGAATATCACTTTTATCGTAACTTCTCATAGGGATGCTTCCGGAAAGACGCAGTATGTAGGAGGGTCTTTTACCGGAGTCGTCAATGGCAAGGTTATAACCCTTGACATGAAAGGCGATAAGGTGTTGTTTATTAAGCAATAGTACCATTCCAAGCCGAAGAAATAGAACTCCACCAACAAGCAACCTTCCATCCTGGAGTCTGACGGGTTTTACGATGGGCTTTTGACTAACTTATTGAAACAGAAGGGATTATTAGAAATCACCTGTGCAATATTGCGCGGGTGATTTTTGACAATGTGCTGATTTATATCGGTTTACGCCCCACCTGTTGCTGGCCATGTTTGAAGGGCTTCTTTGCGGCCCGTGCACTATTTATTCTTTTTCGTAAATACCCAATCTTTTCCTTCCCAAGAAAAGGACAGGGTGTTCCCTTTTACCGTGGCGGTTATTTATTTGCCAGTTCTGATTATTCCAGTCCGAACGCGCTTTTGATGAGGGGGACGGCGTCGAGCTGTTCCCAGCCGAAGAAGCGGGCCTGGACGATGGCGGTGCGGCGCCCTTTGCCGTCGAGGAAGTCGCGGGTAATCCGGACGGGGGCGAGGTAGGAGCGGCGTCCGACGTGGCCATAGGCGGCGGTGGGCTCGTAGATGGGCATTTTCAGTTGGAATTTCTCGATGATCGAGGCGGGGCGCAGGTCAAAGAGTTCGCCTATTTTCGCGGCGATGGCGCCGTCGTCCCATCCTTGGGCTGCGGTGCCGTAGGTGTTTACGAAAATGCTTAAGGGGCGGGCGATGCCGATGGCATAACTGACCTGGACGAGCGCTTCCCGGGCGAGACCGGCGGCGACCATGTTCTTGGCGATGTAACGGGCGGCGTAGGCGGCGCTGCGGTCCACTTTCGAAGGGTCTTTGCCGGAGAAGGCTCCGCCGCCGTGGGCTCCTTTCCCGCCGTAGGTGTCCACGATGATCTTGCGTCCGGTGAGGCCGGTGTCCCCGTGAGGG